>CAZZNP010000072.1:0-11627 GCA_964655785.1 uncultured Gemmatimonadota bacterium
GGACTTCGTTGTTCGTCCCGTGATACGTCCGGAATCATCAGGTGCCATACCAACCATTGTAAGAACCCTTAGTTTGCCTTATACTAAGTGGAAACCATGAAATCAACTCATGCAAAAGGAATCTCGAAATGGTCTTGAAAATCACATCTGATCGAAAAGTTACGCTAACTTCCGAGGTCCTGGACGCCATGGGCGTAAAACCCGGTGATAAAATCGAAATCACCGAAGGGCCTGACGGATTCATCCTGAAGCCATGGCGGATCGACTACTCCAGCCTTGGTACACTGAAAGACAAGATTCCTCCCGGACATCCACCGTTCGACATCGAATCGATCCGGGAGCAACCGTATGATCCGTCGCTTCGGGATTGATACGTACAACCGCCATCCGTTCGACGGGATTGACTTCAGAACAAATGAGTAAGTTATTTTCGAGATAATCCGATAGGTTCCGTCGGTGGAACCCAGAGCCGCCATTTTGTTACCAACCGTGTACACTTTAACGCGGAATCAAGCCTGGCGTTGCCGGCGGTCATGTGTTCCTGGCACCATTTTGTGAGCTTGGACGTACCGGAAATCCTTTCTACCAGGTAACCCAAGCGCTTCATTACTGCCCCATTGCCTAGTTTCTCAGCATAAGAAACAAGCTTGTCATCGCTCCGTTCGGGTTTCCTCAAGTATACACCCAGACAATCCGATACATGCTGTATTCCGCCACCCAGCCTCGGGTTGTGAAGCATGTCGATAATGGTTCGGTGAATATCCGAGAGAGCCACGCTCGTGCTACCTCGCCAAACCGCCTTCGTACCAAACACCTTACGCTTGTGAACATGAGACACCAGAAACCACGCTCCATGTCGGCTCTGGTGCTTGATTCTAACCGGATTCGACGTAAATACGATCGTATCATTGAACAGCTGTTCGGTCAGGTCCCAGTACTCGGCGGCCGTCCATCCGCCGATATATGACGATCCGAAAAGCGTTGGCACAAGTACCCAGTGATCATCCAGCACATAGCGGTCGCCAAGCAACTCCAATGGAACGGGTACGTATGCCCCGCGGCCTACGCGACGCAACCACCCCTGGCCGGTCCATCTGGATAACAACTTGGATGCTTCGGTTCGTGTCACCAGCAGCGTCCTGACTACATCATCCGTTTCGATGACCTCGTTAGAGTCTCTCAGAACGGTTGAGAGCCTCTGCCGGCCAATCGGGAATGACTGCTCATCAATGTCAGTATATTTTGATACCATTTTATCTCATTATATGTGAATTATAGATGATAATATATACTATTAGGATAAATACAATTCTGATGTTGTCAATTAAGGAGTACATTGAAGCGTGCCCACAGGGTCACTGGATTCGTAGAAACAACATCAATCAAGATTCAGAAACCTGTCGTTGACTTTATCGAGCACCTGTTAGCAGAATACTACGGTTTCACCGAAGAGGAGTTGGACTTTATCATCAACTTCGATATCAAGTATCGAATGGGACGGTAATGTTAACAGAAAGTCAGCAACAGATATTCAACTGGATGAATGACATATTGCATTTGCCGGTATATGCGGATGCATACAAAGGTGCAGTTTGTATGTTAGAACAGAAAGCGCCCGGATACGTAACTTTTGTATCACACACTGGTAGAGATATGCTGAACTCATTACCCCAAACCATAGCTGGGATCACGAATCCTCGAGTCCAGTATGTAGATCTGGTGAACAAACTGCAGAACAATTGGCAAGACAATTGGCGTGGCCAAGGACTTACATCCTCTCAACCTGATGAAATTGGCCCTACGATCCCATACGATGTATGTGAGATGGTTACAGAGCTAATAAAGGAGCATGAAGAGGGACGCCAGAGAAGCGAAGAAAAGGGTGAGTTTTTCTTAAACACGTTATTGGACTCTTCCGATAGAGACAAAATCTCCAATCTTGAAAAATGGAAAGAAGCAAGAAAATTTTTCGTAAAATGTGCTCACTTACGAGAGAAGAGGTTCTCATTAGAGACCCTATCCCAAGTTGAAGAGTACTTCAGGGTTCTCGATGATTTTCTAAACATCGCCGCAACGCGCGCATACAGTCAAATACGGAGCATGGATGCAATCCTGGAGCAAGCCAACAAGTGAAACAGTAGAGAGAGCACTGAGTCTTAGCAATAAAGATTCGGTCCGTCACCGCTTCTTCTCTCGCCTAAAAAACCCTAATTGGATTCAACCGTTATCCCAACATGGGTGTTTCACGTCCCCTCCGGGCGTGAGGCACTTGCCGGGAGGTTTCGTCCAGTATCCTCCGTGGCCGGAACTACAGTACCTAAAGAATGTCACCAAGGAAGAACCGGAAGAAGTTGTCGACATTGTATCGAATCTTCCGAAGACCGACAATCCGGGAGTCTATGACGGTATTTTGGACATAGTCCTGATGCTCAAGGGTGAGCATTGCGTGCGGCTTAAAACAAAAATGATCGAGTATGCCGATCTTCGATACCATCTGCTGCCTCGCAAGTTTGCCGACCTTTTAGTTCACTGGACTGCCGAAAATGAAACGCAAGCTGCGGTGGAACTTACAAAGATACTCGTTCAATTTTACCCCGATCCTCAGGATGAAGATAAGCGCAGGCGACAAGCGGAGATCAGAAAGGGTGATGAAATAGCGCCAATAGGCACGTATCTTGAACCTGTCCCCCGATTCGATGATTGGAACTATCAGCAAATCATGGACAAAGGAGTTCGTCCATTGGCAGTGAAAGAACCCTGTAAGGTCGCCTGTATGCTGATAGATGCTACAGCGAACATGATTCGCCTGGGAAAGCATCAGAACGAACTCGACAGCGGAACTAAGAGTGATTTTACAGAGCTATGGTGTCCTAAACTTGATGAACAAAACTTGAAAAACATGGATACAAAACAGACCCTGATTCTTACAATGACTTACGCTTGTGAGAAGGTATTTGAGAATCGGTCCTGTAAAGAAATTGAAGCTTTGAATGGCACTTTGACGGAACAACGGTGGAATGTATTTGAGAGGCTCAGGCAACACCTATATGCTTTACATCCAAACGAGCAGACCAGACCGTGGATTCGGGATTTGATCGTAGACAATGATAATTTTGCAAAGGATTGGATTTATCCCTATGAGTTTCAACGGATGATCAGAATGTCCTGCGAGGATATCGGAACAACTTTGCTTACAGAATCTGAACGAGCTAAGATTTTCGATCTGATCCTCAGCGACTCCGTGCTGAAGGCTCGTCGTAATCGTATGGGCGACCAATATACCGAAGCGGATCTCGAAAACTGGAAACGTAAATTCTATCGCTCGCAATTCCGACCGTTTGCTTCCGTACTCTTTGGAAAATACACCACTTACTTTGATTCGTTCGATAGCAATGAAGAGGAAGGCAGTATAACGGATGAGACGTATTTCATTGATACCAAACCCAAGGCAAGTTTTGTCGAAACACGCAGTCCGAAATCGTCTGATGAATTGTCAGAGTACTCGGACGAGGAGTTATTGTGCTACATCAACGAATGGCAGGATGAGCACTCGGACGAGGACGACTGGTCAGTTCAAGTTGACATCCCTTCCTTGGCCGATGCGTTTCAGACCGTATTCACCGAGTCAGTAGTTCCTGACGATAGCAGGTTGAAGTTCTGGTTACAGGAGAAACGAGACAGGATCAAACGCCCCATATACGTCCGATCCATGATAAAAGCAATTCAGACGCAGGTCGAAGCCGGTGTATTTGGACCGCTCGATGGGTGGTTCGATTTCTGTACCTGGGCGGTTTCGCAAAACCAGGAGAATGAAACCCACTATGTACAAGGAGAAGCTTCGCCGGATAACCCGAACTGGCAGCCTACTAAACAGGCTGTTGGCGAATTTGTGGAAAAATGTCTCACAAAGGAAGCCAATGTACCGATCTCATATCGCAATCAACTGGCGGAAATTCTCAAGGCATTGTGTACGCAGTCAGATAAGGAATTGGACAACGGTGTTCGTACATTGCTGGATAGAAACGATCCACTCACCGAAGCAATCAATCACACCCGAAGCTGCGCTTTGGAAACGCTAATCAAATACGGATACTGGGTGCGTGTGCACGATCAGGAATCAGAATTGAACGAGGTCAAGTGTATCCTTGCGCAGCGTTTCAAGACAGGAGCGGAGTTTCCGCTAACAGTTCCCGAATACCCCATACTGGGCAGGAATTTCATACATGTTTTCAACTTCGACAAGACATGGACGATCGCTCACAAGTCATGTTTCTTTCCTCAAGACGACATGCCAGCTTGGCGGGCTGCCTTTAGTGGTTTTCTCATCTTTACCAAACCCTACAAAGCGATTTTTGAAACAGTTCGCGGAGATTTCTCATTTGCGTTGAATAAGCTGGATTGCATGGATCAAAGAGAACTACTCACCGGGGACGTGATTGCCAGTCTTGGTGAGCACTTATTCATTTACTATATATGGGACATGTACCCACTGGTTGGGACGGACAGTCTGTTAGATCACTTCTATCAGAAAACCAACGAAAAAAGATGGTACTGGGGGAGATTGTTCGATCATGTGGGTCGGTTACTGCGAAACACCGGCAAGCAACTTGAAGAGTCCTTGAAGAGCAAGGTGACATCCTTTTTCGAATGGCGTCTTAAAATAGGAGAACCTTCGGAACTCCGTGATTTTACCTGCTGGTTGGACGCCGAATGTCTGGAAACCGACTGGCGATTAGACGCTTATTCCAGGATACTGGATGTTCCCGGAGTTCTACATGTTGGATCAGGTGAACGCCAAGAAGCCTATTTGCACACTAAGTCGTTACGATCAATGCTCCCTGAATACTTGGAACATGTTCTCCCATGTTTTGAAAAGTTGATCCATGCCATGCCGGAAGACAGCCTTGTCTATATTCCGGCTGATGACGCGAAAGCGATTCTGAAAGCAGGTCGCAACCATGACGACGAGATTATACGTCAGACCGCTGAACGCATTCGGGACACACTTCTCCGGCGAGGACAACTCGAGTTTTTGGACTTGGATGATTGAATGTTGGCGCTTTGGAATCAGATTGTTTATCATTATAGGTATAATTTTGAAAAGGCTGCGGATTAAGAAGGTTGGTTGATTTGTGGTTAGATTCTCCGCGCAATGATTGATGGAAACCGCAATCGGAGGACGATGACACGGGGCCAACGCGACTTTGGAATTGCAGATCTCCTGAAGGTATTGCGAACGTATCAATGGAGCGCGAGACGATGAAAAACGAGTTTACGGCGATTATCGAACGGGATGAAGAATGGTACATTGCCTTTTGTCCTGAAATACCTGAAGCAAATGGTCAAGGTACGACCAAAGATGAGGCTTGTGAGAGTTTGGCGGAGGCCATTGCCCTTGTACTGGAAGATCGCCGGGAAGAGGGGCTTCGCGGTGCAGCCCCTGGGGCTATTCGGGAAAGAGTCATTATTTCGTGAAACGGAGGAGTTTACTTCGGCATCTTCGGAGACACAACTGTCAACTCAAACGCGAAGGACGTTCGCATTCTTTGTGGTTTAATTCGATTACGGGGGCTGTAGAAGCAATTCCTCGTCACACCGAGATTCCCAACCGTCTGGCGCGCAAGATATGCCGAAACTTATCGGTACCTGATATACAACAACCGTGACAGACCGTACTCGAGAAACACCAAAGAGTGTGTTTTAAGAAATACCTTTCCTCCTGAAGACCAACTCCCTTTTGAAGTTACTATACCTCATCGTAATCTAAACCACGTTTTGCATCAATATGGCGTTGATATTCAATAAAGACGATCTGCCAACGCACCTTTTCAGCTTACCAGAATTGGATTTTAGCGGGGATCTCTTTGTTGATCGCCTCAGCGGTCTATGGTTCAGGTTAGGTGCTCTGACTCTCAAACCTCAACACAATGATCAAGGGGTTGAAGACCTAATTCAGCGGCAGAGCATGCTCTTACCACCTGATGGTTTTACTGAGATCTTCGATAAACTTGAGTCGATAGGAAACGTGATTCGCGGTCTCGGCAAACCTGATGGTGTCGTACGGCGCGTTGGGGAAGAGAATGAGTATTCCTACTTCCCTTTTCATCGATTTGAGGTAAACTCCACTTCGGTCACTTGCGAACCACTGGTATTTATTCGCACGTTGAATTCGGCTGAAGAACTGTTCATCAATCCGGACTTGGAACTGTTTTTTGAATTTGAAGAGAAAACCGCCGGCATTTGGTGGGATTCCAGACGTGGTGTCGAAGTTCTCCGAAGACAAACGATTGAAAGTGGTAACCTGCAGATCGTTGAGATACGGGTTAA
Source organism: uncultured Gemmatimonadota bacterium (assembly GCA_964655785.1). GTDB lineage: Bacteria > JAAXHH01 > JAAXHH01 > JAAXHH01 > JAAXHH01 > JAAXHH01. The sequence continues at coordinate 6,328 of CAZZNP010000072.1, forward strand.
CTACCTCAAAAAATACCTTCAACAACGACAGTTATCGTTAATGATTGGACAATATCGTCATCTTCAACTCCTTAATCCGTCATCGAACAGTATTGAGAAGTATGCCGTCACGGAGGCGTTGACATGCGGATCAACGGATCAGGGATCTAAGGCTGTATTCCAAAACTGGGGACTTCAGCCAGAGTTTCTGGGGAAGCCACCGTTCTTGCCAAGGCGACTTCATCTTTGGTTTGAGATCAAGCCGCCTGAGATAGATGTTGACGATCCGTGGACTGAGGAACCGCCATTTGATCCCTACGAGTTTACGCTGCCAACCGCAAACGGTCCCGTCGCTCCTGGTCGCTGGAGTCACTATCGATACGTCGAAGGGGGAAAAGAGTTCGAAGGAAGTTCTTGTGACTTCATGGATCCAGTTTATTTCAGTCAGGAAGTGTTGACGAAGTACGAGGGTTCTTCTGGATTTACGGTTTCTGACGATGGTTCGGTGTCGTGCCGGGACTATTGGGGTCTGGGGCGCAGTACAAGGCGGATCGGTAACGAATTGCTTGTGACTGCTATCGGTGATTTCGCGGAAGGTGTTCCATTTGAAGAGTGGCCCCACTGGAAGCAGTATGTGGTTGATCCACCTAGCGGGGATACAAGAAACGTACTAATGCAAGAGCAGACAATACCAAGTGAAGTAAACGCACTGGTCGTTGAACTTGAATCGCTAAATGCTGAATTTCAAAACCTTGCCAATACGGTGGAACTTGAACTTCCCACCCCTATATGGAGCGGTTCGATAGATAGTTTGGCTGGACGTCAACTCAAGTGGGTTTATCCCACAACCGCCGATGACTATGAATTTCTGAAACGAGGCACGCTTTTGTCAACTCTTGTTATCGACGGGCTTGAGCCAAAATCGCTTCGAAGTATGATTCGAGCATGGGGTGCCAATCTCCACCTAGATTGGCAGAATCAATCGCTAGGTTCACGAAAGCTATTGGAAAGAATTTCGTTTATCGCTGTTCTGATTGAAGATCTCCAGCCGAACAACGCAGAGATACCCGAACTGGTAAGGATAGCTGAAAGCCAATCCCTTGACACAGATGACACGGAACTTGCGTCCGAACTCAAGGGATCATTTAACACAAACCGCGAGAAGCTGGCTCCGCTTGCTTTCCTCTATGAAATACGAACACATGGAGGAGTCGCTCACCCTCCCGATAGCAGGCGGGTGAAATCGGCGGCAGAGAACCTTGGTATTTCAGTAGAAAACTGGCACCGGAACGATTATCTACATCTCCTCAACCTAGTTACAGACTGTATTCGACAAATCGGCCTCCAATTCAGAACGGCTATTGAGTCCTGAGGATGGAGTTGGTGGATTCAAGTACGGAGCTTTACTACAATTTTCTTGCAGGTTATTCCGATGGTTCTGCGTGGCAGACGATTTCGGGAAGAAGATCATCCAACAAACTACACTACTATCCGGAGACCGACAGCCTCTATGTCGAGTTCAAGGCCGGTCCCGGCACGGAAACGCTCGAGGTCACGGATGGCCTGAACGTCGATCTGGATGCCAGTGGGGACGTGGTAGGATTCGACATTGATCACGCCTCCCAACGCGTGGATCTGTCTACGCTGGAAACCGAGGCACTTCCCCTTCACGCGATTAAAGCAACCTGAGGATGTCGTCGATGAAAAACGAATTCGTGGCGATAATCGAACGGGACAAAGAGTGGTACATCGCCATTTGTCCTAACAGACCCCTACACCGAACGCTCCCTCACAACTTCGGGTCCGGATCTCCGGTATTCTCGCCGCCTTCCTGCAGCAACAGGTAGTTCATCTCCGACGCGGCCTGTCGAAACTTCATCGCCTCCTGGTAGGCCGGGTCGTTGTACCACGCCTCCGCGTGGGCCTTGCTGGGAAACTCCAGTATCACCATCCGACCATCGTAATTCTTGCCCTCGACACAGGCGATTTCCTCGCCCCGGGTCAGGAACCTGCCCCCGTGTTTCTTGACGATGGGGGGCGTGCGGTCGGTGTACTTCCGGTAGGTCTCGGGATCGTGGACCCACATCATGGAGATGACATAAGCGGGCATTGAAGGTGTTCTCCTGAACGTAACCATTTCGTGATGAGGACCTGCTCCGGGCAGGCTCCGGGCAGGCTCCGGGCAGGCTTCGGGCAGGCACCGGGCAGGCTCCGGGCAGGACACTCGAATTCATCGATTCATTGCGTGAAGCACAGGGGCGCCTGACTGGCCGCCAACGGATGAACGATGCGCCTGACGAAGCCGCCCGCCCCGTCGTCCTGCCACTGGATCTGTATGCCCTTCAGGTCGCGCTGGGCGCCGGCCCGGGCGTCGCCGAGTGGATAGACATTGAACGGCCCCAGGACGGTCTGTTTGGAGGTCGCAAACAGAAAGTCGCGTATCGACGCGCGGTCGATACCCCCGGTGGGCGTAGCGGCCCGGTTGAGGCCCTCCGCGAGCAGTTCCACGGCGCCGAAACCCGAGGCGGCCTGGTAGTCCGGCAGCATGTTGTAGGTCGCTTCGTAGCGTCGTACGAACGCCTCGTTCGTGGAGATGTACCCCTCCGTGCGGATCGTTGGATCCCAGGCCGCGTTGCTGATGACGCAACGCCCGGCCGCGCCTGCATCGTTGATGAAGGATGTTCCACTCGCCAGGAGGAGAGACGTAATAAGCGGCCTGTATTCCTCCGCGGCCACGGCCTTCGCGAACGCGATCGCGTCGTCCGTATACCCTCCGCCAATGAATAGATCGGCGCCCGCATCCCGCGCCATGGCCACCAATGCCACATGGTCTGCGCTGCCCTCCGCGTAGGCTTGCTCCATCACGAGGTCGAGCCCCCGGGTCGCCGCTGCATCGCGTATGCCCTGGGCCACCGCCGTGGGAAAGGACGTATCCTCCCACACCAGGGCCACCGTGCGAGCGCCGGACTGCTCGGCCAGTTCCACGGAACCCTCGAGATAATCCGGAGCCGGAACCGACATCTGCACGCTCCACTGCCGTCCCCGATTCTCCCAGATCGCGGGAGTCGCCGCAGCCGGGGCGACGAGCGGGATCCCGGCCGCTTCCGTCACGCTGATTACGGATTCGGTGATCCCGCTGCTGTAGGGACCCAGAAAGGCGGTGATCGTGTCCGAGGCGATCATCTCCTCATAGAGGCGAACGCTCGCATCCGCGTCGCTCCCGTCGTCGTGGATCACCAGCTGCACCTCACGCCCGCCGATGCCGCCCCGCTCGTTCAGCATTTCGACGGCAAGCCGATAACCGCGGCTGACCTCCGCCCCGGGCGTGCTGAGGCGACCGGACTCCGCCACGGCCGCGCCAAGTACGATGGAGTTCGGTTCCGGCATCGGCGCCGGCCCCACGGGATCTTCTTCGCCGCACGCGGCCACCGCCGTCGCCAGTACACCAAGCCATAGATACCTCATGATCGTACCTCTCTGGTCGAATCGTGTGGGGCGTGGCGGCGTTTCAACGTCATGGTGTGCCTCCTGAATCAATAGAAGCCTGGCTGTGGCCCGATCGAGGGTGCGGTCCCGGCATTCAGGTGTGCCTCCTGAATCAATAGAAGCCTGGCTGTGGCCCGATCGAGGGTGCGGTTCCGGCATTATGGGTTGAATCTCGTTCAGGACGGTGCGATTCCACCCCTACCTCACCCGCACCGCCCGGTGGGTTTTCCCGTCCTGGAAAAAGAGGAAATAGTCCACGTTTCCCATCTCGTCACGGACGAAGGTGATCCGGGCGTCTTCTACTTCCAGGTAGAAGTCTCCTGTCGATTCGAGCACCAGTTCGCTCCTGGGCTGGCCGGGTGGCTGGCCGTAGAGCTTGCCGTCGCTGTAGGTAATTTCGACAGTAAACTCGGGGGAGAATTCGTAGATGCCGGTACAGGCCTCGTAGGCGGCCTCGCTCATGCGCACGGTTTCCGGCGGCGGCGCGAGGGGGTTTCGCGCGTTGAGCAGGTGGAACCCGATGTCCTCGACGCTGGCCGAGCTGTTGGACAGGACCACGACGCCCTTTCGCCACGCCTTGAGGAAGGCGGCGAAGGCGTAAAACCCGTTGGTTTTGCCGGTGAGCCAGTAGATGTTGCGGCCTCGCTCGTCATGACGCACTTTCCAGCCCAGCGCGGTCCGGACGCCCTCTTCGTCCGTTGGATTCCGGGCCACGATGAGGCTGTCGAAGGATGCGTGATAGCGTGTCGAATCGTCTTCGGTGAAGTCCTCCGGCAGGGCGTAGATGATACCCATGCTGGCCGACACCAGGGTCATCATGTCCAGCAGATTGGAACGCAGTCCCGTGCCGCCCACAAGGGCCGTATCGGACCATGCGGGCACGGGCCGGCGGGCGTAGTCGTGTCCGGTCGCCAGGTACGTCCGCATGGACTGAGTGGGCGCGTTGGCCGTGTTGGCCAGCTTGATGGGATCGCCGATCAGTTCCCGGATCAAGTCGTCATAGGATGCGCCGGCCGCCCGCTCGAGCACGTGTCCGAGCAGTCCCATGCCGAGATCGGAATAGGCGTAGCGGCCCTCCAGCTCGAAAGGGTCCTCCGCTTCGGAGCGGTCTTCCATATCCATCAAATCGTCGCCTCCCGGACCGGGCCGGCCAGTCGATTCAGGCCGACGGGGCCGGTCAAACGGACCGGGCGAACCTGACGGACTGGGCGAACCTGACGGACCAGGCGAGGCGAGAGAACCAGCCGGGCCAGTCGATTCAGGCCGACCGGGCGATTCAGGCGAACCACGCGGGCCATCGAACAGTGACTCAAGCCCCACTCGCTGCGATTCCGCGTACCTGTCGAGGAATTCGTACAACAGGGCAACCGAATATCCTTTCAGCGGATCGTCCGGATCATCCGAAACCAGGTTGTCCGGCAGGCGGGGCAGTCCCGAGGTATGGGTGGCGAGGTGCTCGATCAGGATCGGACGTCCGGCGGGTGTGGCCGGTACGTTCACGGTCTCCGGGAGATAGGCGGACACCCGGTCGGTCAGGTTGACGTCGCCCCGCTGGACCATGAGGGAAAGCATGGCCGAAGTATACAGGCTGCTCAGCTGGCCGATCTCGAAGACCGTCATGGCGCTCACGCGCCGTATCGTGCCATGGTTGAGCGTGCCATAGGCATAGGCGTGCCGGTTGATACCGCGGATGATGCCGGCGACGATGCCTACCGTCTGGCCGTATTCATCTACGCGCTGCCGCAGTACGCGGCGTACCGGATCTTCCTCCTCCTCGGCGCCCTGGCTTACCGAGCTACTTTGAGCCATCGCCCGCGTAGCTTGTGCAAACGCCA
>CAZZNP010000072.1:11727-18036 GCA_964655785.1 uncultured Gemmatimonadota bacterium
ATGGTCTGCATGGACACTCCTGTGTATGGAACGGTTCACGGCACGTCCGGGTTCCACCGGGGTGATTTGCGCCTTTCCGATCGGGTGCCGCCGGGGCAATTCGAGCGTTTCCGGCCTTACCCGTCCTGTTCCTGTCCTGTTCTTTCTCCTGTTTCCGTCTTGTTTCCTGCCCTGTTCCCGGTTCCGGATAATATAGTGTTTTCCGCAGGTTTTCGGTATAGATTATGCAATGCAAAATCACCGATCAGAGGAGCGCCCATGTCGAACGATTTGACCAGGACCTACCGTCCGTTTTCGGACTCCCGCCCCTACACGCGCTGGTGGTGGTTTTACGACGACATCCGGGAAGAAGACGTCCGGACGCAGTTGCAATGGGTGCGGGACCAGGGATTCGGCGGCGTGGAGATCGCCTTCATGTACCCCCAGCCCGGGGCAGGGGAAGGGCCCCGCTGGCTGAGCGAGGCGTGGACCGGCCTGGTCGCCGGCGCCAAGGAGGAGGCCGACCGGCTGGGGATCGGGTGCGATTTCACCTTCAGCACCTCCTGGCCCTTCGGCGGATCGATCGTGTCCGGGGAGGACGCCGGACAGGTCTTCGACGGGCCGTCGGCCCAGCGGCTGGAGAAGTCGTGGGAACTTTCCTATTACGGCCAAGGCCGGATCCTGAACCACCTGGACCCGGCCGCCCTGGGGCGTTACGCCGGACAGGTCGGCGGGGCGCTTGAGCCCGCCCTGCAAGGCACCACCTCGTCGCTCTTCTCGGACTCGTGGGAAGTATATCCGGAGGGGCTCTGGAGCGCACACCTGGATCCAATCTTCCGGGACCGTTTCGGGTACGACCTTGAACCCTACAAGGCATGTATAGACGCGCACCCCGACGTGCGGTACGATTACCGGAAGATCCTGGCGGAAGCGGCGATCGATGGATTCTTCAGGCCCTACGCCGATATCTGCCGCCGTCTCGGCGCCGTGAGCCGCGTGCAGTGCCACGGGGCGCCGACCGACCTGCTGGAAGCCTTCGCCCTCGTGGACGTCCCGGAATCGGAGGCCCTGCTGTTCGAGACCTTCTTCTCGGCCATACCCGGCTCGGCGGCGGCCCTGGGCTCGCGGCCCGTCGTGACCTGCGAGACCTTCACCTGTATCTACGGTTATGAACCGTGGCCCGCACCGTCGCCCCATCATGGCGAAGAAAAGGTGGAAGATCTGAAGCTCATGGCGGACGCGGTGTTTGCCAACGGGGTCAACCACATCGTCTGGCACGGCATGCCCTACAACGCGCCCGGCGGGAACAACACCTTCTACGCGACGACGCACGTCGGTCCGGACAGCGGGTTCGCCGACCGGCTTCCGGCCCTGAACGCCTACCTGGCGGATGCCGCCGACTTCGTAAAACAGGGGCGGACGTACACGAACGTGGCAGTGTACCTGCCGCTGGAAGACCACTGGATGCGTCACATGCTGCCCGAGGAGCGGCGTGGACCGGCCGCCAACTACTACTGGGAGCTGCAGACCGTCGAACGCCCCTCCGAGTTGCTCGGGTATCATCCCCTTTGGATTTCGAAACCGTTTCTCCAGGAAGCGTTGGTGGAGGACGGGCGAGTCCGATTCGGCGAGGCGGCGTTCTCGACGATCTATGTGGACGTGGAATGGTTGGACGGCGAAGCGCTGGAGGCCCTGCTGCGGCTCGCTCGGGAGGGGGCGCGTATCTGCGTCGCGCGCCGCCCCGTCGCGCCTGGCCGCCGGCCGCCGAAAGACTACGAGGACCGCCTGGCGGAACTGATGAGCCAGACCTCGGTCACCGCGGAACTGGGGACGGCGCTGAGACATCCGGAGACCGGGCTTTCCCATCCCCCGCTCGTGAGCGGACGGGACGCCCCTGAGTTCTGGTGCCGGGTAGTCGACGACGGCTATCATATCTTCTTCGCCCATCCCGATACGAAGCGGATCAGGTACCCCATGGCCTACGAAGGCTGGCGTTCCACCGGATTGGTCGAGCGGGAGGTCGACCTCCACGTCAACGGTCGGGAACGGACGGTGCGCCTGCCCTTCGAACCCGAAGACGCCATGCTGGTCAGGGTATCGGCATCGGGCGCGGTGGACGTGAAACCGGGACGGATTGATGACTGAGGCGGCACCAGCCGTATCGCAGGTGAACGCGCTGCCGCGACGACTGAAGTGCGCCCGGTCCGTATTGCGGGTGAACGCGCTGCCGCGGCGACTGAAGCGGCACCGGACGTTTAGCGAGTGAACGCGCTGCCCGCCCGCGGTGATTCAGCCCGGTAACGATGCCCTGCGGCCCGCGGGCTCTGTCCTGACTGCCTGAAACGATTGAAACACTAACCACGGAGACCACAAACTCATGCGCGACCCGAGATACGGTGACCTGGCAAAGGTGCTCACCGAACATTCGACGAAGATCAGGGCCGAGGACCGGGTGCTCATCGAGGCCTTCGACGTCCCCGATGACATGGTGATCTCGCTCATCCGGGCGATCCGGGCGGCGGGCGGCGTGCCGCTGGTCTCCATCAAGCACCAGCGCGTCATGCGGGAACTGGTCCGCGCCGGGGACGAGGATGCCATGGAGGCCGCCGGCGCCTGTGAATCCCATCGCATGGACCGGGTGCAGGCCTACATGGCCCTGCGCGGCAGCCGGAATGTGATGGAGATGTCCGATGTGCCGGGCGAGGCCATGCGGCTGTACGAGCAGCGCTGGCTCAAGCCCGTGCACTTCGATATCCGGGTGCCGAAGACCCGGTGGGTGGTGCTGCGCTGGCCGACCCCGTCCATGGCGCAGCAGGCCGGCATGAGCACCGAGGCCTTCGAGGACTTCTTCTTCGACGTGTGTACGCTGGATTACGGGAAGATGGAACGGGCGCTCGCACCGCTGAAGGAACGCATGGACCGCACCGACCGCGTGCGCCTCACGGGTCCGGGCACCGACCTGGAATTCAGCATCCGGGACATCCCCACCGTGGGATGCTCGGGCGATCGCAACATCCCCGACGGCGAGTGCTTTACCGCGCCCGTGCGCGATTCAGTCAACGGCGTCATCCGGTTCAACACGCCCACGCTCTATCACGGCGTGACGTTTACGGACGTGGAGTTGCGTTTTGAAGACGGCAGGATAACCGGGGCGACGGGCAACCGGACGGAGAAGCTCAACGAGATCTTCGACACCGACGAGGGAGCGCGCTACATCGGCGAATTCGCCATCGGCTTCAACCCCCACATCACCACACCCATGCTGGACATCCTCTTCGACGAGAAGATCGCCGGTTCCTTCCACTTCACGCCGGGACAGGCCTACGAGGAGGCCGACAACGGCAACCGGTCCGCCGTCCACTGGGACATGGTCATGATCCAGACGCCGGAATACGGCGGCGGGACCATCGAGTTCGACGGGGAAGTGATCCGGAGGGACGGAAGGTTCGTCGTCCCGGAACTCGAGGGCCTGAACCCGGAACGACTCAAGTGAGGGCCTGAACCCGGAACGACTCAAGTGAGGGCCTGAACCCGGAACGGCTCAAGTGAGGCGCCTGAAGCAGGAATAGATGGAATAAGTCGGGTCGGGTGGCAGGTAATGCGCGGATGAAGTGATGGAACGTCCTACCGATCCATGACCAGAAAGTTGATGGACTTGGAAACAGTGCTTCCCGCGTGCAGGTCGGTAAGCGTGACGGTTAGTATGTATTCACCCGCTGGCAGACCTCCGGTGTCCAGCGACGTGAACTCGCGGTCCTCGGCCGAGAACCCTTCTCCCGTGAAGGCCATCAAAGCCGTCTGCATGTCTCTTTGTCCGCGGGCCGACCAGCCACGCGGTCCACTGCCGTCCAGGGGCCTGATCTCGTAGAGCATTTCGTAGGCCGATTTCTTCGCCTCGTCCAGGCTGAGATTGTACAACTCGTAGTAAACGTAAACGGGGTTTCCTCGAATGTAGATACGTCCCGGGTTGGGTGTGATGTTCAACCCCTTGCGCACGAACGGACCCTGTACGCCTGACGGCGCGATCAGGGTGGCCAGCTTGAGATCGCTGATGAGCAGTTCTTCACCGCTGTAGTCGGGCAGGGTGACCGGCTTGGTATATACGCCGACCCGCCTCGTCGTCTCGTCCCTCACCTGGACCGCCAGCGTGAAGCGCCCCGCCGGCGCCACCACACTCGCAGGCAGGGTATAAACCGGGACTTTCACATGGCTTTCGACCATCCTGTGCTTCGGCCGTTCGAAGGGTCCGAAACCGAACTCGTGGGTGACCTCGGGGCTCATGGTCGAATCGCGCAGTGTGACCAGGTGATCCAGCGACGTGCGCTCCCCTCTTCCATCCGACACATCACCGAACTGCCATGTGGGTATGCTGTATGCAAGATCCAGCTCCGTTGCGACGGCGTCTGCCCGGAAGGTCACGGCGTCGAAGGCGTACTCGAGAGGACCGCCGCCTAAGTCATGCAGGTATTCCTCGGGAGCTTCCGCGATAAGTTTCTCGGCGATCCGACGCGGGCTGAACCGCTCCTGCCGAACCGCTTCCTGCATGTTGGTGAACAGGTTGGGCCACGGATAATCGAACCTGCCCCCGCCGAACTGATCGACGAAGAACAGTTCCAGGCCATACCGGGCGTATACCCAGCTTTCGGTAGCGTATCCGGCGCCCATCAAATTTCTCTCTTTCTGCATCTGCAGGGCCGCGCTCGATGCGACGATTCCATCGGCCAGCATGCCCCCCGCTTCTTCGAGGTCTTCTTCAGATACCCCCTCGGGAGGTACGATCGTCAATCTGCCCCGGTCAACACGCAATTTATAACCGAACTGTCTATTCTGCTCCCGGATCGCGACCACTGACGCGTCTTCGGGAAACGCGGCCGATTGATAGGCGTTCCGGTCCGCGATATAGACATCGCTGCGGCGGTTTTCCGGTTCGCCGTACCGGACGTATATCTCGCCGCGGCGGTCATAGGGGTGCTGTCCCTGTGAAAAATGGTACCGGGCGTATATTACGCGCCGGTAATGCTCTACGAGGCGTTCGTTCGTCACGGTGGCGGGGTTCGAATCCCTGGCGTTCCAAAAGGCATGCCAGCGCGCATCGCGTTCGCCACCGGCGGCCTGCTTCCAGAACGCCAGTTCGTCGGGAGGCGCTACGTGCGCCAGGTCCTGGTAGACTGCCTTTTCGTCCGGGGCAAGCAGGGAAAAGTATACCTCATAAACCTCGTGCAGCACGTCGGGCCGTGGCTCAGCGGCATCGGCAAGCGCACTGAATCGCGTCAGCAAGGTCCGGACTGTGGCTGAGCCCGGTTCTCCCAGGTCGTCTCCGGCCCCTTCGAGTAACTCAACGGCCAGCCCATACCTTTCGGTAAGAAGGGCCAGGTTGACGAAACGCCGGAGCGCGTCGCGGTGATCCGGTTTGACACCGAATTGCGTGATATAGGCCGCCATCGCCTTGTCGAATTCAGGCGATTCGGGCCGGTCGTAGCACCGGCCGACCTGAAATAAAGCATCGGGATGGGAAGGATCCAATGCCACCGCCTTGAGGAAAAAGTCCCGGCCGTCCGGTACGCCGCCCACAATCTGGTCGACCTTTCGCGGACTCATATACGCCAAGCCCAGATGGTACTGGATATCCGGGTCGTCGGGCGACAACCTGGCCGCCATGCGCAAGGCGTGACGCGCATCCAGCCTCCGATGCTCTATCTGCAGATAGGACTTGCCCAGTCCCGCGTAGCCGGACGCCCACTTCCCGTCCAGTTGGACCGTACGCCTGAACGAACTTAACGCCTGTTGATATTCTCCAAGCTCGTACCGGGCCATGCCCTGCCAGTAGTGGGCGGGAGCCGAGCGTCCGTCCTCCTCTACCGCCCGTTGAAACAACACCAGCGCTTCCTCGAACCGTTCATCTTCGTATAGCGCTTTGCCCGCTTCCAGGGTCGAGGGATGGTGTGTTTCGGGTACCGGATTCACGGCGGGTGCAGTTGGCACGGAAGGTGTCTGTGCCCGGGCCGCGTCCCGCAAGGGACAGATCACCAGGACCGTAACAATCAGTACGATTAATCGGGACATGATTTACCGGTTTCCTATTGTGGGTGTGCGCATTCGCCCGGGAACTTGGGCATTCGCCCGGGAACTTGGGCATTCGTCCGGGAACTTGGGCATTCGTCCGGGAACATGAGCATCCGCTCGGGAACATGAGCATCCGCTCGGGGGGCCGTACATCCGACCAGGGGTGGGAAACACCATCATTTCAGTATATGGGAATCTACGTACCGGCGCGGCGGCGGTCAACCTGAAACCGACTACTCGCGACGTAGCGCATCGGCCAGATTGCGC
>CAZZNP010000073.1:0-15516 GCA_964655785.1 uncultured Gemmatimonadota bacterium
TCTTCGTGGCGCAACAGGTTCTCCAGCATGATCTTCAGGGAAAAGGGCAGGCGGGAAACATCACCCGCGCCGGCTTCCTCTGCCTTCGAAAGCGAATAATAGATACAGGCGCTTCCGCCCACGTTCAATTCGGCGCGGGCTCCGAAGCTGTTCAAATTACGCGACACGTCAGCTGACTCCTTTATTGTGTTTGGACAAGATTTCGCAAACTAACCGCTGGACGGGCGTTCTGTCAAGTACATTCCTCCGTGCGGTACGGGGTGAAAAGCCACGCGCACGGGTATCCCGGCGCCCCGCGCTGTAAGGCCGAGGCACCCCGTGCTGAAAGCCCCCCGACGCCCCGCGCATTGGTGCGGAGGCGGCCATTCGGTGCTTGACACAGGCAGACGGGTCGGCCTATCATCGGTCCATTGTGAACCCCCGGGAAACATGCACCCGCGACGATGGCCGTGCTACGCCGGCACCTGTGAAGGATTCGGTATGTGGCTGAGCATCCCGGCGGGAAGAAGGAGCCTGGCGCGAAAGGACTCGTTATGTACCTGAGCATCCGAGCGGCAAGAAGATGCCTGGTGCGAATCGTGGCCTGTGCGGGGATCCTTTCCCTGGCACTCACCATGGCCTTCGACGCCGCGGCAGGCACCTGGCGCTTCGCCGCCCCCCAGCAGCGGCTCTTCCGTTCACTGCTGGCCGACCCGACTGAAACACGGCTTGCCGTAGTAACCAATCTGAACGACCGGCTGAACGGGAATATCGGCGGTTCCTGGGAGGCCGCGGACTATGCGTGGGACGGGGGTGACAGTGACGGGGCCGGCAGGGACGGAGCCGATCGGGACGGGGCCGGTCGGGACAGAGCCGACAGGAATGGGCTCGGCCGGGAACAACCCCGCAACCTGGAAGAAGGCCGCCCGCTTCGTTTCCGCACCGGGATCCACGCCGCCGTCTTCTCGAAGCTGCGCTGGTCCGGGGCGACCTTCCCCCTCGAGACCGCCGATTACCTGATCGGGTTTCACGCGGACCTGGGCGGCGACAGGTACACCGGCCGTTTCGAATACGCCCACGTGAGCGCTCACCTGGCCGACGGATACGCCGGACCGGAACAGGCCATGGGGGCCATGACCTACAGCCGGGAGTACTTCACGTTGTACGGGTCCTACGAGTGGCACGTCGCGGGTGGATCCGGGGCGGGAAGCTCGATGACGGGAAGCGCAATGGCGGGAAGCGCAATGACGGGAAGCTCGATGACGGGAAGCGCAATAGGGACCGTGCGCGTCTATGGCAGCCTGCGCTGGTCGAACCACGCCATCCCGGACGTGCGGCGGTGGCGGGTCCAGGGCGGCGCGGAAATGGTCTCCCGTCCCCTCACGGGCTCCGGCGGGGCAACCCGCGCCTACCTGGCCTGCGACGTGCGGCTGTTCCGTGACGGGGACCTGGCCGTCAACCGCACGGTCCACGCGGGATTGCTGTTACACAATGAAAAATCCCGCGGCCTGCGCCTGGCCCTCGTATACCACGGCGGACGCAGCGAACACGGCCAGTTTCACCACCTGGAGGACAATTACGGCGGCCTCGGGCTGTTCTTCGACCTGTGATTCGAGTAGACGCGCGACGCACATCCAAGACAACGTAGTTCAACGCTATCCCATGAACGGACTCCTTCATGAGCTTTCTCATCGACCTGGAATGCAGCGACTGCGGCAAGCGGCTGCCGGCGGACCGGCTGCGTAACCTCTGTCCCGATTGCGGGCGGCCGCTCCTTGCCCGGTATGACACGGAAGGGGCGCGCAAGGCGCTGACCCCGGACATCCTGGCGGTGCGCGAACCCACCCTGTGGCGCTACCGCGAGATGCTCCCGGTGCGCGACGAGTCGGCCATCGTCACCCTGAGCGAGGGCGGCACGCCGCTGATCCACGCCCGCCGCCTGGGCGAGCGACTGGGCATGGACGGGCTCTACATCAAGGATGAATCCGTAAATCCCACCGGCTCATTCAAGGCCCGGGGCCTGTCCCTGGCCGTGTCCCGCGCCCTGGAACTGGGTGCGGAATCCATGGCCATTCCCTCCGCCGGAAACGCGGCGGGCGCGCTCTCGGCCTATGGCGCCAAGGCGGGCATCCCCGTGCACGTGTTCATGCCGCGGGACACCCCCCTGCCCTTCATCGTCGAATGCCGGGCCCACGGCGCGGCGGTGGAACTCGTGGACGGCCTGATCACGGACTGCGGGAAGCTGGTGGCCGCGCGGAAGGACGCTGAAGGCTGGTTCGACGTCTCCACCCTGAAGGAGCCCTACCGGGTCGAGGGCAAGAAGACCATGGGGTACGAACTCGCGGAACAGTGCGGCTGGGCGCTGCCGGACGCTATCCTCTACCCCGCGGGAGGCGGGACGGGACTGATCGGCATGTGGAAGGCCTTTGCCGAGATGGAAGCCCTCGGGTGGATCGGACCGGAAAGGCCCCGCATGGTCGCCGTGCAGGCCGCCGGCTGCCAGCCCATCGTGCGAGCATGGGAACAGCAGTGGCCCGACGCGCCGGAGTGGGAGAACGCCCGTACGCTCGCCAGCGGACTGCGCGTGCCTGCGGCCGTTGGGGACAGGCTGATGCTGGCCGCGATCCGGGAGAGCGGCGGAGACGCCGTGGCCGTGCCCGACGGCGACATGGTCCGGGGCGTCCGGGAGATCGGGGCCTGCGAGGGCATCTTCGCCGCGCCCGAAGGCGGCGCCGTGCTGGCGGCCTTGAGAAAAATGATCGCGCTGGGACGCATCGACCGGACCGAGCGCGTTGTGCTCTTCAACACGGGAAGCGGTCACAAGTATGTGGATAACCTGGCGGAGTTGCAATGAAGGAGCGTAGTTGGTTGTACGTAACGGACGCATGAACCAGCTTCTTCGAGGGTGACGCGCAACCTTGCTTCATGACCAGTTTCCGTTGACCATGCGGACGAACCGCGGCATATTCCTTTAATAGTCCATCCGTCCAATCCCGATATCCCCCAGACAAAAAAATGCGTCGTTTCGCCTTCCTTTTCGCCCTGCTCCTCCTTTCCGCGCCTCCCGCCAGCGCCCAGAAGATGCTGATCTTCATGGACCTGGAACAGCAGGACCATCTCAAGGCCTACGGCATCGCCTTTCAAGCCCTGGAGCAGGGCCATACCGTCGAATGGCTGCTGAACTACCGCGGCGGGTCTTTCGTCATGGACCCCACGACGGACCGGGTCCGGGCCTGCTACCTGAGGGGCGTGAGCTTCGAGGTGATCGACGGCGCGGAACTGGTCCGGATCTACGCCCACATCGACGAAAACAACATGGACCGGGTGCTGCTGGAGAAAGCGCCCGAAATCGCCGTGTATACGCGGCCCGACCAGCGGCCGTGGGACGACGCCGTGACCATGGCGCTGGAGTACGCCGAGGTGCCCTACAAGACCATCTTCGACACGGAGGTGCTGACCGGAGAACTGAAGGAATACGACTGGCTGCACCTGCACCACGAGGATTTCACCGGGCAGTACAGCAAATTCTTCAGCTATCACCGCATGCCCTGGTATCAGCAGCAGAAGGCAACCGACGAAACGCTGGCGCGGACCCTGGGGTATCCGACGGTCGCCGAGGCCAAGAAGGCCGTGGCGCAGGGCATCAGGTCCTACGTGGGAGACGGCGGCTTCCTCTTCGCCATGTGCGCGGCGACGGAGACCCTCGAGATTGCCCTGGCCTCGGCCCGCACCGATATCGTGGCGCCTGAGTACGACAATACGCCCGTCGATCCCGACGCCCAGTCCAAGCTGGACTTCGGACAGACGCTCGCCTTCGAGAACTTCACGCTGCAGCTCAACCCGCTCATCGGATCCTTCTCCAACATCGACGTGAACCAGGTCAATGCCGGCAAGGTGATGACCGGACCCTTCACCCTTTTCGAGTTCTCCGCCAAGTACGACCCGGTCCCCACCATGCTCACGCAGAGCCACGTGAACTACATCGCCGGATTCTACGGCCTGTCCACGTCCTTCCACCGCGACGTGCTCAAGCGGACCGTGGTCGTCCTTGCCGAAGAAGCCGGGACCGACCACGTAAAGTACATCCACGGCAACTTCGGGATGGGGACTTTCACCTTCTACGGAGGGCACGATCCGGAGGATGAAGAGCACCTCGTGGGCGATCCGCCGACCAACCTCGCCCTTCACAAGAACTCACCGGGTTACCGGCTCATCCTGAACAACGTCCTCTTCCCCGCGGCCAAGAAGAAGAAGCAGAAAACCTGATGGCAACCCCCGCGGGCGGCGCGCGATGCTGCGCACGATGTGACGGCGGAATCTTCGGTCGGCGCGCGATGTTGCGCGAGATGTGACGGCGGACCCTTCGGTCGGCGCGCGATGTTGCGCGAGATGTGACGGTAAATCCCGGTCGCTTGCCCGGCCATGCATTAAAACTCTTGCCGGTCAGAAACAGATCGGGTATAATGGATGTTACCTCACACAGGTTTCCAGCAAAGTCATTTTAAAAGAACCTTTGCTATACCATAGGGAATCCTGCTCCGGGTATCGATGGCATGCCTCACCAGATTGGAGGACGTCAGAACTGCCCGGGGGGACAACCACTGTTCCGAACAGGTTCTCCTAAAAATACTTATGCTCGCCTGTGTGGGGTATTTCTATGCCCGGACGGGAAAGCGCGGCGTGACGTTCCAGTCCATGCTTACGCCCCCTTCCAGATAGCTCCTATACAAAATTCATCATGCTCCAGAACCTGACGCTGGGACAATTCTATCCCGGCGAGTCCTCCATACACCGCCTGGATCCCCGCACCAAGCTCTGCGGCGCCCTGGCGCTGATGGCGATCCTGGTCTGGGTGAAGACCCTGCCGCTCTTCTTTTTCATGCTGGCCGCGGTGGCGGTCCTGGTCCGGGTTTCCGACGTCCCGCCCCACCTGCTGCTGAACAACCTGAAGGCCTTCAGGCTGATCCTGATCATCACCTTCGCCGCCCATGCCTGCTTCACGCCGGGAGAAGCGGTGGTCATCGCGGGGTTCACGGTCCCGGGTCCCACGTGGGAGGGCATGTTCCAGGGCGCGGTGTTCAGCATGCGCCTGGTCGTCATCATGCTGATCGCGGCCCTGCTGATGCTGACCACGGCGCCGCTGGACGTTTCGGACGGCATCGAACGGTTGCTCAAACCCCTTGAACGTTTCGGACTGCCCGCCCACGAACTGGCCATGATGATGGTCATCGCCCTGCGGTTCATTCCGACGCTGGTGGAGGAAGCGGACCGCCTGCAGAAGGCCCAGGCCGCCCGGGGCGCCGACTTCACCGGAAACCCCATCCGGCGCGTCCGGAAAATGACGTCCCTGCTCGTGCCCCTCATGCTCTCGGCCTTCCGCCGGGCCGAGGAACTGGCCGTCGCCATGGAGTCCCGCTGCTACCGGGGCGGGACGGGACGCACGCAGTTCCGCGTCATGGCCCTCGCCAGAAACGACTACGTGGCCATCGCCGCCGTGACGACCCTGCTCGCTCTCTGCGCGGCCGCCAACTCCATGATCGGACCCGGCAGCATGGGTATACTCTTCGGCGGATTCTTCTGATCCGCTCTTAACCTCTGCAATCGGCTACCACACCATAGGCGATTTCATCCAGTACCACACCATAGGCGATTTCATCGGCTACCACACCATAGGCGATTTCATCAAGTACCACACCTTAGGCGATTTCTATCCACCATGCGCACCCTGGTCCTGAAGATCGAATACGACGGCACCGAATTCCTCGGCTGGCAATTCCAGCCCGAAGGCCGCACGGTGCAGGCCGTCCTGGAGGAGGCGATGGGCAGGATACTGCAGGCCGAAATTCGCACTACGGCGGCCGGCCGAACGGACGCGGGGGTGCATGCCGCCGGCCAGGTCGTCCACTTCAGGACGGATTCGGACATGGTGGTGGATCGGTTGAAGAAGGGGTTGAACGGAGTGCTGCCGGCCGACGTACGCGTGCTGGAGGCCCTTCAGACGGCCGATGATTTCCACGCCCGTTTCAGCGCGGTGGGACGCCGCTACCGCTACCGGATCATCCGGCGAGCGAGCGCCATGCGCCGCCACTTTACCTGGCACGTGACCTACCCGCTTGACCTGGACGCCATGCACCGGGCCTGCGCTCCCCTGTTGGGCACCCACGACTTCACGTCCTTCTGCCAGGCCACTTCTACGGCCGACGGTACGGATTGCGAGGTGCGGGAACTGGACTGGGTCGAGGAAGGCGACGAACTCCACCTCCATATCGAGGCGAACCGCTTTCTTCACCACATGGTGCGGACCATCGTGGGCACGGCCGTGGACATCGGCCGGGGGCGCTGGCCGGAAAGCGTCATGGGGGAGATACTGGAGGCGAAAGACCGCCGCGCCGCGGGCGCAAACGCGCCGGCCCACGGGCTCTGCCTGGAGGCGGTGCGCTATCCGTCCGAATTCGGGATCTGAGGACCGGGCGGACCGGGCGGACCGCCGCCGTGAGACGGATTCATTGCCGCGGGACGGATTCGATGATCACGTACCACCGCCGCGACGCTCCACGTACGCGTCGATCTCGTCGCACACCTTGTGCAACGTGGCGACGTCGCGCTGCTCCAGGCGCAGGCTGCGGCGAAGGACCCTCCGGATGGACCGAAGAAAGGTCTCCTCGCTCGGCGTGGGTGTGAAACCCAGTCTGAGCAACGTCTCGTGGACGCGATGGCTAATGCGTTCGACGTCCCGGTTCTCGGCCAGGTTCACTTCGGAGGCCGGCGGCGCATCTCCTCCGACACGAAACAACTCGTAGGCGCAAACCATGACCGCCTGAGCCAGGTTCAGGGACGGATAGGTCGTCGCCACGGGGATACGGGCGATCAGGTTGCAACGTTGCAACTCGTCGTTCAACAGGCCGCGGTCCTCCCGTCCGAAGAGGATCCCGGCGGGCTGGTTCCGCGCCACGGAGACAAGTTCGGCGAAAGCCTCCTCCACGGGCTGGATGGGGTGCAGCCAGACGCCGCGCGTGCGGTTGGTCGTGCCGACGACGAGGGCGAGATCGTTCACCGCCTCGTCCAGCGTCGGGACGACGAGGGCGCTGTCGAGGATCTCCCCGGTGCCGTGAGCCATCCAGCGCGCCTCCGCCTCCTGGCTGAACTCGACGGGGTTGACCAGGACGAGGCGGGTAAGGCCCATGGTCGTCATGGCCCGGGCGACCGCGCCGATGTTCCCCGGCACCTTCGGCTCCACGAGTACGATGTGGATCCGGGAGAAAAAGTCCGGTGCGATGCTTTCGGATCGATCAGCCATGGGGGACGTCCGGGTCTGCCGAGTCTTCACTAAACAAAACAGCCGCCCTCGGAATCCGGGACGGCTGGTACCGGGTCAAGTCAGACCAGGTCAGGCCCGCCCCTCGTCCTTCGACTCCAGTTCCTCCACGGCGGCCTTCAATTCGGCGATCTCCGCCGCCAGCTTCTTCTCCCGGCCGGCGATCGTGAAGAGGTAGAGGAACAGTCCGACCCATATCAGTGTGTACGCGGAAAAAAGGTACCAGAAGTTCTGATCCACGGTTCAAACGCTCCTTTTTTATCAGGCTCCCACGCTGCCGGGATGCCGGTGCTCCACGCGCTCCCGCAGGTCCTCGGCCTCGTCCCTCAGGCGCTCAAGCGCCATGCGCCGCTGCATGAGGTAGAAGAACAACAGGGTGAAGACGACCGCCGACACGGCCAGTGCGATGCGCATGTCGACTTCCATGCCCGCGCCCAGGCCCTCTTCCGTCATGACCAGGGAGTCGGGGTGCAGGCCCCGCCACCACATGGTCGCGAAATGGATGAAGGGGATATCGATCGTGCCGAGGATGCCCAGCACGGCCAGGAAGGTCTTCACCTGCGGCATGTCGTCGCCGTACACGCGCAGCATCAGGTAGGCCACGTAGATGAGCCAGAGGATCATGGAGAAAGTAAGCCGGGGGTCCCAGGTCCACCACGTGCCCCACACCGGCTTGCCCCAGATCGGCCCCGTGATCATCACGAAACAGCAGAAGACGAAACCGACCTCCGCGGCGCTGTAGGCCACGATGTCCCACCTGCGCTCCCGCAGCCAGAGGTAGATGACGCTCGAAACGCCCACCAGCACGAAAGCGAACTCCGCGATCCAGGCGGAGGCGACGTGGAAATACATGATCCGCTGCACGTCTCCCATGACCCGCTCGCGGGGCGCCCAGATGAGCGACAGGTAAAGCGAAGCGACCAGTCCCGCCAGGCAGATGAGGCCGAAGGGCGTGATGCGCAGTCGGGCGGCTATTCCGGCCATTTTCATTCCTCCACGATATATTCGAACAGCATGACGGACGCGACCAGGAACACGACTGTGAATACCGATAGCAGCCTGATCCAGTCGGTCATGTCCTGCCAGTCGCCGCCCTCGAAGGTGGTCCGCGTCGTCTCCACCAGCGCGATCAGGACGGGTGAAACGACGGGCAGCAGCAGGACCGGCAGCATGACGTCCCGCATGCGCGTGTTGACGGCCACGGCGGCGAACAGGGTGGCGACGGACGAGAATCCGACCGTCCCCAGGATGAATATCACCAATAGTTTAGAAAGATAGGGCAGGATTGTCATGTTGAAAAACAACACAAACAAGGGAAGCACCGCCAGCTGGACCAGGCCGATGAGCGTAACGTTGCCCAGCAGCTTGCCCAGGAATATGGATCCGCGGTCGATTGGCGCGAGGAGCAGTCCGTCGAAGGTGCCGCGGTCTTTTTCCGGCGTGAAGGACCGGCTCGCGCTGAGCATGCCCGCGAAGGCGAAGGCAACCCAGATCATGCCGGGCACCACGCGCGGCAACACGTCCGCCCCCTGGTTGAAGGCGAAGTTGAAAATGACCACGACGATCAGCGAAAAGACAAACATGGTCACGACCCGCTCGCGGGTGCGGTATTCCACGACCATGTCCTTCCGGTAGATCTGCCACGACTGTGCGAGGAATGATCTCATAGAGTGTGGCGCTTCCGTTTTTCCGGTCCAGGCCGGCGTTATACGGCGTGGTCCCGGTAGATCTGCTCGAAACCGGCCGTGGACAGGCCGCGCGTCTCCGCCTCGAACACGAGGTGGCCGCGGTTCAGGATGGCGACGCGGTCGGCGGATTCCAGGCCGCGGATCAGGTCGTGGGTCACCAGCAGGACCGTCTTCTTCCGTGCGGACAATATGGTTTTAAGCATGACCAGCGCATCCTGGTCCAGCCCCGAATAAGGTTCGTCGAGCAACAGGATATCCGGGTCGTGCAGCAGGGCGCGGGCCAGGGCAACCCGCTGCCTCATGCCGCGCGAGAGGGTGCGCACCGGACTCTCCGCCCTGCCGTCCATGCCCACCGTGCGCAGCAGCTCTTCGGTCCTTTCGGCGCAGTTATCGATGCCGTACAGTTTCCCGTAGAACCGCAGGTTTTCCCGCACGGTCAACTCGTCGTACAGATAGGAATCGTAGGACAGCACGCCGATCCGCTTCCCGATGGATTCGTCGCGGTCTTTCGTGATCTCGTCGCCGTCCAGCAGCACCTGGCCGCGGGAGGGGCGGACGAGGCCGGCGATGATGCCCAGGAGGGTCGACTTGCCCGCGCCGTTGGGACCGAACAGCGCCAGGAAGGATCCCGGCGCCACTTCCAGGTCAACCCGGTGCAGGGCACGGAAGCGTCCGTAGGTCTTGGTCAACTGGCGGATGCTGATGCCCGGCGCGGATCGATCAGCCATCTTCGCTCCCCGTCTGTCGCAGCCGGAGCGCCCGGTCCTTCAGGTTGTCACGCCGTTTGTGATAGGAGGCTTCGTCCAGTTCTCCCGCCTCGTACCGGTCATCGAGAGAGGCCATGGCCTGGACGATCGCGCTGTATTTCCTTTCGTCCTCCGGGGAGAGATCGGCCAGGGCCGGGGGTTCGTCCGGCTGGTCGGGCTTGGCGCGGATACCCACGACGAATCCGGCGGCAACGATGAGCAACACGAATCCCAGCATCCCCCACTTCATGACGTCCTGCCAGACCAGAATGCGGGGGAAGGCGACCTCTACCGACATGCCCTTCCCCACGCCCACCCGGTTCGACAGCAGGAGGTATTCGTCTTCGCCGATCCGCTGCACGCCGTCGTTGGTCAGATTGGTGGCGGTGACGGTCTCGCTGCTGGGTGAAACCAGGACCTGGACCCGTTCGACATTGTAATCCATCATCCGGGCGAACCGGTGTTCGATGGACGCCCGGTCCACGTTGTAGGCGTACACGATCCGCGAGACCCCCGGGGGGATGGGCGCGGAATACACCAGGCCGCGTTCGGTGTGCTGAAGCCCTTCCACCATGGGCTGCAGCCCGAACGCCTCTGCGGGCAGGGTGTAGACCAGGCCCAGTCCCAAGGCTGGCGGCGGCGCGAAAGTCAGGTTGCCCCGGTTCTCCACGACGATGATTTCCGTGATGGTCAGTACCTCGGGATTGGCCTCGACGACCAGGTGGACCGCGCTGTGGACCAGGGCAGTCTCATCTGTGGTGATGTCGTACACCTGGAGCAGGGTTTCCCGCCGGCCGTCGCCCGGTTCAAGCGGAATATGTTCGGTCAGGTAGGGCATCTCCAGGTACCTGGCGACGACCACGTAGTGCGACCCGTCCGCCGGCAGTCCGGTAAACTCGTACCGGCCCTCCCGGTCGGTCACGACCTGTGCCAGCGTTACCTCGTTGCTCTCGTCGCTATTGTGACGCAGCAGGGTCACCCCGTGCCCCGCCATCGGCTGGCCGGTGGTGCCGTTCACGACGGTAAGACCGATGCTCCCCGTTTCCTGGGCCTGCGCCGGACCGGCCGTGAACGACATCCAGCCTATGCATGACACACAGGCCAGCAGGACGGCACAATAAACAAAAAGCCCCGAAGGGCTGACGTGTCGGATACGTGTCAAGGCATTCGCCATCAGGTCAGTTTTTCTCCACACTGTCCGCAGAATTTGGCCGCTGCCGGGTTTTCGGCGCCGCATCCATCACAGGTACTGCGCTTCAGCGATACGCCGCATTCGATGCAGAAGTTGGCGGACTGCTCATTGGCCGTGCCGCAATCTCCGCACTCCTGTACGCGTGCGGGCGGAACGGCCGAAACGGTAGGAATGGGACGGGCGTCACCGCCGCTCGGGTCCTCGACGGCCGGAACGGGCGGTGCGTCGCCGCCGCTCGGGTCCTCGACGGCCGGAACAGGCGGTGCGTCACCACCGCTCGGGTCCTCGACAGCCGTAAACGCGTCGGAATCCGGTTCCCGGCGTTGCCGGACCTGCAGCACCGCTTCTTCGATCTGTTCCTCTACAGGCAGGTCGCTGCCGGCGGTCCGGTCGAGTTCGTCCAACACGTCCGACGCTTCCCTCATGTACTCCTGCCGGAGCGCATCGTGGTCCTCGGCGGCCAGCTTGCCCATGCTGTAATCGATATTCAATTCGCGGATGGACGAATAGATGAAGTCTTTCTTCTTCAGCAGATCGTCACGACGGGACCAGGCCGACCAGGCGGACCTGGCGGTCCAGGGGCGGCGGCCCGACCCTTCCAGCATAGGACTGATCATGAAGGCGAGTACGCCCAGCGCGAGCAGTCCGCACGCGACCAGTGTCATAGTCTAAGACCGGCTCCCTTCGCACACGCGCAAGCCGGACCGGCGCGCAGGCCGGCTAGGACCGGGGAAGCGGTTCAGACGACTTCGGCTCGGTCTGCTCATACTGACCGTATCCCCCCTCGGCCTCGTACTTGGACGGACACTTGGCATACAGCGTGTGGGCGTTGAACGTCCCGTCCCGGCCATATCCTCCCTCCAGGACCACTTCCGAATCGTCCCTGAAGGTGTCCGGGACTACGCCTGTGTATACGACGGGCGCCTGGACACCGCCCTCGTGGGCGAGGAAATGGATGCGCATGGAGCCCATGTCGCCGCGCTGGATCGATCCGTTCACGACTTTGCCGTGCAGGCGCATGTTCTCGTCGTAGTCCACCTCGCCGGTTTCGACGGCGGCCTTGAGTTCGCTCACGGTCAGATAATACATGGTTGCGTCGGTCGCCCCGGTGTAGATCAGGTAACCGATGGCTGCGATCACCAGGCCGAAGCCCACCAGGAATTTGCGCTGCTTCTTCCGCTTGCGGTTTTCCATGTTTTTCTCCGGAAACTGTCCTGTCCTTCGCGACCCCCGCAATATAGGCTATCAACCCGATAACGGCAAGTATTATCCGGTTCCGGCAAGTACTATTTGATCCGGTGGAGACGTCCGCGACAGCCCGTGGACAGGGGCCTTCGGCGGTGAAACCGACCGGCTTCGCGCGCGGGCGAATGTGCTTGACACCCTCCCGGGTCCCGCCTACCTTACGCCGGAGTCGGCCCCAACAGGAATCACGTCCAGGGATCAGGGCGCCTGCCCCGTAACGACCCGTTTCCGCGCCCCCGTTTCGCCTTTTCATTCAGGAGCATCATGACCGATTTCACTTCTGCCCGGGATGTCATCCAGCGTTTCGAAGCCCAGGACTATATCTGCGGTCCCGACGTGGCCACGCCCGTCTTCCTCATGGAGCGGCTCGAGAAGCCACTGCTGGTAGAAGGTCCGCCCGGCGTGGGCAAGACCGAGATCGCGAAAATGCTGGCCGGCGCGCTGGACCGCCGCCTGATCCGCCTGCAGTGCTACGAAGGGCTGGACGAATCCAAGGCGCTCTACGAATGGGAATATACCAAGCAGCTGCTGTACACCCAGATGCTCAAGGACCGCATCGGCGAACTGCTGAACCAGACCGATACGCTCGGCAACGCGGTGGAAGCGCTTAACAAGGAGGACAGCGCTTTCTTCTCCCGGCACTTCCTGCTCCCGCGGCCCCTGCTGGAGGCCATTCTCGCTCCGGAGCCCGTGGTCCTCCTGGTCGACGAGATCGACCGGTCGGACGATGAGTTCGAGAGCTTTCTCCTCGAGGTGCTGAGCGACTTCCAGGTCAGCATCCCGGAACTCGGCACGCTGGCCGCCGCCCAACGCCCTCTCGTGGTGCTGACGAGCAACGCAAACCGGAACCTGTCCGAGGCGCTGAGACGGCGGTGCCTGTATCTCTACATCAACTACCCCTCGCCCGAGCAGGAAGTCCGGATCGTCCTCTCCAAGACTCCGGGCATCAACGAGGACCTGGCGAACCAGGTCGTCCGGTTCGTCCAGAAGATCAGGACGCACAACATGCGCAAGCCCCCGAGCATCGCCGAAACGATCGACTGGGCGCTGGCGCTGGTGGTCCTGAACGCGCAGCACCTCTCGCGCGACATGCTTTCGAGTACGCTGAACGTCCTGATGAAGGACCGCGAGGATATCGAACGGATCATGCGGGAAGGCTACCATGATCAAGCGGCTGGTTGAGTTCGCCAGGCTGCTCAGGCAGTCCGGCGTGCGCGTATCCATGGCCGAGACCCTGGACGCCGCCGAAGTCCTCCGGCACACGCCGGTCACCGAGCGGCCGGCCTTCAAGGCGTCCCTGCGGACCACCCTGGTCAAGTCGAGCGAGGACATACCCGCCTTCGACGACGCTTTCGAGCGGTTCTTCCTGGTCCACGTGGGAGACGAGGCGGAAGAGCTGGACGATCCGTGCGGCGAGACCGAGGGGCCGCCCGACGGCCATCCCGATCTCGATGACATCGATGATGACGGGGAGCAGGACGTTCGCCAGTTCCAGGACGAACAGGGTGAAGCCGCGGCGGGGGATGGAGAAGGAGAGACCGCGGACAGCGACGAACCGGAAGACTTTGAAGGTGAACTGGAGCGGATGCTCGCCCGCGTGCAGGTGGGCGAACAGGCGTCCGACGCGGTCACCGACCCCGGCACGCAGCCGAACCGCCAGGCGGAAGACGTCGATCTCTACCAGGAACTGCCCCCGGGCGACGTCGAGAACCTCTACGAGGCGGTGGAGGAACTCGCCCGCAATCTCGTGACGCGGAAATCGCTCCGATTCAGGAAGTCGCGCCACGGCCGGGTAGACATCAAGAAGACGGTCCAGCGGAGTTTTCGCACAGGCAACCTGCCCTTTCACATCGTCTACAAGCACCGCAAGGTCAAGAAGAACGAGCTGGTCGTGCTGTGCGACGTTTCGGGATCGGTCTGGGAGGTCGCCCGGTTCTTCATCAAGCTGGTCCACGAAATGCAGAACCAGTTCAGCCGGGCCCGGAGCTTTCTCTTCGTGGACCGGATCAACGAGGTGACGGACGAGTTCGACAGCAGGCCCTTCGAGGAGATCGTCGAAAACCTGAAGGACGACCACGCGTTGAATTTCTTCGGCTTAAGCGATTTCGGAAGGGCATTCTTCCAGTTCCACGACGAGCATCTCCTTTCCCTCTCCGGGAACACGGTGCTCGTCATCCTGGGCGACGCGCGGACGAACTGGTTCGATCCCCAGGACTGGGTGCTGGGGGAATTGCAGAAAAGAGTGCATCAGACGATCTGGTTGAACCCCGAACCCTTGCAGTACTGGGACACCGACGATTCCGTCATGTCCAGGTACAGCCCGCACTGCGACCACGTGCTGGAATGCCGGAACCTGGCCCAGCTCCAGGAGATCGGCGAACTGATCCTCAGGGCATGACCCCGATAGGACGGGCACGATGAAACGTATGAACAACACGAAACGAGCCATCCTGGCCGCGCTGGCCTGCCTGGTGTGCGCGGCGCTCTGGACAACTCGCGGCGCCGGCGATTCGGGCCACGACCTCTTCCTGCGCAATGACTTTACCTTCGGACGGGTGGTATACCAGAACTTCGGGGGCTTCTACCGGGGTTTCGGGTTCGGGCGGTGGTCGGTGGATTTTCCTTCGGCGGATTCCAACGTGATCCGCGCCTTGCGGGCCACTACCTCCCTCAAGATCAACGAACCGCAGGCCGTGGAGCTGACCGATCCCGAACTGTTCGATATCCCCTTTCTGTATATCCTGGAAGTCGGATCCCTGCAATTCAGTCCGGAGGAAGTGGACGCCCTGAGGGAATACCTTCTGCGCGGGGGGTTCCTGCTGGTGGACGATTTCCACGGTTCGCGGCAGTGGGCGGTCTGGGAATCGCAGATCAAGCGGGTGTTTCCCGGGCGGGGCATTGAGGAGATACCGTCGGACCATCCGATTCTCCACTGCTACTACGATTTCGACGCATACCCCCTTGTGCCCGGGATCGCGGCTTTGTGGAACATGAACCAGTACGAACGGGACGGCGCCCTGTACGGCCACCGGCTTCGCGGCATATTCGATGACGCCGGAAGGCTCATGGTCCTGATGAACTGGAATGCCGACCTGGGCGACGGCTGGGAACACGCGGCCGATCCCGGATACCCGCGGGAGTATTCCGTCACCGCCTACCGGCTGGCCGTCAATTTCGCCATTTACGCGATGACCCATTAATCCGGCTGGAACGGGGCTGGGCGGGCCGCACCTGGCGGGCCGGGGCGTACCTGGCCGTCTTGATCCGGGCCGCAACGGGCTGGCCGGGCCGCACCTGGCTGGGCGGACCTGTTGAATCCCTGCCACAATTTTCGCTGGATCAAACGGCGGA
>CAZZNP010000073.1:15616-17731 GCA_964655785.1 uncultured Gemmatimonadota bacterium
GGCTGGGCGGACCTGTTGAATCCCTGCCACAATTTTCGCTGGATCAAACGGCGGAGGAAAGCTGCCTGAGGGCGGCGGTCAACACTTCGACGGACCGGAGATATTCGTCCAGGACGATGTGCTCGTCCGGCGTGTGGTCCAGTCTCGAGTCTCCCGGACCGTAGGCCGCGATCGGGCACCCCCATGGCGGACCGACGACGCACATGTCCGACGTGCCCGTCTTCTTCTTGAAGGTGGGCCGGCCCCCTGCCTGCCGGATGGCCCGCAACAGCGCACGTATCATCGGCGTATTCTTCGGCGCGACGATTCCTTCCAGCCGCCGGTCGCATTCGATCTCGGCTGGACCCGCCTGTTCCTTCACGAAGCCGACCAGTCCGTCAATGTCGTATTCCGGCGGCACGCGCATCGAGAAATAGGCGTCCACGCCTTCCGACAATCCATGGTCATAGGTATTGAAACGCCGCATTTCGAGCCGGGGAGACTCGAATTCGCTTTCTGTGCCCTGGGAAGCTGCGCGGGACCGGAGGGCGTTGTAAAGATCGATGGCCCATTCCCCCGCCCGCCGATGGTCGCCGGCGTGATGGGCGTTGGGCTGTTCGAGCCGGTAATCGAATCCCACGAAACCCTTGTACCCGATGGTGATGCTGTCCCAGCCGCTCGGTTCGCCGATGAACACGTAGTCGGGCCGCATCCGGTCCACCAGGTGGAACGCGCCCCTCGACGTGGGACACTCCTCTTCCACGGCGCCGACCAGGGTGATCCGGCCGCTGTCGAGTTCCGTCAAACGGGAGAGGGCGGCGGCAAAGGCGGCCAGAGGGCCCTTGGCGTCTACGGTGCCCCGGCCGTACAGACGACCTTCTTCTTCGCGTATGGGGACGACCCCCGCCACGGTATCGATATGCCCGACCAGCGCGATATGCGGTTCGCCGTGGCCCACTTCGCCCACGGCATTTCCCACTTCGTCCACGTGGGCGCGGATCCCCCGGCTATTCATCGTATCGACCAGGAAGGAGACCGCCTCGCCCTCCTGCGTGGAGGGACTGTAGCGTTCGACCAGGCCCCGCAGCAGCGCTACGTCGTCGCGGGCGGCGCTCATTTCGCCTCCCGTGCCCCGGTTCGGTCACGGCTGGCGCGACGCCGAACCCGGGTATTTCCTTCTCCGCGCTCCGTGCCGGACCCACCGGTCGACGAGCTGACCCCGAGGAGGTCCAGGGCTTCGCCCGTTGCGGCCACCACCTGGTCAATCTCTTCCCGCGAGATGGACAGGGGAGGAAGAAACCGCAGCACGGTGTTGCCCGCGGGCAGGGCCAGCACGCCCCGTTCCATGAGTCCCCGCAGGACGGGCGTGACCCGGCTCTTCAACTCGACGCCGATGATCAGGCCCATGCCCCGAATCTCCCGCACGGCGGGATGGTCAAACGCCGCGAGGCGTTCCCGGAAATGTCCGCCCGCCTCCCGGGCATGCTCGACGAGGCCTTCCTCCTCCAGCACGCGCAGGGTCGCCAGACCCGCCGCGCAGATCACCGGGCTGCCGCCGAAGGTGTTTCCGTGAGACATGGCCGGGATGTCGCGGACCGCGTCCCCACAGAGTGCCGCGCCTACGGGGAGGCCGCCGGCCATGGCCTTGGCCAGGCAGAGGATGTCCGGTCGAAGGCCGTGGTGCTCGCAGGCGAACATGGCGCCCGTTCTGCCGAACCCGGTCTGCACTTCGTCCACGATGAATAAGGCGCCTCGGTCCCTGCAGAGGGCTTCCACCCGATTCAGATACGCGCCGTCGGCGACACGGACGCCGCCCTCGCCCTGCACGACCTCGAGGATCACCGCGGCGGTCTCGTCGCCGATGGCTTCTTCCATCGCGGCGGCATCATTGTATTTAACGTGGGAGAACCCGGGCACGAGGGGTTCGAAGGGTTTGCGGTACTTGGGGTTCCACGTCGCGCTCAATGCGCCGAAGGTGCGTCCGTGGAATCCACGCTGGGCCGCGATCACGCCGGTTCTTCCGGTGGCGACGCGGGCGAATTTCAGCGCCGCTTCCACCGCTTCCGTGCCGGAGTTGCACAGGAACAGCCGGTCGAGCCCCGCCGGGGCTGCCTCGACAAGAGCCGCACCCAGTTC
>CAZZNP010000074.1:0-6651 GCA_964655785.1 uncultured Gemmatimonadota bacterium
CGTTTGTCAGGGGTGTCAAGAACGGCGGAAACCATGTTCATTTCCGAAATCTTTCATTCCATACAGGGCGAGGGCCTGCTGACCGGCGTCCCGTCCGTCTTCATTCGCACGTCCGGCTGCAACCTGCGTTGCCGGTGGTGCGACACGCCCTACACTTCCTGGTCGCCCGAGGGTTTCGAGCGCTCCGTGGACGGAATCTTGGCGGATATCGAAGGCTTTCCGTCCCGACACGCCGTGATCACCGGGGGCGAGCCCCTGCTCATGAAGGAATTGCCCGAACTGACGGAAAGACTCCGCGCCGCAGGATACCACGTGACCATCGAGACCGCCGGAACGGTGTACGCCGACCTGCATTGCGACCTTGCCTCCATCAGTCCCAAGCTGTCCAATTCCACGCCCTGGACCGAAGAAGACGGGAAACACGCCCGGAACCACGAGAAGCTGCGCATCAACCTTCCGGTCATCGGCAGGTTCATGGCGGCCTGCGCCTACCAGCTGAAGTTCGTGGTCGATCGTCAGGAAGACCTGGACGAAGTCGAAGGGCTCGTCCGCGATCTGGACGGCGTCGACCGCACGCGGGTGCTCCTCATGCCCCAGGGACGGACCGCGGGGGAACTGAGCAACCGCGGCGCGTGGGTTGCCGAAGCCTGCAAGTCCCGTGGTTTCCGATATTGTCCCAGGATCCACATCGAGCTCTACGGTGACACGCGCGGGACCTGATGGGGACACGCGCGGGACCTGACGAAAAGCCATTTCTTGCTTGTTTTTCAGCCCCTTACGACTTATCTTGTGCGGTTGCGTAGAAGCCGTCCGGATCGGCCGGAACGGCGGGTTGGCGGGGCGTGCGCGACAAGATACAAATGCCCGCATAACGTGTTTCGCGGCCTGGTGGCTGCCAGGATGCGAAACGCCTCATGACGGAGTGGACATGAACGACCATGGCAGGGATTGGGACCGGGGTCTGGTGAGTTATCCGGATCCCAACGTTGAGATCATTGACGACCGGTTCAAGCCCTACGTGCTGCACACGGCGGGTATCGAACGGCTGTACACCGGGACGCGGTGGTCGGAAGGCCCCGTCTGGATCGGCGACGCCCGGTGCCTGGTGTGGAGCGACATACCAAACAACCGCATGCTGCGCTGGGACGAAGAGACCGGCGCGGTGAGCGTATTCCGCAAGCCGTCCAACAACACGAACGGAAACACGCGCGACCGGGAAGGACGGCTGATCTCCTGCGAGCACGACTCCCGGCGGGTGACGCGCACGGAGCATGACGGCACCATCACCGTGTTGATCGACCGGTTCGAAGGCAAGCTGCTCAACGCGCCGAACGACGTGGTCGTGCATTCCGATGGTTCGGTCTGGTTCACCGATCCCGGATACGGCATCCTCATGAACTACGAAGGGCACAGGGCCGAGTTCGAGCAGCCCACCCGGGTGTACCGGCTGGATCCGGCCACCGGCAAGGCGGCCGTCATAGCAGATGACTTCCTTCGGCCCAACGGACTTTGCTTCTCGCCCGACGAGTCACGTCTGTACGTTGTAGATACAGGCGCTTCCCACAACCCCGACGGCCCCGCCCACATCCGCGTGCTGGAAATCGAAGAAGGCCGCGCCGCAAACTCGCGCGTGTTCGCCGATATGAAGCCGGCCTCCTCGGACGGCGTCCGCACGGACGTGGACGGCAACCTGTGGGCCGCCTCCGGCTGGGGCGGACCGGAAACGAACGGCGTGATCTGCTTTTCGCCGGAAGGCGATAAACTGGGCATGGTTCATCTGCCCGAGCCCTGCGCCAACCTGTGCTTCGGCGGCGTGAAGAAGAACCGCCTGTTCATGGCCGCCAGCCAGTCGCTATACGCGCTATACGTGGAAGCGCAGGGAGTGCAATGGCCATGACGAAGCCACGCGTATCCGATAACGGGTCCATGCTCATCTTCGACTTCGACGGGGTGCTGCTGAACTCCGTAGTGGAGATGTCGATCACGGCCTACAATACCGTCACCGGGGGCCTGGCCACTTCACCGGAGGATCTGCCCGGCAACGCGGCGGAGCTCTTCGTGACCAACCGGTTCCACGTCCAGCCCGCCGGCGACGCGATCAACCTCATGGCTTGGTGCGTGGAGAATGCCGGCCTGCCGGGAATCTTCCGGTTGGAACCGGCGGCCTACCGGGAAATCCGGGACGGGTCGGACGTCCCCCTGGTGGAACGCACCGGCCGGTTCTTCGCGGCCCGTAAGCGTTTCGTCGCACACGACCCCGTCCAATGGGCGTCGCTCAACACCGTATACCAGCCGGTCTGGGATGTATTGATAGGACAGGACGCCGAAGGGATCGTGATCCTGACGAATAAAAACCGGGAGGCTACCGTGACCCTGTGTCACCACTTCGGCCTGCCCGTCCGGCCGGAAAACGTGTATTCGGGAGATCACGGAACGAACAAGATCGAGAACCTGCTGGCGATCCAGGCGCGGTTCGGCCGCGAGCATTACGGATTCGTCGACGACTCCATCGGCAACCTGGAGGAACTCGACGCCCATTTCAACGCCGATGAGCCCTGTCTCGAACTGATGCTGGCTTCCTGGGGTTATATCGGTCCGGACGACCACGCGATCGCCCGCCGTGCCGGTTACGCCATCCTGGACCAGGCCGGTCTCATCGCCCGCGTCACTTCGATGAAGGGCATCGAACTGGGAAGCCCATGAATCGGAAACCCGACAGCGACCGCATCCCTGACCGCAACCCTGGCAACGAGATCGAGGTCATCGATCGTTTTCCGGAACTGAGCGCCCTCGTCGTCGGGGACGTCATGCTCGACGTCTACGAGTTCTGCCGTACCGAAGACAGCAAGCCCATCCATTCGGAAAAGGCGGGGAAGCGGGCCTACAAGGCGCAGGAGACGATCAAGGTGCTCGGCGGTGCGGGCAACGTGGCCGCCAATCTTGCGTCCCTGGACGTACGGACCACCCTCGTGGGCGTGACCGGCAACGACGAACATTACTTCAGGATCCGCGATCTCGCCGACGGTTTGTCCATTCGTCACGGACTGATCCGGGACGAGCAAAGACCCACCACGATCAAGGCCCGCCTGTACCTGGACGACGATTACCTGCTGCGCCGCGATACCGAGTGCACCAGTCAGGTGGACGGCGGCATATCGACCGCGCTGTTGAAGGAGGCCCTGCGCGCGCTGCCGGAGACCGACGTGGTGATACTGAGCGACTACGACAAGGGCCTATTCAGTCCGGAGAGCGCCGGCCAGATCATTCGTGAATGCCGTATCCATGAGATCCCCGTTGTGGTCGATTTCAAACCGGCCAACCGGGAGGCCTTCGCGGGCGCGGACATCATCGCGCCGAACGCCGCCGAAGCCGCCGAGCTCATCGGCGGGTTTTCTCTGGACCGGCTTGAGTCCGACTCCCGGCGCCTGCACACCCTGCTTGGTTGCCGGAACACGGTGGTCACGCTCGGCGAACACGGACTCTGCGGCGTGAACGCGGGTGGGTTCTTCCACGCGCGCGGACATCATGTAGAGCCCGTGGACAAGGTCGGTTGCGGGGACACGGTGCGGGCGGGACTCGCCATCGGCGCGGCGCTGGGGCTTTCCCTGGAGGAGGCGGGCGAGCTCGCCAACGACGCGGCGACGGTCATTGTCCAGAAATCGGCCACTTCGGTCCTCTCGCGGCGGGAACTCCGGGATTTCGTGGCGCGGAAACAATCGTTCGATCCGCAGCCCGCGGAGATGCCGGCAGGACGCGCGGGCGCATCTGACGGGTAAAGACGGCCGACGGGCCGGGGAACTGACCGCGGCCGGGGAACTACAAGCGGCTGGAGACGGAAAATCGTGTACTTACAATGCGAACCGGTATAATATTGGCATGAAAGTCAATGCATACGAGAAAGAATCCGGCAGGAGAAGGGCAATGATCCGCCTCAGTCTGTTTTTTACATGCTTCGCACTGGTTGCAACGGCCTGCAAGTCCGGACCCACCGTGGACGGCTCAAACGCCGAGACCTTTGAAGCCACCATCGCCACGGTCAAGGCGCCCTTGTCGGAAGAAAACCAGAGGAAACTGGACGAAGTGCTGAAGGGATTCGAATACCTCTACAGCGACAACGTGATCAGCGCGCTGAACGCGTCCGAGGCCATCCGGAACCGGATTCGCGGCCGGTTGGACGGCATGGACGCGCAGGAAATCTTCGCGGAGTGGAACGAACGGCTGAACAAAGCGATCACGGCCCTCGAGGAGAAGAAGGAGAACACGGATTCCGCCATGGAAAGCCTGAAGGACGTGAGGGTAAGGGGGACCGAGTACTACGTGCAGCGGGGCCGGCCCGTAGTGAAACTCTCCATACACAACCGGACCGATCACCGGATCTCGAAGGTGTACTTCCGCGGATCGCTCATGAGAAGGGAACCCCGGAAGTGGATCCTGGATGACGATTTCAACTACAATATCCGGCACACGGAAGGCAAGGACCTGGCGCCGGACGAACGGGCCGTCTGGAATTTCGCCCTGCTCTCTCCGGTATGGAGGAATGCCCCGGAAGACGTGGACAACCACTACCTCAACGTGATCGTCACGCGAATCGACGGGGCGCCCGAACAACCCATCTACGATGCCTACACCGACCGTTTCACGCCCAAGGACCGGCGACGGCTCAGGAGGCTGATTTCCCTCAAGGAGTCCATCGGGACGATGGAGCTCGAGCTAGAGCCCGAACCTGAGTCTGAGGAGACATCCCTCCGGAACTGACCAGTCAGTTCGCAGACCCGAACTGGCCAGTCAGTTCGCAGACCCGATGTACCGGTCGACGGTATCGGCAAAAATCAGGAACTGCGGGTTGCTTCGGTGGGTCTCCCTCAGGGCCTGCACCGTACGGCCTTCCGTCCCCTCTTCGTGAACGCCCCTGCAATACGCATCCATCAAAGAAGGTTCCAGCGGCTGCCGCGAGTCGTGGAAGCTGTCCGCGAAAAACCCGAAGATCATGCCCACGATACCGATGCCCACCATCATCATCAGGACAGTGGCCCCCTGTCCCAGGGGGGTGACCGGGTACTTGTCGCCGTACCCCACTGTCGTGGAAGTCACGACGGCCCACCAGATGCTGTCGCCGTAAACATTGAACACTTCAGGCTGGGCGCGGCGTTCCACCTCGTAGATCACGGTGGAACTGATCATCAGGTACATGATGGTGATGAGAAAGATGGGAACGACCCGGACGCGGTTGGTGTACATGGACCGGGCGAACTCCGCCAGCTTCGGACTGTAACGGAACATTTTGAGCAGCCGGAGCGTCCGCGCGCCGCGAACCAGGCCGAGCTGTTCCTGGGACAGGCCGGGATAGAATCCAATCCAGAATGGCAGGATGCTGACCAGGTCGATCAGTCCGAGTGAACTGACCAGGTACCTGCCCTTGCGCGGCGCCAGCTTGATGCGCAGCGCGTACTCAAGGGTGAAGAACCCGGCGATGATCCGCTCGATCCAGAGAAATCCCGCCCAGGCGCCGGTGTCGAGGCTGCTACGCGTCTGGGTATACTGGAGCTCGATGAAGTAGAGTATCATGTTGACGGCCAGTACATAGGGTCCGAAGCGGTGTACGGCCGCAAGCACGGAGGACAGGATTCCCGGCATGGCGTGCCTCCCAGGCGAATGCGGTGGACTTATCCAGACAACGTGATGGGCTTGTCCAAATTACGCGAGTGGCTTATCCAAAAAGGTCGAGTTGCTTGTGGTAATTTTGCTGAAGTCGTCTGACCAATTTAGCGAATCTGCCCGATATGAGAAAGGCCCACCGTCCGCCTGCGCTTCGGGTGAGCCTTCTAAGTGTGGTACCGCCAGGTGATTCAGGACTTCTTCGATCGAAGGGCGGCCAGCCGGTCCCTCGTCGACGAAGAGGGCAACGCGGGTTTCTCGGCCGCTTCGAGGGCCGCCGCGATGTTGGGATCATCGGAGATCTCGGTCTGTCCGAAGGCGCCGATCTTGAGTTCCGCCGCGCGGGAGGTCGTTTCCGCTTTCTCCGTCTCCTTGTCCATGGCGTTCAGGGCCGTATCGAGCCCGCCCAGAGAACTGCTCAGGCCCGCCGCCTGGCGCACGCCTTCGGCGCGTTCGAGGGCCCGTTCCTTCTTCATCCGGGCCTGCTCCATCTTGCGCTGGGCCTGCTTGAGCTGAACCTGCGCCTTCTTCAGCTTATCCGCAGCCACGTCGTATGCCTGGCGAAGCTCTTTCGCGAAGGCTTCCGCTTCCTGGTCCTCCTGCCGCTCCCGCTCAATCTCCGGGTTCAGGCGCTCCAGTTCCGCCACCAGCTTTTCCAGGCTTTCCTCCAGCGTGGAACGCTGTCCCTCTTCCGCCCCTTCGAGCTGGCCTTCCAGTCGCTCGGCCGCAGCCAGGTACCGGTCATACTGCGTCAGCAGCGCCTGCGTCTCCGCATGATCCTTCTTCACGTCCATTTCGGCCTTGCCGACGCGCTTGCCGAGCTTGTCCAGCTCCTCCTCCATGAGGGAGATCTGCGCCTCGGATGCGGTTTCCGGATCGAAGGCCACCACGGCCTGGGTGAAGGACTCCAGGGCGTTGCCGGCCTGTTTCTTGCCGACGCGGGAGAGAAATCGCCAGATCATTTTTTCATCCTTTCTTGCTTTGATTTGGATTCAG
>CAZZNP010000074.1:6751-15591 GCA_964655785.1 uncultured Gemmatimonadota bacterium
GGAGAGAAATCGCCAGATCATTTTTTCATCCTTTCTTGCTTTGATTTGGATTCAGACTACCAGGTCAAAACGATCAATTTCTGCCGAACAGGTTCATGCAAATAGATTCAGTCTGCCAGGTCAAAACGATCAATTTCTGCCGAACAGGTTCATGCAAATAGGTTCAGTCTGCCAGGTCAGGACGAACAATTTCAGCCGAACAATTTCTGCCGAACAGGTTCAAACAGATTCATACGAACAGGTTTACGTGGGCGGCCTAGATTACCTTGACTTCCTCGAGCATCAGGTCCACGCCCAGGTACAGTTCTATAACGCCGTCGCTCGCGTTGATCAACAGGAATTCGTCCACGCGCTCGGGGTCTTCCGGATTGTAAGGGTCTCCGCTCGCTACCCGGAAGTAGGACATAGCCTGCTGCGTCTCCTCGAAGACCTGCTCGCCGAACGAGTCACGAATGATCCGCTCGCTGACCTGAACCGGTAAGGCCTGGCCGTCGCCATCCATCCACTCCCGTTGATAGGCGCGCTCCTCCTCGTCTCCATGCAGCACTTCCGGCGAACCGATAATACCGTCTTCGTTGTTCAGCCAGAGCTCCCAGACCTCTTCCGAATGAGGATACAGGTCCCGGTCGAGCACGTACAGGCGGCATTCCACCGGTTCCCCGCCGTCCGCCACGACCTGGATGAAAGCCGACGTGCCCTGGAGGTAGCACCGGTAGGCCATGGCCCCCTCGCCAAGGTCGACCTTGCCGATCGCCTCGATGGCCAGGGGAAAGGACGGGAAGTTGAAATGGACGAGGCCGATGAAGGTGGACAGCGCTACGCCGTCGATGTCGACGAGACGATCGATGGCCACGCCCAGGGGCAGATCCTGGTCCACCCGCTCGGGCTTCTTGCGAAAGAAACCGGCGGTCTCTTTCGCCTTCTTCTTCGCGACGGAACGAATGATGTGGAAGCTCATTGGGGCCTGCGCTACTCCTCGCCCACGATGGGCTTGATGTCATCGATGGATCGCCAGAGGGCGTCTTCGAACAGCGTCATCGGCTTGCTGCCGTAGGTATCCACCCAGCGCTTGGAAAGGATCAGGACGGCGTCCACCGTCAGCGTCTCCACGCTGCTGTCGAGATAGCCGAAGAGCCAGCCCTCCTGCAGTTCGGGGTAGGTCTCGGTGGGAATCGTCGCCACCTCGTAGATCGTGTTGCCGAACTGATCCACGGCCGTGCTGAAATAGTGCTCGTCCACGGCGACCATGCTCAACTGGCTGCCGTACTGGCTGTCGGCCGACTTGAGCAGCTCGGAATTGAGGCCGGCGACGAACAGCATGGCCGAGTTGGCGTTAGCCGCAACCTGGCTCAGCGCTTCCTCGTAACTGGCGAAACGCGTATTGAAATCACCGTACCTGGGGTCCTGCAGCACGAATCCTTCCCAGGCCCGGTGGGTGCCGGAACCGCGGGGACCGACGTACACGGTATGGGTGTTCGAGTCGAGGTCCGAAATGCTCGCGATCCCGCCGTCCTCATTGACGATCAGCTGTACGTACTCGGTGTACAGGGTCGACTGCAACCCGACCAGCTGGTCTTCCGCGCCGGGGTTCTTGCGGAGGTAGGAATTCAGGATATCGCTTTGCACGAGGATCGCGTCGACCTGGTTCTGCACCAGGTTGTTCAGGTTCTCCTCCGAACCGGCCGACATCTCGAGCATCACGTCGAAGTCCGGAAGATGGCCCTGGAGGATCTGTCCGAATCGATGGTAATTGCCGTTCGCCACGCCCGTGTTCACCGTGATGCGGGGTTGATTCGGATCGGCGGTGGCCACGACTTCGGCGGCCAGGGCGATCTGCGGGGTTACTCCGGGCGGCAGGTAATTGGGATCCCTGGGCGTGCCTTCCAGCGTGGCGACCTGCTTGTCCAGCTCGTCCAGTTTGGCGCGCAGCTCTTCGTTGTCCTCGGCCAGGCGCTCGGCCTCGCCGCGCCATTCCTTGTAACCCGGATCATTGGCGTGGTGATGGGCCGTGGCGTAGTGACGGCGGCTGCTCATCATGTCCAGCATGGACCACATGAAGAGGGCGTCCCACATGCCGAAGCTGGGATAGGACATGAAAGCGTAGCCGGGCGTTCTCCAGCCCATGCCACCGTAGTATTGGTCCCGGCCGGCATAGTAGTTGTCATAGGACGTGCGGTTCTGCGAACCCCTGTTGTAGAGTCCACTGTCCCGGTAGCTGCTCGTATTGGCGGCCGAATTGGACGACCGGGCGAAACCCGACTGTCGCGACTGGTGCGTGGCCAGGGATTTGCGGGCCGTTTCGCTCTGTACGCGCCTGCCCATGGTGGACGACCGGGCCGTGGCCCGTCCCGTGGAAGCGCCGGATGCAGGGGCGCCAGCCCGGGTCGACCGGGCCGCGGTGGCCGAAGACTGCCGGGCCGTCGTGCTGCGCGCCGGCGTGGCGGATTGCCCCGTCGTGCGAGCGGGCGTCTGTCGTGTCGCGGTGGTGGTTCTTTGCCGCGAGAACAGGCTTCGGCGTCCGAAGGAACTGCGGCGGTTCCAGAGGGAACGCGAACTGCGGAATCCACCGAATCCGCGGCGGGCGTAGGCTTCCTCCGGACCGAACAGATCGGTGACCTGCCGGAGCGTTCGGGCCGCGTTTCCCGCGCTTTCCGCAAACGGCGCGGCAGGTCCGGCCGAACGCGCGCGGACGTTCATCTCCGATCGCTCCCCGCCGGGGCTGATCTGAAGAACGCCGCCCATCATTACGACCAGACCGCTTAACATGACCAGTTTAAGGTGTCGAGACATGAGGTACTTCCCCTGTTAAATCGATTGTGTAATTCGGATTATAGCTTATTAAAGATATAGACAACACGGCTTCCAGGCAAGTTGCAAACCTGTCAGACGGCTATCCGGGATAACGACTCTTTCATCGATCCTTTTAATGGAAAGCAAATCCATGCGAATTGCTGAAGTCCGAGTGCGTCAGGTTGCCGTCCCGCGCATCTACGACACCTATTGCGCGGATCCCAAGGATCTGAAAGCAACCATCAACCACGGCCGGTCCACCTATCAGATCATCGAACTCAGCACCGGTGATGGCCTGACCGGTATCGGGGAGGTATCCGATATCGCGCCAAGAATGGATGGGCCCGATCCGGAAACCTTGCGGGCGATGCTGGCTGACGTACTGAATGGCGGCGACGCGGGCGCGTGGCGCACCCTATATGACCGGGCTGACGAAGCGCTCCCCGGCGACTGGTATCCCGAATTACGGCAGCTCATACTATTTGGCGTGGAAAGCGCGTTGCTCGACCTGGTCGGAAGGGCGCACGGTATTGCGCTGTACGATCTCCTTGGCGGCCGATGCCGGCGCGCCGCATCCGTATCCTGGGTAGCCTATCTGCGCGGAGACGCCACGCTGGAAGACGAACTGCAGGCTCTGGAGCGCGAGTTGATCGACCAGGTGGGACTGGGCATGAAAGCCTTCAAGCTCAAGGTGGGCGAGGAGCACGAACGCGATCTGGCGAGGGTGAGGCTCGCGCGAAGGATCGCGGGGAACGGCGCTTACATCAAGGTGGATGCCAGCGGTTACTGGGAGGAAGACGAGGCCCTGTCCAGGCTGCGCGACATGGCGGAAGCCGGGGCCGACGCTTGCGAGACGCCGATCCGCGCGCTCTCGAGGCCCATGTCAAGGGACGACCCCGCCCGGATCGAAGCGGATGCGGACGGGATCGCCGAAGCGCTGGCGAAAGTCCGCCGCCGTTCCCCCATTCCGATCATCGAGCACGTCGCGGACCTCGGGGACGTCTTCCTGACGGCCCTCATCCGCCACCATGCCGTGGACATCGTCAACGTCG
Organism: uncultured Gemmatimonadota bacterium; assembly: GCA_964655785.1. Lineage (GTDB taxonomy): Bacteria > JAAXHH01 > JAAXHH01 > JAAXHH01 > JAAXHH01 > JAAXHH01. Next base: position 10,594 of record CAZZNP010000074.1, read on the forward strand.
TGCCCTGCCAGTCCGGCGGGCTTCGCCGGGCCAAGCGCCTGATCCACGCCGCGGAGACTGCCGGCATACCCGCCCTGCTGGGAAGCACCATCGAACTGGGACCTGGCACCGCGGCATCCGTGCACCTCGCGGTTTCATCGGCAAGCGTCAACGTACCCTCCGACCTGGTGGGTCCCGGCCTGCTCAGGGACGACGTGTGCGCCACGCCCTTCTCCCTCGAAGGCGGCGAACTCGCGCCATTCGAGGGGCCGGGACTGGGCATGGATCTGGATGAAGTCAACATGAAGCGGTGGGCGGATCAGGAAAACCAGTAGAGGTTGTCAGGATGGACTGAACTTTTTGGGTGAACCGTAAATCAACTGTCGACCCAAGTTCTTCAGTTGGTTCAGCGCCCGAGTCTGCCGGATCCACCTCGCACCGTGCGGGCAGCTTCTTCAACCAGTTTCTCATACGTCTTGATCGTGTCGGACGCGAGCATGCCCTTCAGGCTTTCATTGAAACGCTTCTCGTTCTCTTCCAGTTGCTCACGCAACCAGTTCCAGTCTTCGCTCTTCGTCGCCTGTTCCACCAGCGCCGCTTTCTGAGACGAAGCTTCCTTAACGGTCGCCCGCAACTGCAGTACCTGCTCGTCCGTCATATCCATCCGAATGCTCAGAACATGCCATAACCGGTCTATAGGGAAAGTGGTCACGGCACGCATGCGCTCCAACATGGCACTGTTCTGGCCGGACAGACCGCGGCCGCCCCCACGTCCGAATCCTCCTCTGCGCTGTGCATCCACGTCATTAGCGACGAAAGCGGCCATGGCCAGTACGAGTACGGCCAGATGCAGACGGTATTTCATTTGAAGACTCCTTTTTTATTTCCGGTCCTGATGACCGAGAGGAAACAAAACACTCCAAAAAATGCCGCGGCCGGACCTGGTATCCTTCCGCGGCATGACGACTCGTCGAAGAGCAAGACCAACCTTACAGTTTGACTTCAGATCACGTCTCACCGGCGATTGCGCGATTCGCGTCCACCCCGCCGCCAACGCATATCGGAACCCCTGCGTCCGTCGCGCCGGTCGCGGAAGGACTCCCGCACCTTTTCCTGCTGTTCCGGGGTCAGCACGTTCTTGAATTCGGCGCGGAAGACGGCGCCTCGCTCGAACACGCTGCCCTGCGCCCTGGATACGGCCGCGGCGAGTTCCCTGACCTTGTTAACGTCCGGACTGGTCTCGCTCAGCAGCTCGCGCAATTCGATCCGTGCCAGTCTGGTATCGGCGCGAAGCTGGACCATTTCCCGGGTGAAGGCGGAACGCAGCGTATCGATCTGTTCCCACTGCTCGTCCGTGAGTTCGATATTGGCCAATGCCCTCCTGGACAGGCCGGAACGTGCTACGTTCGAATCGATGTGATCGTGATCAAGGATGTCGGTGAACTCACCCGATGGTTCAATCTCCGCGAGTACTGCATCCCCTGCGTGTCCGGCATTTCCCGCATTGCCGACTCGGGCCATCGCGTCGAAGGCCCATGCCAGTACGGCTATAGCCCATACCAGTACGGCTATACTCAATGCACCGCTGAAGAATCTTGAAATGGCCTTTTTCATCCTGCTGCTCCTTTCACTGTCCATCCCATGACTTTAATGACCGCGATCTCCGGAGATCGTCTTCGTGCTGCTCTACATGATTAGACCGGGGTCGAAGTGGGTTTATTCCGTTTTTCTTCGTATCGTCGCGCTAGTGGTCGCCACCGTTCCCACGCTCTATCGAACGATCGCTTTCCTGGCGAATTTCCCTGTCGCGCCCGCCCGGTCCGTTGCCCACGCCTTGCCTGTCGCGCACGCCCGGTCCGTTGCCCCCGCCCTGCCTGTCGCGCACGCCCGGTCCGTTGCCCCCGCCCTGCCTGTCGCGCACGCCCGGTCCGCGGCGTCCCCGGCGGGGATCGTGATCGCCGTTCCGGCGGAACTCGCGCATGTGTTCGCGGCGCTCCCGAATCTGCTTGATCCGCGCTTGCTGCTCTTCGGTGAGGATGGGTTCCAGGTCCCGGTGCAGCGAATCGACCAGGGTCTGCATTTCCTGGCGGTGGCGCATGTAGTTCGCCCGGAAACCGGGTTCATGCTCACCTATCACTTCCCTGATACTTCGCATCTGCTCCTGGTCCGGACGCACCATCCTGACCCAACGCTCCACGAAGCGCTCCCGGGTCATCTGGGGCGGCGGCTGCAGGCGGTCCCTGGCGAAGGCGCCCAGGATCAGCGCCCCGCAGACCATGCCGATGATCAACGTGGCCAGCAGAATGGCCGCGGTCTTCAGGTGGATGTTCATAGTGCGCCCTCCGTTTCCAGTGCCATCCGCGCGTCATAGAGGTCTTCCGGGTAGAGTTCCTCGGTCAGTCCGAAAGACGCCGTGAGGGAGACGCTTCCGGTCGTGGCCAGGTTGTAGGTCAACAGCAGCATGGCGGCGATGGACGCGGCTACCGCCACTCTGCGGAACATGAGGGACAACGCGTTCTCGAAATCCTGTGTCGCTTCGCCGGCGCGGTTCGACGCGGGCCCGGCCGAAGATTCCGTTGCCAGGCGCTCCATGACGCGACGGGTGAAACCGGCCTGGAACGTGGGCGATTCCTGGCCTTCAACGAAACCGCGCAAACGGATCAGCCGTTCGTATTCATCCCTGAGTTCCTGGTCGCGCTGGAGCGCCGCGTCCAGACGGCTTTGTTCACCGGGCGCCAGGGATGCATCGAGCGACCGGTACAGCAGGTCCAGCTCAGACCGTTTCATGGACAAGCTCCCTGTTAGAGGATATGAGCATTCGTTTCAGTTTTTCCTGGGACCTTCTCAGGCGGGACAGGACGGTCCCCACGGGGATCCCCAGCATCTCGGCGGTTTCTCTGGTTGAATAGCCTTCTATCAGTCTGAGTACGATCACGGAGCGAAAATCCGGTTTCAATTCATTAAGCGCCTTTTGGATCCGGTCGGCCGTATCGTCGTATTCGGCACTTGCCCGGGGATCCGGGTAGTCCGGCTCCGGTGCGTCGTGCTCCTGGCCCGGTTGAGTGAAGGGGACGAATATAGACAGCCGCCGGCGCCTTTTGAGTTCGGTCAGCGACAGGTTTATTGCGATCCGGGTCAGATACGTTCCTACGGAGGCCTGCCCGCGGAATCCAGCGAGACCGCGGTAGAACCGGATGAAGGTCTCCTGGCCCACGTCCTCCGCCTCGGGCCTGTTCCCGAGCATGCGGATGACGACGGACGCCACGCGGCCCTGATACCGTTCCACCAGTTGCCGGAAGGCATCCTCGCTGCCGCCTCGAGCCGCGTCGACCAGGGCCTGGTCCGTCAGTGCATCTTTCCGCATCCGGTATACCTCAGCATGAACGTCGACCGATCCGGGCAGATAATGGTGCCTGTAGTTTAGACCACGCTGCCGCCATTTCTATTTCAAAAAAAAGAAAACCCATGTTACTTCTTCACAAAGTAACTGCGTATGAACCCGGCCGATCCCCGAGGGTGTTCTGTATTGCTGACACCAGGCTGACGGGCGGCAACGCGGGACTGTTGATCGAGGGGATCGCGGACCCCGTGGGATTCTATGGCCACGGAGGTGTGGGCGATCTTGAAATACGTTGACAATGGCGGGATGTTGCATCACAGTTGGAGACAGCGGCCCGTTCGCGGAACACACCCTGACAAAAGTGGCATAATGGCTTTCGATCACATGGAACAGCGGCGGATCATGGGGCATTTCGCGACCGGCGTGACCGTCGTCACGACCTGGTTCGAGGACGAACCGCACGCAATGACCGCCAACGCGGTCGCGTCGCTTTCCCTGGATCCTCCGCTCGTCCTCGTGTCGGTGGACGTGAATGCCCAGATGAACACCTGTCTGAAGACCAGCGACTGCTTCGCCGTGAATATCCTGACCGAAGCGCAGGAATCACTTTCCGTGCGGTTCGCCAGACACGGTCCGAAGGACTTCTCAGACATCGAATACCGGACCGAGGTCACGGGATCTCCCGTGCTCGAACAAGCCCTGGCCTATGTCGACTGCCGGGTCGCGAATATCCTGCCGGGCGGAGATCACGACATCTTCATCGGCGAAATCGTGGCTGGGGGCACAGGAGAAGGACGTCCGCTGTTGTTCTACGGAGGGAAGTACGGCAGCCTTTCCGGCTGAGCGGCGATCTCTCCGGCGGTGCGGCAGCCTTTCCGGCTGAGCGGCGATCTCTCCGGCGGTGCGGCAGCCTTTCCGGCTGAGCGGCGATCTCCCCGGCTGAGCGGCAGCCACCTTGTTTCGATTTTTGACTGACCTGGAGTATGTATGCAATACGGCTTCATCATCGACAACAGGAAGTGTATCGGGTGTCACGCCTGCACCGTTGCGTGCAAGGCCGAGCACGAGGTGCCGCTCGGCGTCAACCGGACCTGGGTGAAGTACATCGAGAAGGGCACCTATCCGAACACCACGCGGCATTTCTCCGTCATGCGGTGCAACCACTGCGAGGACGCGCCCTGCGTGGAGATCTGTCCGGTGACGGCCCTGTATACACGAAAAGACGGCATCGTCGATTTCGATCCCCGGCGATGTATCGGATGTAAGGGCTGCATGCAGGCCTGTCCCTACGACGCTCTGTACATCGATCCGGAAACCCATACGGCAGCCAAGTGCAATTACTGTGCCCACCGCGTGGATATCGGCCTCGAACCCGCCTGCGTGAACGTCTGCCCTGAGCACGCCATCATCTCCGGCGACATGGACGATGGCACGACGGAAATCGCCCAATTGCTCGCGAAGGAGCAGGTGACGGTTCGGAAGGTCGAAAAGGACACGAAGCCCCGCCTGTACTATATCGACGGTGACGAAGCCTCGTTGACGCCCGGGGAAACCGCCACGTCCGACAACTACATGTGGAGTTCGCAGGCGGATGGCGTCGGCCACTTCGCCCGTTACGTGGAGGAACGGACCGCACGTTCGGACCCGGAGGACCTGGTACGGCAGCTTGGCGGGCAAGA
>CAZZNP010000074.1:15691-17424 GCA_964655785.1 uncultured Gemmatimonadota bacterium
GCTGGCAACGCGGCCGGCAGGGAAGGCGCGGCTGGCAACGCGGCCGGCAGGGAAGGCGCGGCGCGCCGGGTCTATGACGTGCCGGACAAGGGCGTCCTCTGGGGAAACGACGTAGTGGCCTACGTGTGGACCAAGGCCATCTCGGCGGGAGCCTTCCTGCTGCTGTTCGCCGCCTATGTCCTTGGTCTTTCCGTAGATACTGTCCTCGCCTGGACCGGCGGGACGGTTGCCATGACCTTCCTCCTGGCGACGACGATCCTGCTGGTCAGTGACCTGACCCAACCGAAACGCTTTCTCTACGTGCTGCTACGTCCTCAATGGAAATCCTGGCTGGTACTCGGCGGCTACGCGCTGACCCTCTACGGGCTGGCGCTCACACTGTGGGTGGCGGCCATGCTCACCGGCCGGACCGAAGCGGCGGAAATAATCGGATGGTTCACGGCCGCACTGGCGGTCGTCACGGCGGTGTATACGGCTTTTCTCTTCGCCCAGGCCAAGGGACGGGATTTCTGGCAGAGCCCGACACTGGTCCTGCACATGCTGCTCCACGCGGTGCTCGCCGGCGCGGCGGTATTCGCCCTTGCGCTCCTGTTTAGCGCGCCGGGTGCGGAATGGACGGCATACGTCCGGAATACCCTGATCGCCGCCGTCATCTTGAACCTGCTGGTCATCGCGGCCGAGATGCTGACGCCCCACCCGACGGCAGACGCGCGGAAAACCGTGCAGGCCATCGTTTGCGGCCGGTACCGGAGTTATTTCTGGTTCCTCGGCATCGCGATCGGCAACATCTTGCCCGTGGTCCTGGCCTGGGTGGGCGGAGAAACGTTGCTCGCCGCGGCCGGCGCGGGCGTGTTGATCGGGCTCTACGCGACCGAGTACGTATGGGTCAGGGCGCCGCAGGACTTGCCGCTGAGTTGACGGGCGGAACATAGCGCGCCCGCTTCTGATCGTGTATTCACTAATGCTATAGCATGTATTTACGAAAGTTATAGTACGTATTCACCAAAGCTATAGATGGAAAACCTCAAACATGTCAACACGCCATAAACCCGGGCTGATCGAGTCGCTGGCCGAGAAAATCGGCCTGATCCCCAACCTGCACGAGGAAGAAGGACCGGATCTCCCTAGCCTGACCGAGGGAGGCGCGCTGACCGACTACCCCCCGCCGGACCAGTGGGACGACTGGGTGGAGTACGAGGCGCAGGAATGGCCCCGGCAGCAGGAGAAACGCTACATGGTGGTGCCGACGGCCTGCTTCAACTGCGAAGCGGGATGCGGGCTCCTGAGCTATGTCGACAAGGAGACGATGGAAGTCCGCAAGTTCGAGGGGAACCCGTACCACCCCGCCAGCCGGGGACGCAACTGTGCCAAGGGTCCGGCGACCATCAACCAGATCCGGGACACGGACCGGATCCTCTATCCCATGCGCCGGTCCGGCGCCCGGGGAAGCGGCGAGTGGGAACGGGTGTCCTGGGATACGGTGCTGGACGACATCGCCGCCCGGATCCGCGACCGCCTGCAGCAAGGCGCCAACAACGAGATCGCCTACCACGTGGGGCGGCCCGGCGCCGAAGGATACATCGACCGCGTGCTCAAGGCCTGGGGCGTCGACGGCCACAACAGCCACACCAACATCTGTTCATCGGGCGCCCGGTTCGGCTACGCCCTCTGGCACTTCTTCGACCGGCCGTCGCCGGACCACGCCAACGCCCGGTACATTCTCCTCATCAGCG
>CAZZNP010000075.1:0-7497 GCA_964655785.1 uncultured Gemmatimonadota bacterium
TCAGGGCCGTGTCCTCGCCCTCGGCGCTCGTGGGCTTGCCCTTGATGACCGTACCGGCCTCGATCGTCAGCGTCTCGCCGTCTTCGACGAAGACCAGGCCGGAAAGCACGTAGGTTCTGTCTGAGGTAAAGGTTACGTTACCGACGATATCGTCGTCAGTGATGGTTACGGGATCGGTGAGTGACTGTGCTTCAGCGAGGACTGGGACAAAGAACGGAACAGCAATTAAGGCGATGGAAATCCACCGAAACATACCTTCTCCTTATAGGTCTTGATAGGTCTTGCGGTGACATGGTGATGACGAATGCATAAAAATCCTCGCAGGTCGACCGGATGGCCGGATGGCCGAATGGCCTTGACTATATCCCGTACGAGAAACCAATGGAGTACGTCCGTCCTCTCTTGTAAAGACTGCGGATGAATTCTTCGTTGTTGAAGGGATGCACTTTCTTGATGTCCGGATCCAGCAGGTTCTTGGCGGAGAACTTCAGGGTTACCCGATCCCAAAGCCGCTGCGATCCCGTGATATCGAGCATGCCCGCCGGCTGCTCGAAGGCGTTGGGCGTGCCTCCCGTACTCACTTCGGAAAGCCGTTCGCCGAAGACATTGTAATGGACACTTACCAGGGTGCCCGTATCCGTGTTGTCGTACATGGCGTCGATATTGACCACGTAGGGAGACTGGCCCTGCAACTCTCGAGTATCCGCCGCGTTGGGATCGAGTGCCCGAATGACAGCAAGTTCCGACGGCGCGATATCCACCTGGGACCTGACCAGGGACAGGTTGCCGCCGAGCTGGAAGTTGCTCAGAGAAGGATGCAACTGGTCGAGCCTTTTGCGGTACTCCAGTTCCAACCCGGTAACGAAGGCCGCGTCGACGTTCTGAAACTGGATTTCTCCGTTTGTCGTCACGATCACGCGCTCGATCGGATTCTCAAACCTCTTGTAGAAATAACTGAGCGCATAGATCTCGCCGGGACGGGTGAACCACTCCCAGCGCAAATCGTAGTTGTCGATCAATGTCCGTTTCAATTCGCTGTTACCGACGAAAATATAATCGCCGACGAAGAGAAAGGAGGCGAACGGCGCGAGTTCCCGGAAGGAAGGCCGTGCCAGGGTCCGGCTGTAAGCGCCCCGGACATTCATATTGTCCACGACCTCGTATACCGTGTTGACCGACGGCAGCCAGTCCTTTTCGTCCAGCTTGCCCGGAGAAAGCGAAGCCTCGTGGCTGACCACGTCCAGCAGGGTGGACTCGTACCGCGCGCCGCCTGTGACCTTGAACCGCCTGGAAAGAGGCAGGTCCAGCATCACGTAACCGGCCATGATCTCCTGTTCGCCGTCATAGTTGTTCTTCAGATCGGAATCTTCGGACACGAAGTTCCCGAACCGGGTAAACCCGGGCGTGTCCTGATATTCATCGGGCAGGATGCCGGTGCGCGCCGAGGAGAAGAAGACCACCGGGTCGTTCCGGTATTGCAGGTTGTCCTGACGGAAGGAGAACCGCCGTTCCCTGAAGGTGTGGTCCTTGTCGAGGTAAGCGCCACCGAACTTCAGCCGGGCCGTCAGCCCGGACCACGGCGAGAAGGGCAGCGTTAAATCCAGTTTGAAATCCCGGTTTGTTTCTTCCAGGTTCCTGAAGTAACGGGTAGGCGCGGCGTAGTTCGACAGGGCGATCGTGTAGCTGTCGATATCCGAAGCACCCTGGCCCTCCGCGTCCACGGTCTGGAATTCATTGGTGAAGAATCTAAGGTCCGGCTCGTCCTGGGTGGACCTGATGAAGGCGCCGTTCCACTCGATTTCCATGTTGGATACGGACGGCAGGACGTGCTTGCCCCGGAACTGCAGGGACCGCATCTCGCGTTCGATGAAGGACAGCACGCGGGTCTCATACCGGACGTTGTCGCCGGGCAGGGAGGAAGGCCAGGCGCCGGTCTGGTACCTGGACTGCTTCTCGCCGCTGCGATTGTAGAGCAAGTTGGCGCCGATTTCGTGGGTGATGCTCGGACGGTAGGTGGCGTTCATCAGTCCGCCCCACAGCACCTCCTCCGATCCGTTTGAATCCGTCGCGAAACGTTCCCTGTTCAGCCCTTCGGATTCCCGGGACACGCGCTTCCATATCCCGGAGGCGCCGTTGTCGTAGGCCGAGATGTTCCGGCTGTAGCTCACGCTGCCCAGCATCCCGAAGGGGCGGTCGAGAACCGTCGTCTGGTTGCCGATTGAAAAAGAATAGCTCTGTCCCAACGCGCCTTCTGTCGTGGTCGGCGTCATAGATTTGTCGCCAAACGACTTGGAATACAGGTCCAGCAACTGGGCGGCTTCCGGATCCCGCAAGGCACTGGTAATGCTGGGTATCTCCACGTCGGGATTCTGCAGCGCCAGGGGAATGTCCCGTGTGCCGTCGTCGAAGCCCAGGAAATCATACTCGCCGCCGTCGTAGCTCAGTATGTCCTTGAAGGATGACTGGGAGTTGTACTTCGTGGAGGAGGAGAAGGACATGGTGAAGGATTCGGGAAGCGACTTGGTCTTCACATTGACGCTGCCGCCGGTGAAGTTGCCGGGCTTGTCCGGCGTGAAGGTCTTTTCCGTGGTGATGTTGTCCAGCAGGTTCGTCGCGAAGATATCCATCTGGACCGACTTGCTGTTGGGATCGGTATTCGGCAGTGAGGTGCCGTTCAGTTGCGCGCTGCTGTACCGTTCCCCCAGTCCGCGAATGTAGACGTACTTGCCGTCCACCACCGATGCGCCGGTGACGCGGGTCATGGCCGCGGCCACGTCGCCCTGGGCGCCCCTGGATATATCCTCGGCGCTAATGGCGTCGCTGATGGAGAGGGCGTTCTGGCGCTGCTTCAACAGTGAAGCTTCCGTGTTCTGCAGGGACCGGGCCGTTACTTCCACCGCGTCCGCCATGATGAGTTCCGGATCTACAGCGATGTCGATTCTGCTCACCTGGCCGGTGTCCACCTGAATCTCGGTCACCCGCTTCTGCGCGAACCCGATCATGGATACCAACACCGTGTGCTGGCCCACCGGGACGTTTCGGATCAGGAAGGTGCCTTCGAGATCGGCCATCGTGCCAAGCTCAAGTCCCACCACCCTGACTGTTGCGCCGATGAGGGGATCGCCCGTCTCCGAGTCGACGACCGTACCAGATATGCGGCCTGTCGATTGTTGCGCGCCGGCCTCTGCGGCCGTACCGAGCAGAACCGCGGCCGCGAACAACACGGCGAGCATCGAATTGAACAGACGCCCCGGCTCGATCTTCGGGTACTGTAGTATTGAAAACCGGTTAACCGACTTCATTCAGATACTCCCTTCGCTGTATGCTGATGTGCCTGCTTTTAGGTGCGTTTTGCGCACTGTCTGACAGTTTAAGGCTATTGACCGCCAGCATTATAAAGAGGTTGTTTGACGATTCTGTTACGAACAGTACACAAGGCCATGACAACGACGGAATTTTTGCAGTGGCCCGGAAGCGGAGATAGTGGCCCGGATAGCGGAGATAGCGGACCGTATATGCGCCATCGAGAGGTGAGGGGTGTGCCGGCAGGATGCTCATACTGCGCTTTTCTTCATGGCTCGGCGTTCTTATTCCTGGTTCGGCGTTATTTTTCATGGCTTCCCCGCATTGCTTCGACAGGTTTACGCACGCTTGCGGCTTAATGATAACGTGGCCGGGTGACAAAGCCATGACGGAGGCATGACAAATACAATTAATATGTGTTTTAAATGTCTGGCGCGATCGCCGGGGTAAAGACGGCTTGACAAAACCGCCTGGCGTCTCGTTTTATTGTTATTTGGACCGGGTCTTCCTGTTCTTTCGATCCGGTCCGGTCCGATCCACCCGGTCCGGTCCGTTACGGGCCGTTGACATCTGAAATCAGCTATCGATGTGCGGAACTGCGCGCGTCGGCCCGTTACCTGCCGCAGTGCCGCCTGTCATTCCGGTGACCTGATATGACTACTGAAAACGGAAACAACACACGGCCCGCCACGGTTCGAACCATCGCCTCCAAGAGAGCCGGCCGCCGGTTCACGCGCAAGCCCCGGCCGTCCACGGCGCCGCTGGTGACGAACTACTGGCGCCCCGAGCACTTCTTCAACCGGGAGCTGAGCTGGATGGAATTCAACGCCCGGGTGCTGGAGGAAGCGCTCGACCCGACGGTCCCCCTGTTGGAACGGGTCAAGTTCCTGGCCATTTTCAGCACCAACCTGGACGAGTTCTTCATGATCCGCGTCGCCGGCGTCAAAAGACAGATCGACGCGCAGATCCAGTCCACGCGGACGGCCGACGGCCTGAGTCCACGGGAGGTCATGACCGCGCTTTCGGCCCGTATGCACGAACTGGTCAACAAGCAGCACGGCCTGTTCATCAACGAGATCTTCCCGCAACTCACCGAGCAGGGCATCGACATTCTCAAGCCCGAACAGCTCAGCCCATCGCAGAAGGCCCATCTCGACGCGTATTTCCGGAAGACCATCCTGCCCGTGGTGACCCCGCTGGCGGTGGACCCAGGCCACCCGTTTCCCTACCTGGCCAACGGCACGCTCTGTCTCGTGGCCGAGATCCGGAAGATCCAGAAGTCTGTTTTTCCCCATACCAATCTCTCGGTCATCCATCTGCCCACCTCGGTCATGCCGCGGTTCCTCGAGCTTCCGACCGAAAACGGCCGGCAGGCGTTCTTCATGCTGGAGGACGTCATCCTCATGAACCTCGACCAGTTCTACAACGGCTACGAGGTGCTGAACTGCGCGTCGATCCGCGTGACACGGGACGCCGACGTGGATTACGAGGAAGAAGGCGCGGAGGACCTGCTGACGGTCATCGAGGAAGGCATCAGAAACCGGAGGAACGGGGCGGCCGTACGCCTGCAGTATGACCCGGGGCTGTCCACCCGCATCCTGGACATCCTGGTGGACGAGTTGGAACTGGAGCCGGAGGACCTTTACCCCACGGAGGGCTTCACCGCTTTCTCCGACCTCATCGAGTTCTACGACGCCATCGACCGGCCGGACCTCATGGACGAACCCTTTCCTCCCCAGCCGGCGACGTCCTTCGAAGGCGCCCCTTCCATCTGGGACGCCATCAAAAAGGAAGACATCCTGCTGCACCACCCCTTCCACCAGTTCAACGCGGTGGTCCGTTTCGTTTCGGAGGCGGCGGAAGATCCCCAGGTGCTGGCCATCAAGATGACCCTGTACCGCGTCAGCGCCAATTCGCCCATAACGCGGGCGCTGACCCGGGCAGCGGAGAACGGCAAGGAAGTGTCTGTGCTGCTGGAATTGAAGGCCCGGTTCGACGAGGCGGCGAACATCCAGTGGGCGAGGCAGCTAGAGGAGGCGGGGGCCCATGTGATCTACGGCATTCCGGGCATAAAGGTCCATTGCAAGGCCTGCCTGGTCGTCCGCCGAGAAGGCGAGGCGATCCACCGCTACTGTCACCTGGGCACGGGGAACTACAACGACAAGACGGCGCGGATCTACGCCGATTTCGGCCTGTTCACCGACAAGGAGGAGTTCGGCGAGGACGTGACGCAGTTGTTCAACCTGCTGACCGGTTACGCGCTGCCCTCGCGCTTTCACCACCTCATCCTCTCCCCCACGTCGATGCGGGAGGACATGGTGAAACGATTGCGGCGGGAGAGCGAACAGGCCCGCAACGGACACCCGGCCCTGGTAATCGCCAAGATAAACTCGCTCGTCGACCCCGACATGATCGTCGAGCTGTACCAGGCGTCACAGGCCGGCGTGCAGATTCAGCTGATCATTCGCGGCATATGCTGCCTGCGGCCGGGCATCCCGGGTCTGAGCGAGAACATCAGCGTCATCAGCATCGTCGACCGGTTTCTCGAGCACGTCCGTCTCTTTTATTTCTACAACGACGGAAATCCGGAGTATTTCTTCTCCAGCGCGGACTGGATGGACAGGAATCTCAACCGGCGTGTCGAGGTCTCCTTTCCGGTCCTGGACCGGGCGCTTCAGGCGGAACTGTGGGCGTACCTGAAGATCCAGCTGAAGGACAACGTGAAGGCGCGGGAATTGCAGTCGGACGGAGCGTACCGGTACGTCAGGAAAGCAGGAAAGCGATTGCAGTCTCAGCGGGAATTGTACGAAATGGCATGTGAAATGGTGCGGATCAACAGCGGGCTGAAACGTGCCCGTACGCCACGTACCCGTGGGTCCTGAGGGAAGGAAGGGCGAAAGGCGCTGGACCACTTAGGCGCTGGACCACTTACTGGAGGGCACACAGGCCACGCACTGAAGCACGCGGGACCATTGGTTGGAAGCGCGCCGATTGAAGAGCAAAGCGTGCTGGACCACTGAAGGTCAAACAAAACGACGTATGGTAACACACAGGCGGACCAGGGCATTCGATGTTCTCAAGGTCCGCCTGTTTTTAGTGTTATCCTCCGATGCGGGCCGACACTCTCTTGACGAGAATGGTCGCGACACCGGCGTACAGGACCGTGCTGATCGGATCCATGATGGCATCCAGGGCACCGCCGATGGCCGGGATATTGCCAAGTACATCCATGCCCGCGGCCGCACCGACGGCGATCGTGACCGCCAGGTAGCCCGTCGCGTCTTCCGCGTCAACGGCCATGTGCGCATAAAGCAGGCCCAGGATCGCCAGCGCCATCATGGTCAGTGCCGAAGAGATAAGCGCACCGGGAAACAGCCCTTCGATTACTGCCAGGATGACAGAGATTATAACGACAAGCCGTGTTGCCATAAACCTAACCTCCTGAATCGATTCTGCGACTCGTTACGTGAGGATTCCACGTGGGACACCGCGAATGCCGTGGCGCGGGTCCGCCGGATTGTTGTGATCGTTATCCCTTGAGCCGGTTTACCGTCCGCATGATCAGGATGGAAACCACGCTGGCGTACAGGGCCGTACTCGCCGGATCGAGCATGGCGTCCAGGGCCGCCCCGATGCCTGGTATGTTGCTCAACACGTCCGCACCGGCCGCAGCGCCGACCGCGATGGTCACGACGAGGTAATCCGTCGCGTTCTCCGCGTCAACTCCCATGAAGCCGTAGATGATGCCCAGTAAGACGATCACGAGCATCATGATACCACCATCGGCCATCATGCCACCCGCAATACCCTGAATAATCGCCAGAAGGGCGATCAATCCTACGAGAACTCTGGTTAGCATGTCTGCCTCCTAGAGGAGAATATTGTGTCACGAGCCGCGCACATGCGCACCTGTGACGGGAAACGACGGCGAGACGAACCTGCGTCGGGTTACGCACAGTAAGCCGCACCTGTCACTAACTTCCTGCAAACCGAAACGCGCGCGTCCGCGCGTCATCGACTGCCTTCAGAAGCCTGGTCGGAGTCCTGCGGGATCGGGCTTGTTTCCCCGATGGTCTATTGCGTTTTTTGGGTTATGTAACCAATAAATATCGGCAGGAAAGGACTGTCAAGAGTAAATGTTCAGAATACCGAAAAAACAAGCGGTGATTCGAAGAACCGTGTTCTAAGCGGTTG
>CAZZNP010000075.1:7597-17171 GCA_964655785.1 uncultured Gemmatimonadota bacterium
TCCGGTGGGAGTTCCTGTGGAGTCTTCACCAGGAGGACCCTGGGAAGCGAGAGACGCGCGGGTCGATTCCGCGCCCGTCCACGCGGGCAGAGAGAGGTAGAAGGTCGCGCCTTCGCCGAGCCTGCTCTCGACCCACGTCTTTCCATTGAGTAATTCCATGGTGTGCCGGACGATCGCGAGGCCCAGGCCGGTCCCTCCCAGCGCCCTGGACCGCGCCCGGTCCACGCGGAAGAAGCGTTCGAAGATCCGCGGAAGCGCTTCGGAAGGAATGCCGGGTCCCGTATCGGCGACCGACAGGATGATTTCGCCATCCTTTTCCACGGTGCCGATGACGATCGATCCGCCTTTCTCCGTGTATTTCACCGCATTGTCCACCAGGTTGGCCAGGGCCCGCTCCATGAGCTCAGGGTCCCCGCGCGCCGGTCTGTCCGTTTCGAATTGTAACGAAAAAGCAAGCTGCTTGCGGTCTACCTGTTTCGCGAAGATCTCGGCGACCCGCTCCGAAATGCGGTCCAGATGGCAGGGCGTAGACTCGACCTCGTACCGGCCCGACTCTATTCTGGACAGCTGCAGCAGGTCCTCGACCAGCGCCTGAAGCCGGTCGGCGTGGTGCTGGATAGACGTCATGAAACGACGCAGCGCGGCCGAATCGTCCATGGCGCCGTCCAGCAGCGTCTCGACATAGCCCTTGATGGAGGTCAGAGGCGTCCGCAGTTCGTGGGACACGTTGGCCACGAAGTCTTTCCGGACCTGCTCGAGTCTCCGCAGTTCGGTCATGTCGTGGAACACGGCGACTACGCCGTGAAGCTGCTCGCCGATGCGTATGGGGGTCAGGTGTACCTGGAAGATGTGCTGGCTCCACTCCAGCGTCAGGTCGAACACGGCGTCCGCGTCCAGGGATGGCACCGAGTCGATGGCGGCGTCCACCGCGCTCTGCAGGTCATGGTTGCGAACCACCTCGATCGGCCGCTTGTTCAGACACCAGGCGTCCACCTCCATCATGCGCTTGAAAGCCGGGTTGACCATCAGGATACGCCCTTCCGAAGAGGTCAACATGACGCCTTCGGCCATGCCGGAGAGCACGGCTTCGAGCTGGGCGTTTTCTTCCCGTATCTGTGCAATCCTTTCCCTGGACTGCCCGGCCATCTCGTTCAGCGCGGCGGCCAGATCGTACAGTTCGGTGTGCGTCGGCGCCGAAGCCGTGACCGTGAGATCGCCGCCGGCCTGGCGCCGGGCCACCTCCGTCATGCGTTCGATCGGGCGGGATACCAGTCTCTCCGTGCCCCAGCTCAGCACGACGCTCAACACGAGGCCGATGGCGAGGGCCGCGAGCACGATCTTCCAGATGTGGGACTCGATCCACTGGAACTGCTGAAGGGGCAGCGCAACACGCACGACGCCCCTTGCCTGTTCGGTCCGAAAGGGCACCGCGACGTAGGCCATGTCGGTCTCCAGCGTATTGCTGTAACGTATGCTGTTTCCGATTCCCGACGCGACGGCTTGCAGGATTTCAGGGCGGTCGCCATGGTTCTCCATGTTGGGAACGGAGGAAAGGGGAATGGACGAATCGCCGGCCACGATGCCGTCGTCGGTCACGACCGTCACCCGGGCCCCGCATTGTTCTCCCAGGCGGTCTGCGATCGGATCGATGGTTTCGGGGGAAAGTGAAAGACGGGGCGCGTTCTCGAGGTAGGACTGGATCAGGCGCGCGTCATTGAGCAACTGCCGGCGGGTATGGTCGCTGACATCGTCCCGCAGGGAGGTGTTCAGGTAGATGTACACCGCGCCCGCCACCACGAGGGTGAAGGCGAGGTAGCCAACCATGATCTTTGTCTGGAGCGAAAATCGCATGACACGGCCTACCTGGTGAAGCGGTAACCCACCCCGCGTACCGTTTCCACCATGCCGCCGGCTTCGCCGAGTTTCTCTCTCAGGCGCTTGATGTGGGCGTCCACGGTACGGCCGTAACCCATGTAGTCATATCCCCAGACCACGTCGAGCAGCTCTTCTCTTGTCTGTACCCTGCCGCGGCGCTGATAGAGGATGACCAGCAGTTTGAACTCGGTGGCGGTCAGGGACACGGTACGGCCCGATACGGACACGTGATGGCCTTCCACGTCGATGACCAGGGGCCCCGCCCGGGCCGGGCCCGATGTTTCCGGCTCGGTGCGGCGACGGAGGATGTTCCGTATGCGCAGGGCGATCTCCCGGGGATTGAAGGGCTTGACCACGTAGTCGTCCGCCCCCAGCTCGAGGCCGATGATACGGTCTATTTCCTCGCTTTTCGCGGTCAGCATCAGGATGGGAATGGACCGCGTGCGTTCGTCCTGTTTAAGGATGCGGCAAACGTCGGTGCCTTCAAGACCGGGCAGCATGAGGTCGAGCACGATGAGATCGGGGGTTTCGTCACGGGCCTTTTCAAGGGCGGAGGGGCCATCCGCCGCCACGGTGACGTCGAAGCCCGATTTCTCCAGGTTGTACTGTATGATTTCTACGATATCGGGTTCGTCGTCCACTACCAGTATTAAATTTCGCATTTAGCATTCCCCGTCATCTCGGGCCGGGTCTTCCCCGTGTAGGCGGCTCCCTGCGCGGGCCGGCGTAGGCATCCTGCGCGGGCGAAACCGGCCCGGCCTGTCCGGCCCTAACCCCGCGCATCCCGCGCGGTCTGTGGCGGCAATCCTGCGCGGGCGTTGGGGGCGAGGTACCGGAAATATACCGGCCGGATATCCTGTTGAACACCCAAAACAGCGGTCACCGTGGCCAAAGGCGCTTACTTTGCCGATGGGCAAAGGTCGCTCAGGACACATTCGTCGCATTTCGGCCGGCGGGCTACGCAGGTCTTCCTGCCGTGGGCCGCCATGAGATGCCCCAGGCCGGTCCAGTCCGATTCCGGCACGACTTTCATCAGGTCGTATTCGATCCGGTCCGGATCGGTGTGCTTCGAAAAGCCGAGGAGACCGGAAAGCCGTTTCACGTGGGTATCCACCGCGATCCCCGGAATACCGAATGCGTTTCCTCGCACGACGTTGGCCGTCTTCCGGCCCACCCCGGCCAGATTCGTCAGATCTTCCATGCCGGAGGGCACCTCGCCGTCGTGGAGATCGATCAATGCCCGGCAGCATTTGCGGATATTGGCCGCCTTGTTGCGGTAGAAGCCGGTGGTGAATATATCCGCTTCCAGTTCTTCGGGCGCGGCGTCCAGATAGTCGCCGGGTTCAGGATACTTCTCGAAAAGCGATTCCGTGACGACGTTTACTTGTTTGTCCGTGCACTGGGCCGACAGGATGGTCGCGACAAGCAGCTGGAAGGGCGTGGTGAAATGCAATGCCGGGGCCACGGCGGGGTAGGTCTTCTTCAGACGGCCCAGCGCCTCTTCCATTCGTTCCCGCTGGGCTTTCCTGCTCGGCATATTCAAGTCGCTCCTGGGGACCAGCCGATGGGCCGATGATCCAGCCGATGGGCCGATGATACAGCCGGGCCGATGGGCCAGCTATCCAGCCGGGCCGATGGGCCGATGATCCAGCCGGGCCGATGAGCCGGCGGCATGCGCAAGGGCTTCCGGTACGGCCCTCGACCGGCCGGTCAACTCGCCGCCGTGCTTAGACTCCCGGACTTCAAACGGATCAGTTCATCCGCCGTCAGCCGGTTCAGTAACCGGTCCGCCGTTACTCCGCCCTTGCGGACCATGGATAGTCCATAGTCCACGTAATCCAGTTCGTCCACGTGATGGGCGTCGGGGCTGATGCTGAACCTTGCGCCCCGGGCCATGCCGTACTCGAGATGCCTCCAGTCCAAATCGAGGCGGTGGGGATTGGCGTTGACCTCGATGGCAACGTCATGGGCGACGGCTTCGTCGATAAGGCGGACCACGTCCACCGGATAGCCGTCCCGCGCCAGCAGCAGCCGGCCCGTGGGGTGTCCCAGTATGGTCGTGTGCGGATTCCGGATCGCCCTGACCATGCGTTCGGTCATATCGGCTTCAGACATATTGAACACGGAGTGCACGGAAGCCACGACCAGGTCGAAGGATGCCAGGACCTCGTCGGGGTAATCCAGGCTGCCGTCGGGAAGGATGTCGGACTCGATGCCCTTGAGGATGCGGAAATCGTCGTACCAGGCGTTCAGGGCGTCGATTTCTTCCTGCTGTTCCAATACCCGTTCGACGCTCAGTCCATGGGCATAGGCGGCGGTGCGGCTGTGATCGCAGACCGCGATATAGCCGAAGCCCCGCTTACGGGCGCCCTCGGCCATTTCCCGGAGGCTGTGCATCCCGTCGCTATAGGAGGTATGGTTATGGATCACGCCGAGGATATCCGCCCTGACCGGCAGTTCCGGCAACCGGTTCTCCGCGGCACGGACTACTTCCTCGCCCCCTTCCCGCAGTTCCGGGGGGACGAACTGCAGGCCGAGCATGTCATAGATCGCGGATTCGTCGGAACAGGGTATCACGGCGCGGTCGTGGATGACGTGCCTGTCAGTAATGGTGAACCCCCGGTCGTCGGCGTGCCGGGCGATCCGGGTCCGGTGGCCGTCGCTGCCGGTCCAGTGATAGAGCGTTACGGCAAAGGTCTCGTCCGGTACGCAGTGCACTCGCACGGGCAGTCCCGATGATCCGATGACGGTCAAGTGCTGGCCTTCATCCGCCTGCACCTGGCCGAATCGATCCAGAATGGCCCTGATGGCGTCCCGGTCGGGGTGGCCGACGACAAGATCGATCTCGCTGATGACTTCCATCCTGCGCCTGACGTCGCCCGCCACTTCGACGCGCCAGACGTCGGGGTGCCGCAACAGGTCGTCCGCCAGGGTCTTCGCCTCGTTCAACGCCCGGTCGAGGAGGTGGAAACCGCGCGATCGCTTGATCAGGTCGATACCCTTAAGCACGCGCTCCTGAGTCTTTGCACCGAACCCGTTCAATTTTACCAGCCGGTTCTCCCGGCAGGCGTATTCCAGCTCGCCCACGGAATCGATGCCGAGATGGTCGTATATCGTCCTGATTTTCTTTGCGCCGAGGCCCGATATGGTAAGCATTTCCTGGAATCCGCCCGGCACCGTCCCCACGAGGGACTGGTGATAGCTAGACTGCCCGTCCCGGACGAGTTCGGTGATGTGGCGAACCATGGACGCGCCCAGGCCGGGCACATGCTCCAGCCGGTCCTCGCGCACCATGTTCTCCACCGGCTCGGAGAGGGTTTCCACTTTGCGCGCGGCATTGGCGTAGGCGCGGGTCTTGAAGGTGTTCTCACCCTGCAGGATGAGCAGCGAGCCGATCTGGCTGAGTATTTTGCCGATCTGTTTATTGGTCATGTCTGGATTACGTCCCGGCGCTTTTCAAGGCGCGTTGCGGATTTGCCGCCAACTGGATTCGATGAACTCCGGCAGTCGCTTGACGAACTCCGACCTCGGCACGGCCCGTTCGCAGCCCGCTTCCCTGGCGCGCGCGAAGGCTTCGGGCCGCGTATGCCGGCCGTAGGCCATCATCGGGATTCCCCCGGTCGCTTCACTATTCTTCAGGTGAGCGATCAATTCCACCGGGTCGGTACGGGCAAGGTCCAGATCCACGATGATCGCGGCCAGCCGGCCGCAATCCGGATCATCCGGGATTTCGCTCGCTTCCGCCGCGAAGCGCGGTTCGCCGCCCAGTTGGCGTATGGTCTCTCCGATTTTCGAAGAGAAAAACAGGTCGTCCACCACGACGAGAACAGTACGTCCGGTCATCACGTCTCCCAAGGTCGTATCACGCTGGCCTGCGGCGCTTCGGCAGTCCGAATATAAGGTCAGTATTCCACCGGAAACAAGGGTATTGTTACATTCCGGCGCGTGATCCCCGGATGGACTTACCGGTTTCCATCGGGATCGATTTTAACTTTTTTAGTATCTAATCATTGACACATGCATTGCTTAACTATATATTTAGCCTAGTCTAAAAATAACACCGTGCCATTTCAAGCGACGCCCGATGCGACGGCGAAGCCTGTTTTCGGAAGTGCTCATGCCCACGCCCGCAACCGAAGATTACCTTAAAGCCATCTACAAGCTTCAGGAGAACGCGGAAGCCGCGTCGACCAATGCCATTGCGGACCGGATGGGCGTATCGGCCGCCTCCGTCACCAACATGATGAAGAGGCTGGCGGAGACCGGCCTGGTAGAACACCGGCCCTACCAGGCGATCAGGCTGACCGACGCCGGTCGGAAGATCGCCCTCGAAATCATTCGTCATCACCGGTTGCTGGAGGTGTACATGGCGGAAGCGCTCGGCTTTACCTGGGACCAGGTAGACGCGGAAGCGGAACGCCTCGAGCACGTGATCTCCGAAGAGTTCGAGGACAAGATCGACGCTATGCTGGGTTACCCGACGACGGACCCCCACGGTTCGCCCATACCGGCCAAAGACGGGTCCATTGCCAGCGCAGACTACGAAAGGCTGTCCGACATGGAACCTGGCCGTACCGTGGTCGTTCGCCGCGTGACGGACACGGATCCCGCGCTGCTCCGGTATTTGGCCAAGCTCCGTCTCCGGCCGCAGAGCATCGTGGAAGTCATGAGCAAGGAGCCCTTCGACGGCCCCATGTTTCTGCGCGTCGACGGCGAGGAACAACACGTCGGGCACCAGGTCACCCGCAGCGTCCTGGTCGAACGCGTACCGGCAGGCGAAATGAGAAACGAACGGCAGGAAGGATCATGACCGGGATAATCTTACTTATCGCAATCGGCGCGGTCTTCATGCCGCAATACGGACTGTTCTGGCGGATACGGCGCAGGCGCTGGCTGCATTCCCGACAGGCCATCGAGGACGCGCTTGCTCATCTGCACCAGTTTCAGCACGACGGGCGTCCGGCGTACGTGGAATCCCTTTCCAATACCTTGGGCACGTCGACGAAACACACCCTGGTCCTGGTCAACCGCATGGCGCAACTGGACCTGGTGGCCGTGACGGGCCAGGGAATGCGGCTCACGGCCGCGGGCCATCGCTGGGCGCTCCAGATCGTCCGGGCGCACCGCCTGTTCGAGCGGTACCTGGCCGACGAGACCTCCGTGCCAAGGGAGCAGATACACGCCCGCGCCCACCAGCTCGAGCATACGGTGAGCGAGGCGCAGGTGGACAAGATGGATGCCGACATGGGCCATCCGGCCTTCGATCCCCAGGGAGATCCGATCCCGAACGCCGCCGGCGACATGAAGGAGATCGAAAGCCAGAAACTCGTCGAATGGCCGGCGGGCGTGCCGGCGCAAATCGTGCATATTGAAGACGAACCTCCGGAAGTGTATGCCCAGATCATCGCCGAGGATTTCCATCCCGGCATGTTGATCACGGTCCTGGACGCCTCCTCAGTGCGCCTGGTCATCGGAACGCCAGAAGACGAACACGTGCTGGCGCCGGTCGTCGCGGCGAACATATCCGTCCGGGAGGCGCCCGTCGACCGGGTCGAACCGTCCGGCGTCCCGCTCACGACGCTGAAACACGGCGAACCGGGCCGCGTTGTCGGATTGTCACCGGCCTGCCAGGGTCTGACCCGCCGGAGGTTCCTGGACCTGGGACTCACGCCCGGCGCCCGCGTCGAGCGGGTCATGCAGAGCGCCTTCGGCGATCCCACGGCTTACCGCGTGCGCAATACGGTCATCGCGCTGCGCCGTGAACAGTCCGATATGATCATGATCGATGGAGAACCAGGGCAGGAAAGGGAGATCACCCCATGAGTACAGATTCCGCGCCGACTGGGTCATCCGCACCTCATGGCCCCCATGGACAGCCTGGTCCACCCGCACCGGACGCTCCGGCCGCGCCGCTCACATCGCCCGCACAGGCCGCGCCGCCCGGACACGACTGCGCGTCGTGCGCGCTCCAGGAAAACCTGGTGCAGATGGGCATTACGCTGGACCGATGGGACTATGTCATCGCCCTGGCGGGTAACCCGAACGTGGGAAAGAGCACGGTCTTCAACGCGTTGACCGGATTGAAGCAGCATACGGGAAACTGGCCTGGGAAGACGGTGAACCGGGCCGAGGGTGGTTTCGAGTTCAATGGCAACAGGTACAAGATGATCGACCTGCCCGGTACCTATTCCCTGCTCTCGGCATCCATCGACGAGGAGATTGCCCGGGATTTCATCCTCTTCGGCCGGCCGGACTGTACGTTGATCGTCGTGGACGCCACCATGCTGGAGCGGAATCTCAACCTGGTGCTCCAGGTGCTGGAGATCACGGACAAAGCGGTAGTCTGCCTGAACCTGATGGACGAAGCCGAGCGCAAGGGGATCTCGGTGGATCACCGTTCGCTCTCCCGGGAGCTGGGCGTGCCGGTCGTGCCGGTATCGGCCCGGAAGAAGGAGGGGCTGGGCCTGTTGATGCGTACCGTCGCGGACGTGATCCAGGGTACGATCAAGAACGCGCCGCGGCGCATAACGGGCAGCGATGAGCTCGACCGGACGGTGGATACGATCACGGGCATGCTGCAGTCGTCGTATCCGGACCTGCCGAACCCCCGCTGGATCGCCTTCAGGCTGCTCGACGGCGACTACCGGGTCCGACAGGCCCTTGAACTGGGCGAATTCGGCCGGATGGGCGTCCAGTCGGATACACGGAATAAGGATTGAGGGATATGAGCGAAACGTCGACGAAACCCACAACCGGCGAGGACATTCTGGGCCGGGTGCAGGAAATGCAACGGGGACTGGAAGGATCCTATCGCGACGAGATCGTGGAGGCCATCTACCAGGACGCCGAGTCCATTTCGCGGAAGGTGGTCCGCACGGACGAGAGTGCTTCCTATCCCTGGGACCAGAAGCTGGACCGCATCGTCACTTCAAAGGTCTGGGGACTGCCCTTCATGGCCCTGCTACTGGGCGTCGTCTTCTGGATCACGATTTCGGGGGCGAACGTGCCGTCCGCCATGCTGGCCGAGGGGCTCTTCTGGCTGGGTGCGCGCGGCGTGGAACTCTTCGAGGCCCTGGGCATGCCCTGGTGGGTGACGGGTTTCATCTGGCACGGCGTCTACCGGGGGCTGGCCTGGGTGATTGCCGTCATGCTTCCGCCCATGGCGATTTTCTTCCCCATATTCACCATACTGGAAGACCTGGGCTACCTCCCCCGTGTGGCGTTCAACGTGGACGCGCTGTTCAAGAAGGCCGGCGCTCACGGCAAACAGGCGCTCACCATGAGCATGGGCCTGGGCTGCAACGCGGCCGGCGTCGTGGCCTGCCGGGTCATCGACTCGCCGCGTGAGCGGCTGATCGCCATCCTGACCAATAACTTCATGCCCTGCAACGGCAGGTGGCCCACGCTGATCATTCTGGCCACCCTCTTCGTGGCGGCGGCGTTCCCGCCGGCCTTCGCGGCCATGGCCGCGGCCGGATCCCTGGTCCTCATCGTCCTGATCGGCGCCGCGACGACCCTGCTGGTCTCGGCCATACTGTCCCGTTCCTTCCTGCGGGGCGAAGCCAGCAGTTTCACGCTGGAACTCCCGCCCTACCGCCGTCCCAGCATCCTTCGCGTGCTGTACACTTCGCTGATCGACCGGACGATCTTCGTGCTGTGGCGGGCGGTGGTCATGGCCGTGCCGGCCGGCGGCGTGATC
>CAZZNP010000076.1:0-3088 GCA_964655785.1 uncultured Gemmatimonadota bacterium
CGCAGCAGGAGCTGCAGCGGCAGCGCCCGGATGTTAATGCAGGCCGTCCGGCCCGGGCGTCCGGCACGCGGATGACCACCAGGGCGTCCAGGTCCACGCCGCTCTCCGCCGCGTCCGGCGCGAAGAAGGTGTCCGGCGTCGCCGTGATCCAGGCCGCCGGTTCGCCCTCGAGCTGGGCGTCCAGCACCAGCCGGAAGGCGGCCGTCAAAAGGGCGGTGCCGGGGACGGACGAGAGCTCGCAGAACCGCCCGGCCAACTGGGCCCGCGACCAGCAAGGCTGCTCCTCCTGTTTCTTGACGGGCATCCGCGTGAAATAGGGTTCGAGATCCTGCAGATCCCGGTCCCGCAGGGACGACATGAGTTTCCCTTCGACTGTTCGATGGCTTATTCAATACGTTGATCTGATTTCCCTGTTCGCGCGTCCGGTTCGGCGTGCCCTGCGCGATGCGCCGGGATGGCCGTCCTACTCAACGCTCCGCCGCACCTCGATGACCTTGCCCAGCAGCGAAAACGGCGCGCCGTCCTCCCGGGGGATGATCGGGCTGAAAGCCTCGTTCTCCGGATGCAGCTCGACGCGCCCGTCCCGCTCCCGGTACCGCTTGACCGTCGCCTCGTCGCCCATCAGAGCCACCACGATGTCCCCCGGGCTGGCCGTCGGCTGCCGGCGCACGATCACCATGTCGCCCGGCAGGATGCCGGCATTCAGCATGCTCTCCCCCTCCACGGTCAGCGCGAAGAGCTCATCGTCGTCGAATCGCGTCTGCGCCATGATGTACTCCGGCGGATCCTCCATGGCTTCGGTCAACTCGCCCGCCTGGACGCGCCCCAGCATGGGCACCAACTGGGAAGGGCTGGCCTTGCCGAACTCCGGCAGCCGGTAGGGCCGCGACCTGCCGCCGGTCTTGGCGAGCTTCCCCTCGGCCACCAGCCGCTCAAGGTGCTGGCGGGCGGACTGGACCGCCCGGAACCCGAAGGCGCGCTGCACCTCCCGGGTGGTGGGCGGCATGCCGCTCAGGATCCGGTCCCGCACGAAGTCGTATATCTTCTTCCGGGTCTCTCCAGGCGATGTGTAGGCCATGATGGCCTCCCAGGGACGGTGGAACAGGTCAGTGAAACGGGTCGACGAAATGAGCCAACGCGATAGGCCAGCGAATACCGGCGAAATGGACCGGCCGCACCAGAACGCGACAGGCCGGTGAAACGGGCCGGCGAAATGAGCCAACGCGATAGGTCAGTGAAACGGGCCGGCGAAATGAGCCAACGCGACAGGCCGGCGAAACGGGCCGGCGCACCAGAACGGCACGTCAAAACGATACTGCGCGTTAAACAATCGGCACGCCAAACGGGCCGGGACGCGTCAATAACGAGCGCCTGAAAACCCATAAAACAGACATTTGTCTGCTATGTCAAGTGTTTTAAGGAAAATTGAAACTCAGACAGCTATCAAGGCGGTTAAACGATCGCGTTGCAGATTTCAAATAATGACATCTTATCAAAAATATCCCTTGTTTACTGATACAATTAACACTAATTATATCAATATGACGACAGGTTTATACATTCCTCAAGCGCAACTCGCCCGTCTCGCTCAACGGGTTACACCGGGAAAAGTCGTCGTGGTTTACGGTCCCAGGAGGGTGGGCAAGACCACGCTGATAAAGCGCTACATTCGGAAACACGACCCCGATGCCCTGCTCGTGACGGGGGAGGATATCGTGGTCCGGGAATACCTGGAGAGTCAATCCCTGGCCAAACTGACGTCCTTCGTCGGGCGGCGACGTACACTGATTATCGACGAAGCGCAGCATATCCGGGAAATCGGGCTGAATCTCAAGCTGCTGGCCGATCACGTCGAGGGGCTACGGATCATCGCTACGGGCTCTTCTTCCTTCGACCTGGCCCGGCAAACCGGCGAGCCCCTGACCGGCCGCAAGCATACCCTGCTGCTTCTGCCCCTGGCCCAACTGGAAATCCAGGAACGGGAGTCAGCGCACCAGACCAGGGCCCATCTCGAACAGCGGTTGATCTACGGATCGTATCCTGAGGTCGTCCTCATGGACTCGAACGAAGACCGCCAACGCTATCTGAAGGATTTGATTGCTTCCTGGCTTTTCAGAGACATGCTCCAGTTCGAGGGTATACGTCATGCGGACAAGCTGACCAGATTGCTGCAACTGCTCGCCTTCCGGATCGGACAACAGATTTCGACTTCCGAACTGGGCATCCAGCTTGGCATGAGCGCGAACACCGTGGACCGCTATCTGGACCTGCTCGTAAAATACCATATTCTTTACAGCCGCAGCGGCTTCAGACGCAACCTGCGAAAGGAAATAACCAAGAGCCGGAGATACTACTTCTACGACAACGGCGTCCGGAACGGGCTGATCAACAACTTCAACCCATTGGCGATGCGTGACGACGTGGGGTCTCTGTGGGAAAGCTACGTCCTGGTTGAGCGGATGAAGTACAACCTGTACAACGGCCGCCTGGCCGAAAGCTACTTCTGGCGTACCTACGACCGCCAGGAGATCGACCTGGTCGAGGAATGGGGCGGGCGGCTGCTCGCGACGGAAATGAAATGGTCCACCAGGCCAAACCGGGCGCCGGGTGCCTGGCGCGGGGCTTATCCCGACAGTGCGTTCCAGGTTATCAATCCGGAGAATTACCTGGGTTTTATATGCCATGATATCGAAAGACCGCGCCTCGACCTGCGGCCTGACAATCAAGGAGAACCCGAATGACCAGGTGGCGTGAAATCACCTTCTCAGTCGACGAGTCCGATAGCACGGGAACCGACCCCGAGAACGCCAAAATAGTCATCGAGGACGAACGCGCCGGCGTGCTCGCCGATCCCCTTCGCCTGCGCATGCTCGAGATCCTTCGAGAAGGCAAGACGGTGACGGAGATCTCCGAGACCCTGGACGTTACGGATGCCCGGGTGCTGTACCACGTGCGACGACTGGCGGAGACGGGCGTCGTGACGTTGAACGAGTCCGGCGATGATTGCGGAAACTGGCGTTGTATGCCCGTGACGTCCGTCGTTCGGTTCCGAGAGAAGCCGGGAGATGTTAACCAGGCCGGGGAGGCC
>CAZZNP010000076.1:3188-17107 GCA_964655785.1 uncultured Gemmatimonadota bacterium
CGATCCATCCTGTCCACCTCGTGCACGAGGTTGTGACACATCACGCATGACCTGGTGCCGTCGATGAGCTCACGCAGATAAGGCCGGTGGTCCGGATGCTCCTCGTACGATCGCGCGCCCGCGTGACATTCGAGACAGGCCGTGTTCTCGAAAGGCTCGTACAGCGCGACAGGCTCCGACCAGGTCCCCCAGACGTTGTGCCAGACGTGCCGCACGCCCCGGATCTTGTCGTCCACGTCCCCGAACATGGTGTAGTCCGAATGGCAGGCGTAGCAGGCGCGGTCCGCGGGGATCCGCTTATTTTGAAAATGGGCGGCGGGCAGAAACCGCCCATCGTCGATATACAGGCTCTCTTTGAAAGGCTGGTTGATATGGCAGGAGACGCAGAATTCGGTCGACTTGGCCTGCTCGTAGTGCTGAACGGTCCCGCCGAGGAGCGCCACGCCGGGCAGCACGAAAAACGTGAAAAAGGCAAATAGCGTGCCGCCGGCCGAGGCGGTAAGTTCCGGGCGTCTCAGGACCACTGCGATCATGGCGAGCGTGACGGCCGCCAAAAAGATGAGGCTGACGGTAAATCCGGTCAATCCGGTCAATCGGTTCGACTCCTATCCCAGGTCGCTTCGGTTGCATCGGTCGCGCCAGCCAATCCGGTCAATCCGGCCACTCAGTTCGGCTCCTGTCCCCGTTGCGATGCGTCTTCACGAAGGTCCCGGGCGAGCGATTTGATCTCGGCCAGGTCCTGCACCATCTCACTCCAGCCGTACCACAGCGCATAATCCGGATTGTTGTGGAAGGTCCCCTGGAACGCCCGCATGCGATGTTCCAGGTGCATCCTGAAGAGCCGCTGCTCGATCGTCGAAGGCGCGTCGTGGAATGCCAGCAGGTCGGGATAGTCGTAAGCGTAATGATCCGGCCGGACCAGTATCCCGTCCCGGTAAAGCGCGGAGACGATGCGGATGGCCTCGGCAAGGAGCCGGTCGGTCTCGCGGATCATCTCGTCACCCTTTTCGAGCTCCGCCCGCACGAGATTGCCCGAATGGCACTGTTCGCAGATGCCGGTCATGCGGTCGCGCTCCCGCTGCCAGTCCTCCTGGGTCAGCCGGGCCACGTCGGCCTGCCTGACCACCTCCAGCCTCGGGGTGGGGTTGCCGTCCGGGTCCAGTACCCCGAGGGCCTGGAGGATCGTTGCCCGGTCCTCCGCCCACTGCGGGTCTTCGGGCATGGGCAGGCGGACGGCCAGGAACCCCCAGGCGGTCCGCACGCCGTGATCTCCCTCGGGCATGTGACAGGTCTGGCACGTGGGCGCCTGGGCATGTTCCGGCAGCGTGCCGTTCTGCTTGAGCAGGTGCCGCACGCCGTGCTTGGAGGACGAGTACATCTCCCACTGGGGATGGTCGAAGCCCATGTGGCACGTCCTGCACGCCTGGGGCTCCCGGGCCTCCTTCACCGAGAAGAGATGGCGGGTATGGCAAACGTCGCAGGACGACAGGCCGAACAGCCCGTCCTGCGCCTTGATCGTCTTGATTTCCTCTTCGGTCTTGAGGCCGATGCGGTGGCATCCGCCGCAGCCCTTCATGCCCTCGGTCAGGGCCATGGGCAGAAAGTGCGTCGTCGGCATGGCGTTCATGCTGACCCAGGCGAGGGCGTGCTTGCCCCCCGCGAACTGCTCCACCTGGATCGGGTGGCACGTGGCGCACACGTCGGGCGTGGCAACCCCGGCCAGGTGCGCGTCCTCTTCCGTGCGGTGCTCGCCGCCGTGACACATCACGCAGTCCACCCCATTCGTGCTGTGCGTGCTGAGTTCCCAGTCCTTGACGATACCGGGCGTGGCATCCTGGTGGCAGGTCACGCAGTCGGAGGTGGACGCGGGCGTCTCGCCATTGCCGTTGCAGGCAGCGAGCGGCAGAACGACCAGGCCGACCAGGATCAGAGCCGCCGGAAAGCAGAAGATCCCGGCGATTAGACTACGAACGCGATCTGCGAAGCGGCGGCCTGCTTCTGTCAGCGAATCCCGGTCGCAAATGGTCGGTAAATTGGCGGCCTTCATCATTTTTCCAATTCCCGGTCGGCTGAACGCGAGCATGTCTGAAACGTGAAATCACTACACTGATATGGTATGCATGGCGCTGTTTCATTCAAAACAGAATCGCCGTGTTGATTCCGATTTGGCCTGAAGATGAGATGCCTTGACCGTTCCCGGAATAACGGCGATCTTACATCAGTATATAAGCATGAGTGTATAAGCATCAGTGTATAAGCATCAGTGTACAAGCATCAGTGTATAAGCGTGTCGTTCCACCCCTGACCTCACCTGGATATACCCCCGCTTAAAGAAGGAGGCACTCCTGTGCATCAGGCGCTTCAACGACCCTTCAGGCCTGTCGAAATCACAAGCTCCACTGTTGAGTCGTTTTCTCTGCTGAAACTGGCGGATCAACTCATGAGCGAAGAAGTCATCGGCCGCACGGGACGCAATTCCCTCTCACTGGCCCGAAGTGACGAAATGACTGTGGTCTTGCTGGTGCTGAAGGACCAGGCTGTGCTTCACGAACACAAAGCGCCGGGACCGATCACCGTAACCACGCTTTCCGGCCACCTGGAGTTCTCTACAGAATCCCAGGAGGATCCTCTGTATCTGAAGACGGGAGATTCCGCGGTGTGCGCCGCTCACCTTCCGCACCGCGTCAAGGCACTTGAGGACAGCGCTTTCCTGCTCGTGATCGGCGGGAGGACGGAGTGAGAGAAAGAGCCAGGGACTGAGGGGTTCATAACTTAACCGCAATAACGAACCGGCAATTCGGATCCTCGCCTCAGTCGTGCTCACGCCCCCTCCCAGGGCCGCAATCTCGGTATCCAGCGCGGCACGTTTGCCTTGTACTGCCGGTAGGGTTCGCCGAACCGGCGCTCGAGGCCCGGTTCCTCGTAGAACGGGAAGTAGATCGCGCACACCGCGAAAAACACGCACATCCAGACCGCCAGGTGCCATGAACCGAAGAGCAGGGCTTCGGCGCCGAGTATGAGCACCATACCCGAATTCATGGGATTTCGCACGTGACGGTAGGGGCCGAGGACGACCAGCTTCTCGGGCGGCGCCCACGGCGCCGGCGTGCCCTTCCCGATCCTGTCGAACAGCGTCATGGTCCAGGCCGCCAGGAACAGGCCGTCCACCGCCATCGCGATCCCGATCCAGAACCGGACCTGCGCGGGTTCCGCCGGCGAAAGCGCGCCCGGTGTGCCGGCCGCTACCCACAGAATCGCGCCCGGGACATAGATCGTAGCCGCCGCAGGGAGGAGGAAGACGGCCTTCGTAGTTGTCCATCTCATGCGTGGCACCCCGTGGCTCAGTTCAAATTGTCCGTTGACCATCCTGTCCATACGACGACTCGGCAGCTCCATGACGAAGGGGCAAAAACCGGTCCATGTCAAGCGTTAGGGGGAACGGGACGGGATCCCCGGCCGGTCCTCGCACAAATTTAGACTTGCACACGTATGTTATGCGTGATATTATAGCCGATTTGGTTTAATCTCAACAGGATCGGCGAACGGGAATCCCGTGAACCTGCATGGTCACTGTTGGTTCACCGTGAGGCCTGACCCGCGCTTCGGTATACCCGGAGTTAGAGACGCCGGATGGGGGTGACAGCCCTGATCGCCAGACCTTTTTAAGACCCATTCAGCCGGAGGATGAATCGTGCACAGTATCGGAACCGACATACCATCAGAAAACGAACGAACGCATGCGGCCGGCCCGGATCAGGCCGAAGACGATACGATCCGGCTGAACTGGCGCGAGAAGCTGGCCGAAGTCGGCCTGTTCGGGGCATTTATAGTGAGCGGTATGATGATCGGGTCGCTCATTATCCTGCTTTCTATAGTCTACTTGCACCGTACCCTCGAGGATTTCGCTCCGGGGTTCGCGGAGGTCGGTTCGATTCCGTTCATCTTCCTGGTCGTCCTGTCCGCGGCCATCGGCAATGCCGTTTCGTTCAGCTGTGCGCCTTACATCATACGTCTCGTCTATCGCGGCTACGAGCTGAAGGACGAGCGGGTCGGCCGCTCCCTGGAGCGATTGAAATCCGTGATCGGGATGGACATCAGTCCCGACAGGATCTACGCCATAAAGGGTAAAACGGTCAACGCCGTGGTGGCCGGCCTCTTCCGCAAGGCACAGTACATCTTCATTACCAACAGGCTCCTGGAGCGAATGAACGAAGGGGAGATCATGGCGGTCCTGGCCCACGAACTGGCCCACCGGCGGCACCGGCACTCGCTCAGGTTCTGGCTGACCATCTTGCTATGGGTGCTGGGGGTCCAGGTATTACTATGGCTGGTCGGCTACCACGCCTACTTCGAAACGTTACGGGAAATCTGGAAAACCGCGTTGTATTTTGGCGTTGGCTTCGCAAACATCTACCTGCTCATGTTCCTCGTGCTGTTCCCACTTTCGAGGCGGCACGAATACCAGGCGGACGCGACCGCCGCCCGGTGGGTGGGCGTAAGCCAGTACAAGCAGTTCCTGCACCGGTTGCACCAATTGAACGACCAGCTGAAACCGCCGCGGAAGTTCCTGGCGAAACTGGGAACGCATCCGACGCTTCAGGAGCGGGTGGAGCGGGTGGGGAGGGTGGAGTAGCGCGCGGCTCGAATAGTGCGCGGCTGGAATAACGTGCAGTTGGAATATGCGCGCGGCTTGAATTACGTGCGGTCGGTGTTTTACACGGGTATACCGTGCTGATTATGCTTCATTCAGGCTGTGCGAACATTGCAGGCAGGGTACACGGGACTCACTCCTGGTTCATCGCATCCACCGGGCTCAACTGCGATGCTTTCAAGGCAGGATAAATGCCGGCACAAAGACCAATTGTCAGTGAAATTGCCAACGAGACGAGGACATTGGAAACCGACGTTCCGCTCGAGAAACTGAGATCCAGGGTCTGATTCAAGACGAAAGAGAAGATAGATCCGAGGCCCAGTCCCATCGAAATTCCCAGTATCCCTCCTAAAGCACTAATACTTATGGCTTCCAGCGTAAATTGATTCACGATGTCGATATGTTTTGCCCCGACCGACTTCCTTATACCTATTTCCCGCCTCCGTTCCGTAACGGAAACCAGCATCATATTCATGATCCCGATACCGCCCACCATCAGTGAGATGCCCGCTACCGCCGCAATCGACGATTTAACAGCATTTATGACACCGCCAATCTGGTCCATCGCGTTCTTTCCGCTGACTATGTCGAACCCAGCCGCATCTCCGTGATTTGTTTTCAAGGCAGCCTCGATGTCGACCACAGCGTCTTCCATCATACTCGTATCCACTACTTTTATGGACAGCTGATCGAAGCCTTCATGTCCGAGCATCCGTTTCTGGACCGTTGTAATGGGAATGAAGACCCGGTTTCCCCAGCTTTCGTTGAAAACGGTCTTGGGCTGCATGACGCCGATCACGGTAAACCTCTGCCCATTCAGTTTCAACTCCTTGCCGACTGGAATGGCATCGTCAAACAGCTTGGCAGCCAATTCATCGCCCAGAACACAGACTTTGCGCCAGTGATTGACATCGCGGTCTATTATGAATCGACCCGTTGATACCGACCAATCATACATATCCAAAAACGAGGGTGTCGTGCCGTACAACATCCCGCCATAGGACACTTTCGCGTACCTGAGATCCGCATTCAACATCGCGGCAGGAACCAATTGGCGTACCGCGTTCGATCTTCGCCCGATTTCCAGTACATCCTGCCAACCGAGAAGTTCGTAATCCGAAACCTCTATCCAACGGCCATCCCGGTTTACGAATCTGGATGGACTCACCCATACCATGGTACCGCCACGCATGGATTCGAACTCCTGCATCACCATATCGTGAAGCCCTTCGCCGATCGAAATGATTCCGGTTACGGCGCCTATGCCGACCGCGATCCCCAGTAACGTCAAAACTGACCGCAACCGGTAGTGGACGAAATTGGTAAACACCGAATGGAAATGGTGCGTTACTGACATAATTGATTGGATCTGTGGAAGTTTATTAGTGTTTCGAGTTCAGTGCGGTATGAACCGCTCTTGCGTTCAGCGCGACGTAAGCGCCCGGTGCGAGACCGGACAGGATCTCCACGTTTTCGGTCGATTCGATACCAATCTCGACCATGGAGGACTCCATATCTGCTTCCGGACATTTCACATTTTCAGGATCTGCTGAAGTACAACGGTAAACCATGTGTCGCTTGCCAGGCGCCTGTCCTGTCAACGCGGGGTCCTTCTGTTCAATGACTGCATCCATGTGATCTTCCATTTCCATAACTGAAGAAACGGGCACAAGAACCGTACTGTCATTTTTCTCCACCACGATGTCGATATCACAGGACATTCCCTGCTGCAATTCCAGCGATGGATTCGTTATCACGATTTCGGTATCGAATGTGACAAGCGTACTCCCTGGTTTTCGCACTCCGATCGGGGCCAGCCTCAGGACCCTGCCACGGTACACCGCGTCCGGGTAGGCATCGACGCGGATCCGCACATCCTGTCCGGATCTGACTCTTCCTGCGTCGATTTCTCCAATGGCCGACCTGACGGTCATTCTGTCCGGATCGCCGATTCGGAACATCTCCGTACCACCGGTATACGACGAAGTGCCTGAAGCTACGACCTCACCCACTTCCACCGTACGGGCAATGACGATACCGGTTAACGGCGATAGTATCCGTACGGCATCATGAGTTTTGTTCGAGTCCGCCTCAACGTTTACCTTCAGTTCCAGTATCTTGAGTTCGAGCTCCGCCATGTTGAGATTGTGACGGGCCCTGGTGTTTTCGATCTTTGCCTTGTCGAATTCCTCGGAAGAAATAAGGGATCTCTCATACAACTCACGCTTTCTCTTGAAGGTCATTTCCTGATCTGAAAGATCTATTCTAGCACCGTCAACCGTGGCGCGCTGCCGGGATATCTGAAGAGACTGGGACGGATCCGGCTCTATCACGGCAAGTACATCCCCCGCTGAAACCCTGTCCCCTACATCGGAGTGTATATGTCTGACTTCCCCGGATATCGTGGGCTTGACCACGACGGTCCTGACGAACTGTATTGTGCCCGTCTCCGCCAGAACCTCGGAGATCGATCCATGGCGTACCTCGAGAATCTGGAAGGAGGCTAACTGAGCCGTGGATCTGAAAACAAAGAAAAGCAAGACCGCGATGAGACAAAAGACCGATACACAGGCTATGACGATCCGTTTTTTCATGAATTTGTGGGTTTCTTCGTATTACACGTAAATCGTACCGAGCAACTCCATGGTCCTGCGTATGACAATCCACATGCACCATACGAGTCCCAGCACGAACCAGGTGAGCGTAACCGATCCCTGGAAAGTTCGAGCAAGACCCAGGCCCAGCAGGTACAGAAACCATGCACTGAAAAAGTCGACCCCCGACAGGAAAATGCCCGGTAGGGATTCTAAGTCCGCATCATCGAGAAATATGCCTGGATGGACGGCTGGATCGAGCGACCCCCAAAGCAGGACCAGCGTGGTTTTTACGATTGCTTCGGGAACGAGGACAAGCGAGGCATAGGTGGTAACCGGCAGGACCCTGGCGTACGGCAGTAGCTTGCCGTACATCAGTTCGCCGCAGTGCTTTCCGACTATAGACCACGCGACTATTAGAAAGCACACGCTGGCCGGCATGATCAAAAGACCGACGAGCTGCCGAAAGTCGAATCTTGATGCCTCGCGAAGAATGGTGGACTGTTGATCCGCACTGAGATCCGAATAGGACTGGAGTTCGGTTTCGATCAACACCCGTTCCGTATCGAGCGCAACAGGTAAAGTCACTATCCCGGCGCATAGTACGATCGACATGACAACGATCAGAATCAGAATCCAGTCGGCGGCAGAATATTCGGTTTCAAGCTCCGCAAATACCTTCCCGGGACTGTAAAAGACCCTGAGCCATTGCCGTGGATATCGGCTTATGTTTGTAAGAGCACTCAAGGACACAGGTCTCCCATGATGACCAGATGGTAGTAACTGTGTGCACCGCCGGACCAGTAGGGACTGTCCCAGGGCCAGAACCTCCACCATATCGGTTTGGTACGGGTATACTCACCCTGGCGAAAACGCTCCAGGAACGTGCTGATATGGTGCACCGTACTCGTGGACAGATGCCGGCCGACTCTCTTGGGATGGGATTCCACGCCCAGGTATGAACGAATCATGAGGCTGTTTTCATCGATCGGAAGCGCGTCGACATTCGCGACGTACCATTTGAAAACGTAGTAGAAGTGGTCTATGAGGAAGTATTCTACGTTCGACACGTAGAAAACGGATATGCGCGTATCGTGGGCTTCGGCGTAAGCGCCGATGGCTCTCAGCGTCTTTTCGCCCGCGAAGTTTCCCACGACGGGGATGATCAGGTTTCTGAGATGCAGGCTCCGCACAAACCGAAACGTGTCTTCAGTACTCAGGAAACTGGCGAATTCTCCTTCTACAGTCGTACCGGACATCAGGTCTTTGAACGTAGGATAGGACAAACCGTTTCCCAGCCGTGTTTCAGCGTATCGAATCGAAAGTTGTTTCTCGTAAAACGACCGGTATATGTAATACATCCTGTCCAGGTCGTCCCGTTCTTCGACACCGTATCGTCTTACTTCACGGCTGAGCCGTTGCCAGTTTCCTTCAAATACCAGGGGGTCGGCGATTGTTGACGTTTCGATATATTCCAGGACTCCGGTAATGGAGGCCGTGCGTTCCGGTCGTCCGACCACAACCGTTTCGCCTTTCCGGTTCTGTCTGCTGAAAAGCATCGCCAGGAAGGACGAGCGGTCCCGGGACAGTGTGAAAAGGGCTTTGTAGAGCAGATGCTGAAGCAGGTTCTCGCGACGGATGTCGACGATGAAGGCGATATCCGGTCTCGAGGCGGCTATGTAGGAGAAGTTCTGTTCCGTTCCGACGCCGATATAGACGCCGCCGCGTTTGCCCAGTTCGACTACTGTCGGAACAACGTGCAGGTAAGATGTTTCATTCGTAACGAAGTTGTCGCCCGGGAAGTGGCCAGGCACTTCAGAGAATGTAGTTATGATCCTGGAGAATTCGGACAGCGCGAGAGAGTCCGGTAACGCCGCGTGTAAAACGTAACGCAGGTCGAGCAGGACGCAAAGCACCGTCAATACCAATAGTCGAAGAAGATTCAATGTAGGGGAGATTCCTTCTCATTTGATAAAAACTCAACTATTTCGAGTTCAACTGTGCAACGCGGTCGAGGCGGTTCTGCATCGTGGGGTGGGTCAGGAAAACACGGGCAAACTTCCGTGGAGCCTTCATTCGGTCATTCAGTTGATGCAGGCGGTAGAGGGCTCGGCTGTAACATTCCACCCCCACCCATCCGGCCGCGGTAGCATCTGCTTCGTATTCGTTACGTCTCGACAAAGGAAGCATGACACAGACCATAGCTAGCCACACATTCACACCGCCAATCAAACCGGGCGCCCACACCTTAAGGGACTCATCCAATGCATCGTAGTA
The DNA here is from genome assembly GCA_964655785.1 of uncultured Gemmatimonadota bacterium. Lineage (GTDB taxonomy): Bacteria > JAAXHH01 > JAAXHH01 > JAAXHH01 > JAAXHH01 > JAAXHH01. The sequence continues at coordinate 12,711 of CAZZNP010000076.1, forward strand.
GGCGTTGAAATCCATCAGATACCAAATGGTCTGAATCACGCAGATCCACAGAATTCCAGACAACAACATCTTGAACAAATGCCTGTGACGTATATGCGCCACTTCGTGGGCGAATATCGCCAGGATTTCGTCTTCCTTCATTTTCTCCAGCAGTTTGTCGGTAAAGAATATGTACCGGGCTTTGCGGAAAAGACCGCAAACCATGGCGTTCGCCGTCCTGCCTTTCATGGTGTATAAAGTCTCAGCTGTGATGTCCATTCCGGTAACCGCTAACAACTTCCTGACCGACCGGTACATACGATCATCATTTAACTCATAACCCCGGAAAATGAGCCGTGTCAGGTAGGGAAAACACAGATATGCGCAGGCGTTGCCCACGGCGGCCGAAACGACAATCAGCACCACGACGGCAATCGACCCACTTTCGAATAGACCTGGAGCAGATGCTTCGGCCAGGTCAATCGCTGTGAGCAAGACGCCTGCAAACACGAAAGCCGCCAGAAACATGCACGCCATCGCTACGCCCATGTCCAGTCCGAATTCGACCAGTCTGTCACGCCAGGTCAACCGTATCGTACCCTCTTCATCCGGCAGTCTTTCGACGGCGTCGAGACTTCTTTCGTTGTTGGGGTCAATCATCACAGCGTCTCTCTTATCCTTTTCTCTTTAGAAGAGAATCATGGTAATGAACACATGCAGGCCTGCGTAGGCCGAAAGAATCCCCACACACTTCAGCCGGGACAATGAACTTAACCGGTGTACCACTTCGCAGGCGACCGCCAGGGTAAGGAGATACGCCAGAGAACGACCAAGACGTACCCAACCGAACCATCCCGAAGCCTGCATTTTCCCTATTTCAACGGGTAATTGCTCTATCGTGGGAATAGTAGCCAACCCCTCGTGGACCATAGCGCTGGAGTACAACATCAGGAACATTACAGCACACGCTGAATACAATGCGAGCGGAAAGTATCCGATACTCAGCCAACCGAACAAAGCGCGGTGATTCCGTCGGCCGTTCAACAGCATTACAGCAATGACAATGAACGCCCACCCCAGAACAAATGTGGCGATGTCACCGAACACGACCCCCACCGACGTGCTGATGCTCATAATCGTTAACACCTGATCATATGCACTGGCCAGTTGATCGGGAATCTGTTCTGTGATCGTGCGGAACATCACGTAAACGGTCAAAACATTGGTGATCAGGTAGGTAACAAAAATGCTGATTCCGATCCAAATGGACTCCGTCATTCCGATCGATGAAATTCTGTCAACAATCCAACTGGGATTTCGCATCTTCGTTCCTTCAATTGAATCTGGCCGCAATCTGGCCGGTTATATAGGTTTCCACCATTGATGCTGCAAGCACAAGCAAGAGCCCCGCCGTCATTCTTCGAATGTTCAATGACATCCTGTCCGTACTGAACGACCAATCATCAGATCTCAACTTTCTGTACACGATGATGAAGCCTTCACAACCCACAGCCGCTATCATGGCGAATCCCGTGAGTTCCAGCAATGCATGGGGCAATGTAAGGGCGGACAGTCTCTCCCACGACATGCCGGATTCCATCGCACTTCGTACAACCCATCCTGTACTGAGTCCGATCCAGGTCAGATTCAATATGCTCATGAATCCCAGCGAAAGAATCCCCGTCAGCAGAACGGCGCAGACTTTCAAATTCGTTCCAATGATGTATTCCCATTCATCATGTCCATCGAGGAAAACACGGGGCATCAGTGTATTTGTCTCTGCAGAATGTTCTGGGGTGACGGCAGGTTTCGAGTCCAGGGAAAACGATCTGGCGACTAAAAAGCCGGCAAGTATACAACACACAGCGAGCAGAAATGGTACTTTGTTGAGGCGGTATTCGTTCATCGGCGTAGTTAAGATCAGGTTTTTGGTTCCTGTTTATGGTTAGCGACCACGATGTGTTATCAGGCGGATCGAATGCCCATTCAGGCGAGGAGGGGGCGCAACGCCCCCTCCTCCTTGCCTTAAGGACCTAAGCACCGAGAGCCAGGCCAGCAACCAAACCACCAGCGGTGAGTCCTACGCATGCGGCAAGGCCGAGACCGACCTTTAAACTCCACCCACCGGCTACTGCTGCCAGTGCAGCAGCGGATGTCTCTCTAATATCCGCGCCCGAAAGGCAGTAGATAAGGTGCGGTGTTGCAACGATACCCGGAGTTTCAGCCAGCGACGCATTGGCCGTCGAGTTGACGCTTGCGCCCGCGATCAGGGCGAACATGAATACGGAGAGAATGAGTTTTTTCATGATGGTCTGTACTCCTCTATTTCTGGTTTTGATCTTACCTGGGTGGATTGTCCTTCGAATGTTTTTATAATGCCGTCCGCCTCCTTTCCTCCTTCGTTTCAGGTTCCATCCGCCGTTCTGCTTCAATTCAGACCTCAAACTCCGCTCGGGTACCAGGGAACTCGGTTTCGGATCTCGGAATGCGCAGTTCCGAGAGAAAGCGTCTTTTCGAAAGCGGGGACTCGACCTGATGTGAAAAATTGAATCCTGCTGCTGCCGCGCGGTCTAAAGGGATTAGTCTGAGCGGGGCTCGCAATTCTCGTAGACAATCTTCATTTCCCGCAATAAAAAAGCCCGGCGATCGAACCGCCGGGCGTCTGCATATCCCGCTCGCATTACGATATCTCCGGGCACCTTTGCCTCATCCCCTCCGCATCCTCATTCTCTTCGCGTTTTCATTTTCAAATGCACGCAGTTCTTTCGTATCCTCCTCCACTTGCTTCTGTACTTCCTCTCGGGTTGTTTCTCCCATCTGCATTTCCAGCAAACGCCTGATCGTCCTGAGCTCGTTCATGACGTTTATAAACACCGGTCCGAATTGGCTCATCCAGCTCATATCGTCCTGAATCCGGCCGATATCATTCCTGATCTGCGCCAGATCGTCTTCGAACTGCATGGAACCCTCGGGTAACCCCGGCATACGCTGCCTCCTGAAATTGTTGAGTGGATTGCAGTCCTGCTGGTGAAGTACTTAAGGTACTACGGCGGCCCCGCTAGGCTTCCCCGCTACTCTTCTTTCCCGTCCCGAATCGCATTAAGCAGCCCGTCCCGCGTCATGCCCTCCGGTGGCGTGTTCAGACCCGATTCCTCTCCCGGATCGGCAACGAGCCAGATGCCGCGCTCCAGGGCGTAGCCGCCTCGTTCGGTGGCCGTGCGGAGGTGGTCCCGCAGGTCTTCGCTGTCCATCAGGCCCAGCAGCCCGACGGGGATCACCCGCGCATGGATGCCCCGGTCGCGCAGGAAGCCCGCGAGCCAGTCCGGGGGCCGTTCGTAGGTGAACACGAGGAAGGGGCGCTCGGGTGTGCCGGCGCCGCGCCAGAAGCCCAGGCGGAACCAGTCCGGCCGCGGGGAGCGGACGAAGGCGCCGTGGCGCAGCCGGGGATTGATCTCGTCCATGGACTGCCGGTACAGGACGCCCAGGCGCTCGGCGTTGGATTCCTGGAGCTGGTAGTAGGTTTCGAGGTATCCCGACTTCAACAGCCACTCGAACCGGTCTTCCCGGTCCAGCCCCATGAGCGACCTGAACTCCTCGCCGTGGTACAGACCGTTCCGGACGAGATGGCGGATGATGTACCGGAAATGCAGGTCGTCGAAGGCGTCGGTCGCGGCATAGGCCTGAATGGGGCGGGTAATGTGGGGCTCCCAGTCGTGCACGATGGCCCGCAGGTTCTGCTGGCCGCGGCTGTGACGGGCGATGGTGCGGGCCGGTTCGAAGAGGTGGCGGTTCAGGTAGGCCGTGTCCAGCCGGGAAGGCAGGCCGACGTCCTCCCCGCGGGCGTTCCGGGCGGCCGTGTAGTCGCCGGTGATCTCGCCCTCGCGCGGGGCGCTGACGCCGGCGTACCAGGCCGTCGGCGTACCACCCAGGCGGCCTAGAATGGGCAGGGCCCACGATTCGAAGCGCACATCGCCCGTCATCGCCGTACCCCTGGTGTAGCTTGCGGCCGGCGCCACGGTCCACAGGAAATCCATCCCGAGACCCGGCAGCATGCCGGCGAGATCGGCCGCATGCTCATGCCGGCGCGCGACGAAATCCCATACGCCGCGGAGCGGAACGGCATCCGTCGCACCAGGGTCCGCGCTGGTGTTAGAGTCCGTGCCAACGTTTGAGACGGCATCCGTCGCGCCAGGGTCGGACGTCGCGCCAGGGTCGGACGGCGCGCCAGGGTCGGACGGCGCGCCAGGGTCGGAAGACGAGCCCGTACCGGACGCCGCGCTACGAATCACCCGGACCCGTTCGGGCAATGAAGTCCTGATGGATACGTTGCTGAGAGAGAATCCCGGTTTCCGGTTGCCGGGCATCTGGGCCGTGGCATAGGCGTTTTCGGGCGACCAGTCCCCAGGGGAGTCGGCCAG
>CAZZNP010000077.1:0-2581 GCA_964655785.1 uncultured Gemmatimonadota bacterium
GACTACGACCTGCTCATACGCGCCGGCCGTGTGTTCTGTGCGGAATCCGGCCTCGACGGTCCGGGCGCCGTGGCGGTCAAAGATGGCCGCATCGCCGCATCCGGACCTGGGGTCGACGGATCCGCCGCCATGACCTTCGACTTCCCCGACGGCCTGGCGCTGCCGGGTCTGGTGGACCTGCACGCCCATCCGGCCCGGGGCGGTTCGCGATACGGTGTCGACCCCGACGCCCACTTTCTTGCACGGGGTGTCACGACGGTCATGTCACAGGGCGATGCCGGCGCCGGCAACTGGCCGGCCTACCGGGACCGGGTGATCAAAGCCAGCCGGACGCGGGTGGTCCTCGCCATCAACCTCTCCATACATGGCGAATCCCATCCGGACGGTTGCTTCCCCGACCTGGAAGCGGCGGACGTGGACGCCTGCGTTGCGGCCATCGAATCGGGGGGCGACGCCATCTGGGGTATCGCGGCCAACACGGGACCGAGCAATCCCACGCCGCCCAGGGAGATCATGACCCGTGCCCTGGAAGCGTCCGATCGATCCGGCAAACCCCTCCTGGTCGGCACCCGGCTGTCCAGCGACTGGTCCCTCGACGACCAATTGCCCCTTCTGCGCGCCGGTGACGTGGTCACCTACTGTTTCAACGATTTCCCGGAAAGTGTCGTGAAGGACGGCCGAATACGATCCAGCGTGCGCGACGCCCGCGAACGGGGCGTTCTTTTCGATATAGGCCACGGCATGCGGTCCTTCAGCTTCGCGGTCGCGGAGGCCGCCATCGCGGACGGGTTTCTGCCGGACACGATCTCCACCGACCAGTACAGCCGGCACGTGGGGAGCAGTCCGCAGCACGACCTGCCCCGGACGATGTCGAAGCTGATCGCGGCCGGCATGGCCGAACGCGACGCGCTCCCGCGCGTGACGAGCCGTCCCGCGGAAGTGCTGGGACTGAAGGACGAGATCGGCACCCTGCGTCCCGGCGCTAGTGGCGATGTGGCGGTGTTGCGGTGGAACGAAGACGCGCCGCCGCTGTGCGACGTGGACGGCGTGGAGCGGCCCGGGGGATGCTGGGAACCTATGCTCGCCGCCAGGGCGGGCGTCGTGTGAAACCAGGAGATTCCAACATGGTATATGGATCGGGAGATTTTACCTACGAACTCGTCGAAGGCTGGGGAGGCGGGACCGAAGGCCGGGCTCTCGGCGTGGTATCTTCCATGGCCTGTGATTCACAGGACCGCGTGCACGTCATCGACCGGGAACCCGACCCGGCCGTTGTGGTCTATGACCGCGAAGGCCGTTTCCTCTACGACTGGGGTCAGGACATCTTCAAGGTGCCCCACTCCATCTGGATCAGTGAGGACGACATCATCTACATGACCGACGTGGTGTTGCATACCGTGATGTCCTTCACGCTCGAAGGGGAAATGCTCTCAATGCTCGGAACCCCCGAAAAACCGGGCGAAACCGGCCAACCTTTCAATGCGCCCACGTGGGTGGTACTTGGCCTGGATGACGACCTTTACGTGACGGACGGTTACGGCCAGAGTTTCGCGCACCGTTTCAGGACGGACGGTGAACTGCTCTGTACCTGGGGCGGCCACGGCAGCGGGAAAGGTCAGTTCGATACGCCGCACTGCGTCCGCGTCGACAAGGATGGCCGGGTCCTGATCGTTGACCGCGGCAATTCCCGGGTCCAGGTATTCGACGCCAATGGCGGTTTCCTCGAATCATGGGACCATCTCCTGGCCGCAAACGACCTCTACATCGACCCGGAAAACGTCGTGTATCTCGCCGAGGCGCCCGGCAGAGTCAGCATACTCAACCTGGACGGCGAGGTACTGTCACAGTGGGGCAACCGGGACGAAAAGGACGGGCTGTTCGTGGACGCGCCTCATGGTATCTGGGTGGATTCCCACGGCGATGTGTACGTGTGCGAAGTGCCCTTCGCGCACAACCGGATTCAGAAATTCAGGAGGGTGTAGGGTTCCGCAAACGCCGGTCTGCGTGTCTGCGGTCCGACATCCATGATCTGTCAAGGCCGGATCGACCTGATCCGGAATTCTGCCATATTGGGAAGAAGCTTGCCATGAGAAACCTCGGCACATTGCTGTTCTGTCTCGTCGTCGCCTGCGCGGCGGCATGTGGAGACGATGGAGACAGTCCGGTTTCCATAACACACGCACCAGGCCCGCCCGATGACGCAAGCACGGCGGGCAATGTCGTCTTCAGTCCGGGCGGCGCCGACTTCACAGCGCCGTGGGGCACGGACGAATACGAGTTGAATACCGCCGCCGTCAAGGGGGATACGCTCGCGGTTTCCTTGTCGTTTAGTGGCGGATGCAGAATGCACCGGTTCACGCTGGTTGCCGCCGAAGTCTTCATGGAGTCGGATCCCGTACAGCTCGAAGTCGACATCGCCCATGACGCCGACGGCGACCCGTGCGAGGCATACCCTACGCAAGACTACCACTTCATTCTTGATCCGATCAAGGCGCGGTACAAGGCGTCATACGGGGCCGGGGAGGGTACGATTGTCCTCAGGCTCGCCCGCGCCCCGGACGGACCACTTGTCTATCGGTTC
>CAZZNP010000077.1:2681-4170 GCA_964655785.1 uncultured Gemmatimonadota bacterium
CGGTGGCGGGTCACGACGATCCGCGGAAATCTGTTAACCGAACGAGGTGCGTACCATGGCATTCGAAATCCTTGAACAGGGTATGATCGCGCGGCAACCGTCGACCGGACCGGACGCGGTGGCGGCCTGCTCCCGTTGCGTGGTCACCGGAGATGACGGACTGGCCTGTTCCTTTGCCGTTCAGGAAGCGCTCGGTCAGAACGACTTCAAGCAGGTCATCGTCCACTCGAACGACGGCGGTAGCACTTGGACGAAGCCAGCCTATCTTTGGCCCCATCTGCACGATGATTTCGCCCACATTGGATCGATAAGCAAGGCGCCGGACGGAACCTTCTTCATCACGGGCATCCGCATCCCCATTGATACCCCCGGCGAGTCTTTCTGGCTGGACGAAACCCATGGCATCAAGCAAAACGCCATGTTCCAGGCGTCCTCGGATGACCAGGGACGGACCTGGACCGATCCGGTTCCAATCGTCCTGCCTGCCGCAGGCTCGGCGGAAGCGCCGGGCGCGCTCACCGTGACCCGCGACGGGGCCTGGATCTGCTGCTATTCCCCCTACAATACCTTCGATCCGAATGTAAAAGTGGATCGGAACCGGGTGGTCTACCTGCGCAGCGAGGACCGGGGCGTTACGTGGACTCATGGTACGATGCTGCGTTTCGACGACACCGGTTCTACGGCCGCCGAGGCCTGGGTCGTGGAACTGGCCGATGGCCGGCTACTCGGCGCGTGCTGGCATATCGCGCCGCACGGAAAGCCGGACTACCCGAACGCCTACGCACTCTCCCATGATGGGGGGCGTACATGGTCGCCCACCCGGTCCACCGGTACGCTGGGCCAGTCCATTTCCCTGACCGCCCTGGCAGACGGACGAGCGCTGATGGTGTACAACCAGCGGCAGCACGGCGACCCGGGCATTCGCCTCGCCGTCGCGCGGCCCACGGACGATGACTTCGGTATCGAAACGGACGAACTCGTCTGGAAGGCCGAAGTACGGACGCAAAGCGACACCTCCGGCGAGCACGACGAGTGGCAGGACTACTCCTTCGGCGAACCCGCGGTGACCGTCCTGCCAGACGGCGCTTACCTGGTGGCCTTCTGGCTCATCCAGCCCGATGTCCGGGGCATCGGCTACGTCAAGGTACGGTAGCTCCGTGTCCAGTGCCCGGCTCATACTGGGATCCCTGATGGCGGCGGCGTTGCGTCACGCCATATTCGCGGCCGCCCTCCCCTGGCTGATCCTGTACCGGACCGCCGGCATAGAGGAGATGGGTTTCGATTCCGGGTATCCGGCTGCTGGATCGATCCTCATCCTCCTGGGCGTGGCACTCTATGTCCGCGCCTTTGCCGAACGCCTACGCATGACGGCCATGTTGTCCGCCGATGACCCGGCACCTGGGCGTCAGGACACGGTCACGGGCGCCGCAGAAAGACCTTCCGCTAAGCAAGATGCCCCGGTAGAGCGTTCCGCAGAAAGACCTTCCGC
>CAZZNP010000077.1:4270-7444 GCA_964655785.1 uncultured Gemmatimonadota bacterium
GACCTTCCGCTAAGCAAGATGCCCCGGTAGAGCGTTCCGCAGAAAGACCTTCCGCTAAGCAAGATGCCCCGGTAGAGCGTTCCGCAGAAAGACCTTCCGCCGAAAATGTCGGACGAGCAGTCCATGACGATCCCGCCGGCGATACTCACCCGATCTGGTCCGAAGGGGTACACGGCTGGTCGCGCAATCCCCTGCAACTCGGCGTCGTTTTCATCCTGTTCGGAGAATCCCTCGCCTTCGAATCGCTCACGCTGCTGGTCTACGCGATGATGTACTGGGCGTGGCTGACCCTGTACCTGGTCTTCGTCGAGGAGCCCGCCCTTCGACGTACTTTGGGCAATGAATACCTCGACTACAGCCGCCAGGTGCCACGCTGGTTTCTCCCTTTTCGTTTCCGCAAACCGGCCTGACTTGCAGCGCCGACCCTGATTCTAAAACAGCGCCGACCTCATTACGCCCGCAAACCGGTCTGACCTGCCGCGCCGACCCTGCTTCTCCGAATAGGCGTACCAGAATATGCCAATTTGGCAGGCCTGCCATTTTGGCAGGTTATGGCGTTCCTCCGCCGGATATTCTAGCAGAAAAACCTCTTTTGCAGGGACGAATTCGCCGGAGCAGTGGCGAAAGCAGCCATGGCACACGTTTTGCGATTTGTAAAGGGTGAGATGCGCATTATCGCAAAAGATTCAGGCTGCAGTGAGCAAGGAGGCAAACGATATGAGCACCGACAAACTGACGCAGCGATCGATGGAAGCGCTTCAGATCTCCCAGGAGATCGCCCGAAGCCGAAACCATAACCGGCTGGAGCCCGCTCACCTGGCACTGGCCCTGCTTGAACAGGACGAAAGCCTGGCCGCCACGCTGCTGAAAAAGGCGGAAGCGGATCCGGACCGGGTCCGTGAAGGCTTGGCGGCGGGCCTTGACAAGCTTCCCCGGGTAACAGGCGAAGGGGCGTCGTTGTACGCCTCCGACGCTTTCCAGCGCGTACTGGACGGCGCGCTGAAAGAGGCGCAGGGCATGAAGGACGAATACATCAGCGTCGAGCACCTGCTCCTCGCACTGCTGAAAGACGCCGGGGAGACCGGCCGTGTCATGAAGGATGCGGGCGCGCACCGTGACGGCATAATGCAAGCCATGAAGGAAGTCCGGGGAAGCCAGCGCGTCACGAGCCAGACGCCGGAATCCGGCTACCAGGCCCTGGAGAAGTTCAGCAGGGATCTGACCGATCTCGCCCGGGAAGGCCGGCTCGACCCGGTCATCGGACGGGACGAGGAAATCCGGCGTGTGATCAAGGTGCTGTCCCGGCGGACCAAGAACAATCCCGTGCTCATCGGCGAACCCGGTGTTGGAAAGACGGCCATCGTGGAAGGCCTGGCCCAGAAAGTCGTGGCCGAGGACGTACCGGAATCCCTCAAGGGACGCAAGGTCATCAGTCTCGATATGGGCGCCATGCTGGCCGGCGCCAAGTTCCGCGGCGAGTTCGAGGAACGATTCAAGGCCGTGCTGAAGGAAGTGGAGGAGGCGGCGGGCGACATCGTCCTGTTCATCGATGAACTGCACACCATCGTCGGTGCGGGCGCCGCGGAAGGGGCCGTGGACGCTTCCAACATGCTCAAGCCGGCGCTGGCGCGGGGGACGCTGCGCTGCGTGGGCGCGACGACCCTCGACGAATACCGGAAGCACATCGAGAAAGACGCCGCGCTCGAACGGCGATTCGCCCCCGTTTACGTCGGCGAACCGTCCATCGAAGACACCGTGTCCATCCTGCGCGGACTCAAGGAACGGTACGAGATCCATCACGGGATCCGGATCCGCGACGGCGCGCTGGTCACGGCCGCCACCGTCGCGGAGCGATACATCAGCGACCGTTTCATGCCCGACAAGGCCATCGACCTGATCGACGAGGCCGCGGCGAACCTGCGCATGGAAATCGACAGCATGCCGGCTGAGCTGGACGACCTCGAGAAGCAGATCCGCCAGCTTGAGATCGAGCGCGAGGCGATTAGACGCGAGAACGACGCGGAAGAGCGTATTAAACCCGTCGAAAGCAAGTTGGCCGACCTGGAGGAAAAGCGTAATGCCCTGCGGGCGCACTGGCTCGCCGAGAAGGAAATGGTCAATACGATCCAGGGGATCAAGGAAAAGGCCGAGCAGCTAAAAATCGAGGCCGAACAGGCCCAGCGTGCCGGAGACTATGAACGGGCGGCCCGCATTCAGTACGGCGAGCAGCGTGAGCTCGACAGCCAGCTCGAGGAGAAGAAAACGGCGCTGGCCGAGCTACAGCAGGAACGCCGGATGCTCAAGGAGGAAGTGGACGAGGAGGACATAGCCCAGGTCGTTTCCAAGTGGACCGGGATTCCGGTCAACCGCCTGGTCGAAGGCGAAGTCGAGAAGCTGGTCCGGATGGAGTCTCGCCTGCACAGGCAGGTGGTGGGCCAGGATGAAGCCATCGTCGCCGTTTCCAACGCTGTCCGGCGAAACCGTGCCGGACTGGGCGACGGAGACCGGCCCATCGGCTCCTTCCTTTTTCTTGGACCCACCGGCGTGGGCAAGACCGAACTGGCCCGTGCCCTGGGCGAGTTTCTCTTCGACGACCGCAACGCGATGGTACGTGTCGACATGTCGGAGTACATGGAGCGTCATTCCGTCGCAAGGCTCGTCGGGGCTCCTCCGGGTTACGTGGGTTACGAAGAAGGCGGCCAACTGACCGAGGCAGTGCGGCGCAGGCCCTACCAGATCGTGCTGCTGGACGAGATCGAGAAAGCCCATCCCGACGTGTTCAACATGCTGCTGCAGGTCCTCGACGACGGACGGCTCACGGACGGGCAGGGACGCACGGTGGATTTCAGGAACACCGTGATCATCATGACCTCCAATATCGGGACGGAGTTCATCGGGGGTCACGATGCGTCCCGGGACCAGCAGGTGCGATCGAACGTGATGAACGCGGTGCGTGCCCATTTCCGCCCCGAATTCATCAACAGGCTGGAGGAAATCATCATCTTCCATCCCCTGGACCGCGACCACATCCGGGAGATCGTCCGCATTCAGATACGCGAACTGCAGGGACGCCTGTCCAGGCAGGCCGGTTTGGAAATGGAACTGTCTCCCGAGGCCGAATCGCTCCTCGCCGACGAAGGGTACGAGCCCCATTACGGCGCGCGGCCCCTGAAG
>CAZZNP010000077.1:7544-17050 GCA_964655785.1 uncultured Gemmatimonadota bacterium
ACATACAATTGATTTGACGGCGGGTTGCGGAATGCCCATCTTGATCGGTAACCCGTTCAAGCAGAAATTCGGGCGGCTGTTGGCCAGGAGTCCGATATGCGGCTGTTTGTGTCACTACTGATCGGTCTGGTTCTTGTCGCTTGGGCCTGCGGTGACTCAAAGCCGACCGAACCCGTGTTGCCGGTGATCGGCCAGGAGACGGAGCGTGTGAAGTCGGCACTGCGAGGCCGTTCGTTTCGGAATTTCGATCCCTCTGTTGACGCACCTGAGAGAAAGGCCGTCATCCTGGACTTCTTCGAAAGCGGAGACCAGACGTTCGGCCTGTGGGCCCAGTATGCCCTCAATGAAAGGGCACTCGCCGAGTGGGAGGTCACCGCAGCGGATTACCGCGTAGAGAAATCCGGATCGGAATACCGGCTCATACCCGTTGAACCGATCTCGATGCGTTCGTTGCCCACGTCCTGCGAGGACTGCATCACGGTATCGGGACTTTCAATTTCGGTTAGGAATCTTCTCAATGGTGGAAACATCCAGTTCAAACTGAATAACGCCGGCAACCAACTCCCCACTCCTTTTCCTGTTTTCGAGGGATGGTCCGCGTGGTCCGAGGACGAGTATTTCGATGGATAGCCGGGCATGCGGAGCCATCGGATCCCTTTCGGACCGATGGGATAGCGTATGAAGCACGGCCCTCGGATTGTGACCGGGAACCTCTTTAGATGAACCGACGATCATTTCTGCGAAAATCCGCCGGCGCCACCGGAGCCGGAATCCTGACTGGGCTCAACGGTCCGTGGGAAACCGTGGACGCACAGCAGTCCGGCCTGTACGGCCCGTCCGGATCCGTTACGGACGTCGAAGGTATCAAGGCCGGGCATTTCACCGATCCGCGGCGTCCGACGGGATGTACGGTAATCCTGGCGGAAGACGGCGCCGTCGGCGGCGTCGACGTGCGCGGCGGAGCGCCGGGTACCCGGGAGACCGACCTGCTCGATCCCGTGAACATGGTGCAGCAGGTACACGCCATCGTCCTTTCCGGCGGAAGCGCCTTCGGCCTCGACACGGCCACGGGCGTAATGCGCTACCTTGAAGAAAGAAACATCGGTTTCGACGTCCGCATCGCCCGGGTGCCGATCGTCCCCGCCGCGATCCTCTTCGACCTTGGGATCGGGAACAGGCCCGACATACGCCCGGACGCGGAAGCCGGCTACCAGGCCTGCCAGGCCGCGGCGTCCGGACCGGTTCCCGAGGGCAGCATCGGCGCGGGCGCGGGCGCCACGGTCGGCAAGATGTCCGTCGGTCCGAGAGGCACACGCACGGCCATGAAGGGCGGTATCGGCAACGCATGCTTCGCTTCGGCAGACGGACTCCAGGTCGGGGCCATCGTAGCGGTGAACGCCGTGGGCGACGTGTACGATCCGGATTCGGGCCGAGTACTCGCCGGCGCGAGGAATCCGGACGGGTCGGGGTTCGTCCACGTAGCCAGGAAGATCCGCGAGACTGGGTCGCTTCGGTTGGAGGCGCCGCCCGGGAATACGACCATCGGCGTGATCGTGACCAATGCCGGGCTGACCAAGACCCAGGCGAGCCGCGTCGCCCAGGTTGGGCACGACGGACTGGCGCGCGCCATCAACCCGGCCCACCTGCAGGCGGACGGAGACACCCTCTTCACCATGGCCACGGGAACCTGGGAGGGAGACGTGAACCTTTCCCTGGTATCCATTCTTGCGGCGGAAGCCGTCACCCGGGCCATCATCCGCGCCGTCGTGACGGCCGAAGGGCTGCCCGGGTATCCATCCTATTCGGATCTGAACAAGGGATGACCTTCCGCACGGAGGACCGCTGCGCGCCACTCGAAAGTCATCGCCCCTTACAGGCATCGCACCGGCTCGGACCCGCGCGCTGAAGCACTATGTCTCCCTACGTAATCGCCCTCCTTCTATATTCCTTTTTCCTCATGCTGATCGGCTGGTGGACGTCGCGGACGGTACGTCGCGCCGAGGACTTCTTCGTGGCCGGCCGGCGGCTTTCTCCCGCGCTGCTGTTCTCCACGCTGCTCGCCGCGAACCTGGGCGCCGGTTCCACGGTAGGCGCCACGGGCATAGGTTACACTTATGGCCTATCGGCGTGGTGGTGGGTGGGGTCGGCGGGTATCGGGAGCCTCATCCTGGGTCTCACTGTGGGGCCCCGCATGTGGCGCGTGGCCAGGGACCAGGACCTGTACACGGTCGGGGATTTCCTGGAATACCGGTACAACCGCAGTGTCCGCGGTCTCATCGCCGTGCTGCTGTGGTTCGGTTCCCTGGCGATCCTGGCCGGCCAGTTCATCCCCCTGGCCTGGATCCTCAACCTTGTGCTGGGCATCCCGAAGTTCGTCGCCTGCCTGGCCGGCGGCGCCGTGGTGGTCGTGTATTTCACCTTCGGAGGCCTGACGTCCACCGCCAGGGTCAACATGGTCCAACTGGTGGTGAAACTGTCCGGGTTCATCCTGGCCTTTCTCATGATCGTTTCGGGAGGCAATCTTCTCTCTGGCGAAGGGATAGCGGCATCCGGCTTCACGAACTGGTTCGGGGACGATCCGTCCCGCGTCTGGGGATATCTCGTCGTCCTGGTCCCCGCGTTCATCATCTCGCCGGGCCTGTTGCAGAAGATCTACGGCGCCCGGGACGCCCGGGCGGTCAGGCAAGGCGTCAGCATAAACGCGGTGGCGCTGATGCTTTTTGCCTTCATTCCCGCGCTGCTCGGTATGGCGGCCTACCAGGCGTTCCCGTCCCTGGCTTCCCCGGACCTGGCGCTGCCTCGCCTGCTGATGGATGCCCTGCCCTACTGGATCGGCGGATTGACGCTGGCCGCCGTGTTTTCCGCGGAGATCAGTTCCGCGGACGCCGTGCTTTTCATGCTGACGACCTCCCTGAGCCGGGACCTGTACCAGACCTACATAGAACCTGGCGCTTCCGAACAGCGGATGCTGACCGTCAGCCGGATTACGGCCGTCGTCGCGGGGCTCGCGGGCGTCGTCCTGGCAGCTGTGCTCCCGGACGTCATCACGGCGCTGACCATTTTTTACAGCATACTTTCCGTGGCCCTGTTCGTACCGCTGATCGCGGGACTCTATTCCGCACGGCCCAGTGCGAACGGCGCCCTGGGTACGATCGCCGGGTCCGTCCTGGTGATGATCATTGTGCACCTGTCCTCGAACGGGGACGGATTGGGAGGCGTATCTCCGGCGACCTGGGGCATTGGAACGGCCGTCTTCATCATGGCGACGCACATGGCGTTCCGGCGCGGTGCGGAAACTGACGAACGGCGCGGCGCGGAACCCGCCGGTTGACGCGGAATCCGCCGGATGACGACGAACATACTGGTGCGGAATCTGAGGAACGGCGCGGCGCGGAACCCGCCGGTTGACGCAAGTACAAACAAATCGCAAGTTCAAACGCAACCATTCGAAGGAGGAAGACATGCTGAATGATCTGCGGGGCGTGATCCCCCCGGCGACCACACCATTCTCCCGGGGCGGCGACGTGGACCTCGGGGCCTTGAAGGAACAGGTCAACTGGTTGATTGATCAAGGCGCGCACGGTATTGCGGTAGGCGGCAGCACCGGGGAGGGCCATACGATCGACGTCGATGAATTCCGGGGTCTCGTAGACACGGCACTGGACGCGGCGGCGGGGCGCGTACCAATCATCGCCGGAATCATCGTGGACAGTACCCGCGACGCGGTCCGAAGGGGAAAGGCCATTGCCGACCTCGACGTGGCGGCGCTGCAGGTGACCCCGGTCCACTACCTCTTTCGGCCGGACGACGATGCCATGCAGGAGCATTTCAGGGTAATGGGCGAGGAAGTGGAACATCCCATCATCATCTACAACGTAGTGCCCTGGAGTTACCTCTCGCCGGAACTGCTCTGCCGGATCATGGACGAAGTGCCCGGCGTCGTCGGAGTGAAACAGAGTGCCGAAGATCTGAAGCTGTTCGCCGACCTGATGCTCATGGCCGACCCGGAACACCTGCTCTTCTGTGCCGTGGACGCGCTGATGTACCCGGCCTACACCCTGGGCGCCCGTGGATCGATCGCGGCCATCCTGACGGCGGCTCCCCGTGCTTCGGTGGACGTGTGGGACGCGGTCCAGGCCGGTGATCACGCGCGGGCGCTCGATCTGCACAGAAAGCTACTCCGACTCTGGAACGTCCTGTGGGGGCCGAACCTGCCGGCATGTACCAAGTATGCCCAGACCCTGCAGGGATGTCCGGCCAGGTATCCCCGCGCACCCATGCCGGAGGCGTCCGACGAACAGAAGCGGAACATCGAAGAAGGCCTCGCGCTTCTGGGCGCGCTGGACGGATAGTGGAGGATGCATCGCGCTTCTGGGCGCGCTGGACGGATAGTGGAGGATGCATCGCGCTTCTGGGCGCGCTGGACGGATAGATCCGGCGGGTTCGCGTAACATACATTGAAATCCGTCCCGCGCTCAGTCTACAGCGCCCCAGGGACGGCCCAGGATGGAGGATACATCGCACATGTCCGAATCGAAATCACGTCCCATCCGCGTGAAACCGGACCGCGTGGCCCGGATCATGGACCGCGTATTCGAAAGCCTGGGCCTGGAAGGTGATGAAAGAAAAGTGGTCGTCGAGCGGCTCATGGAGGCTTCCCTTTCCGGTTACCATTCCCACGGCGTGATGCGTATATCCATGTATACGGAGGGAATCCGCGCGGGCAACATGATCCCGGGCGCACAGCTGGACGTCTTGGGTGAAACCGTCTCGATGGTGCACCTGGACGCAAACATGGGCATGGGGCCCTGGTCGGCTACCGAGGCCATGAAGCGCGCCGTCGACAAGGCCGAGGCAACGGGTATCGGCTGCGCGAGCGTCGTGAACGCCAATGACATTGCCCGACTGGGTGGATACGTGGAACAGCCGGCGAAAGACGGATACATCGCGCTGATCATGACCAACGACGCAGGGGGCAATCCCTGCGTGGCGCCCTGGGGCGCGACCTCGCCCCTGATGAGTACCAATCCCATGGCCGTCGGCATTCCCCGGGAATGCGGCGAACCGATCCTCATCGACATCTCCACGGGGGTTTCTTCCGAGGGACGGCTCAAGATGCTGCGCAACCAGCGCCGGGCGATCCCCGAAGGCTGGCTGATCGACGGCGATGGACGGACCACGACGGATGCCGAGACCTATTTCTCCACACCCAGGCAGGCGGCGCTCCTGCCGCTGGGCAGCCTGATCGCGGGACACAAGGGTTTTGCGCTGAGCATCCTCGTCGACGTGTTGACGGGCGGTCTGAGCGGCGCGGGATGCAGCGGCCGATCCCCGGAAGACCTCGACCAGAATGCGATGTTCATCCTCGTCATCGATCCGGACAAGTTCGTCTCGAGAAATGCCCTATCCGCCGAAGTGGACCGCCTCGTGGAAAGCATCAGGAGCGCGCGCAAAGCGCCGGGCGTGGAGGAGATCCGCGTGCCCGGCGAAGGCGCCCGCCGCGAGCGGGAACGGCAACTTGAACAGGGCATTGAAATCGATCCGCCCGTCTGGTCCGCCATACAGGAAATCATGGACGACCTGGGGATTGCGCGGAACAGCGTGTAGCCCGGAACGGCGTGTAGCCCGGAACAGCGTGTAGCCCGGCCCGCTGTCCCATACCCGTTTCCTGGTTGCCGCCGCTGCCTACCCGTTTTCTAGTTGCCGCCGCTGCCTACCCGGACACCGACATAGCCCGTAGTGCCCACGGTTCCGTAACCCAGGATCTCCTCGTAATCCGCGTCGAGCAGATTGTCGATCCGGCCGAACACCTGAATGTTCGGTGTGATCTTCCAGTTGGCGGCGACATTCACGATCCCGTAGCCGTCCAGCGTCACCGGCGTCGCCGGCCAGGTGGAAAAGTCGTTGTCCCGACGTTCCCCCGAATACCGAAAACTCAGGTTCAGATCGATCCCCGGCCGTACCCGCTGGTCGAGTACGATCCCGCCGCTATGCCGCGGACGCCTCAGCAGCTGCTCGTCCTTTTCGTGGTCCTTCGAATCGGTAAGGGTATAGTAGGCCCGCAGGGAAGTGCCCTCGATCCCCGTATACCGGCCGGTCAACTCGATCCCCCTGCTCGTGGCCTTGAACACGTTCTTGTAACTGGAGGTCTCGCTGTCCCACCCGACCATGTTGTCGAAGGTATTGTCGAACCAGGTCACGCCGGCAGCGAGTTGCTGGTCGGCCAGGTACTGCTCGATCCCCGCTTCCCAACTCTTGCTGGTCCCGGCATGGAGGGTCGAGTCGCCGAAGGAAGAATAGAGCTGGAACAGCGAAGGCGCTTTGTAGCCCGTACCGTAGGCGCCCTTGACCCTGGTACCTGATCCATCGAAATACATGTTCGGAGCGATACTGTAGGTGACTTTCGCGCCGAAGCGGCTGTGATGATCGGCCCGAACCCCCATGGTGGCATAAAGCGCATCGCCATACTGCAACAATTCCTGCAGGTAGACGCCGGTCATCCTGGCCGTCTGCCGGTCGAACTTGCTTGAAAACTGCCCCTTCGATTCCGATTCTCCCTGTTCCGACTCGGTTTCGGCTCCAAATACGAACGTATTCCCCTCGGCCAGTACGAGCGTGTTCTGCCAGTCCACTTTGTGCAGCCGGGCGTCGAACGTGGAGTTCGAAGCTATTTCCTGGTTCTCGTCCACCGGGTTGTCGTCCTCCCTGCTGTGGTCGACCAGGCTGTATCCAAACGTCTGCTTCCATCGTTGCGACCACAGTTCGACCGTCGCCGAAGGCCGGACGAACAGCTGCCTGGATGTGTTCAGCCGATTGGGATCGTCACCATCGGGCCCGGTCCCATTATCGATATCCGCGCGGCCGTCCGTGTACCGGAACGTGAAATCGACCGAGGCGCCGGCAGAGGGCCTCGCCCCGAAGCGCCCGGCCAGGGTCGTATTTCGGTATCCGTCTGCTTCCATGCTTCCCAGGGCGTTGGATGAAATACCCCGCGAATTCAAAAACGAACCGTCGATCGCATAACTATAGTCTTTCGTTCCTCCGTTCAATCCCGCCCGGCTTTGAAACGTGCCCAGCGCGCCGCCCTCGATGGAGGCCCCGATCTTCGTCCTACCTTCTCCGCGCTTCGTAATGATGTTCACCACGCCCGCGATGGCGTCCGATCCGTAAAGCGTACTCTGGGACCCGTAGAGTACCTCGACCCGCTCTACCTGGTCCACCGTCAGATGCGCCGGACTGTAGCTGCGTCCCGGAGACATGGGATCGTTTACTTCGACTCCGTCAATCAAAAACAGGGTATAGGACGATTCGGCGCCGCGAAGGAAAACAGACGCGTTCCTACCGGCCCCACCGTTCTGCGTCACGCTCAGACCGCCCACATCGCGCAGTACGCCGGCGACCGTGCGCTGCCCGCTTCGTTCCATATCCGCGGCGGTGATTACCGAGATCGAACTCGAGACCTGCCTCAGGGGCGTCTCGACCCTGGCAGCGGTCACAACTACAGTGTCCAGAATGTACCTGGGCGCCTGGTCCGACCTATCCTGTATATTCTGGGCGAGGACGTTCTCGACGAGGACCGGCGCGGTGGCAAGAACGGAAAAACAGAGCATTGATTTCAGTGCATTGCGTATGATTTTCATTTTGGCTCCCGTAATGGCAATAGGTTCGCTGACTTTATGCCAGCGATCCATGTTCGATGTCGGCGATCCATGTTCGATGTCGGCGATCCATGTTCGATGTCGGCGATCCATGATGGGTCTTTCATGGCATGTCGCGATTGGGTGCAGCATGTGATCTCACGGTGTGATCCCATGGTGTGGTCTCACGGAGTGATCTCATGGTGTATTTTCAGGGTGATCTCCTTTCAAAAAAAAATCCCCGCACCTGAGCTATGTCAGATACGGGGATGCCGTTTATCATCCGCGGAGTACAGCCTGGGAAGTCCTACGTTCCCTGAGACATTTTACGCCCCAAAGACCGGACTACGGGACGAAACGTCTGTCGGCCGTACTATCGATTATCCATATATATATCGGACGACTTCAGTCCACGGAAGTCCCGATAAAATGCTATGGGCAGGTCGGTCTTCTGGCTTCCGGATCGATCTACTAGCCGCGCCTTCCCATTCCTTTTGGAACAGTGGCTCTGAGCGCGATGGCTCATGATGCGGCGTTCGTCCCCGGTTACAGCGACGGGTCCGCGACGGATTTGCACCGTCTTCCCAACTTCTCACCTGCTCCGTGCAATGTAGAGCCTATACGTAGAAAGCGCAAACCGAAAAACTGGAATTTCTTGAGATTCCGCGGTGCCATGACTATTATCCTGTGCAGCAGCGAAAAGGGACAAATGGCCGAAAGGGGTAATTCATGACAGAGAACGCGAAAGTCGGCCTGCTGGGGGTCGGATTCGATGCGAATTCGACCTTTCGGCGCGGCCCGGCCGCCGCGCCGGCCGCCATCAGGACCTCGCTCGGGTCTGAATCCGGCAATGCATACTCCGAGACCGGTGTGCGGGTGTGGCCAAGCGAGAGTGTGCTGGACCACGGTGATCTCGACGTCCCGGATGAAAAGGGTACGCGCGGTCCCATCGATGCAATCGAGCGCGGGACCAGCCGGGCCCTCGGCGAAACGCCGCATCTCATCGTCCTGGGCGGCGATCATGCCGTTACGTATCCCGTCGTACGGGCTTTCGCCGCGGCGCACGGCCGCATCAGCCTGCTGCATTTCGACGCACACCCGGATCTGTACCCCGACTTCGAAGGCAACCGCTATTCTCACGCCTGCCCCATGGCCCGCATTCTCGAAGACGGTCTCGTCGAGCGTCTGGTCCAGATCGGTATCCGCAGTTTCACTCCCGTGCAGCACGACGCGGCGAAGCGACACAATGTCGAAGTGATCCCGGCGTTCTCGGTGGAATCTGTTCCTGAACTGGAATTTGACACGCCTATTTACATCTCGATCGACGTCGACGCCCTCGATCCCGGTTTTGCAGCGGGCGTCTCCCACCCGGAGCCGGGCGGGCTGAGCGTGCGCCAGATCCTCGAGATCGTTGCCGCCACCTGCACGCCGTGCGTGGTCGGAGGCGATGTGGTCGAGCTCAATCCGAAACTGGACTGGGATGGCGGTACGGCAATCGTCGCCGCGAAACTGGCACGCGAACTATTGGGAAGAGTGATTCTCGATGCGCGTAAGAGCTGAGTTTTGAATGCAGGAAATGGCGGGTGCGATCCAGGGACGGTAACCTACGGCTTGTCGTCAAAATACGGGGAACAGTTCTGTTTCCATACGAGCCAGGTCCTTGCACCGTCGGTAGCTTCTGTAATGTGATCTTTGAACTTGTCCGGGATATTCGTGATTTTGCCTTGAGGCCCTTCGCCCGTTACGAACAGATCGTCTAGTGTAGTCCTTTCATGAAACAACCTGCTTTTCCCTTCGTGCACGGCCTCCCTGATTTCTGAAATCACCTGCCTGAATTCTCCTTCTATATCGTCGCCAATTGATTCTTTT
>CAZZNP010000078.1:0-2221 GCA_964655785.1 uncultured Gemmatimonadota bacterium
ACGCGACCTACATCGGCCGCGGCGCGAATGCCACGGGCGGCAAGGACAACAACGGCATCATCTTCCGGGACAACGCAGGTGGGATGTACTACAACAGCATCTTCACCGAGTTCAAGGGCCACATGCTTTCCATCGAGGATCTGGACCCGTCCCGCAGCGCGCAGGACAGCAAGGCGCGGCTGGACGCGGGTGATCTGGCCTTCCAGTACAATATCCTGGGCGCCTTCGGCGCGGGTAATACGCCGGCCGACCTGGGCGGCGATATCCACTCGCGGGAGATGCTGGCCAACGAGGGCAACGCCAACCGGATCACCGACCCGATGCTTCAGGGCATCAGCTGGACCCAGAATCGTGGCCTCGATCCGCGTCCCGGCAATACCAGCCCCGCCTGGGATGCTGGCAGGCTCATGGAAGAGCCCCGGAGCAGCGGCTTCTTCATGGACGTCGATTACGCGGGTGCCTTCGGTACGGAAAACTGGGCGGCGAACTGGTCGGCCCTTGCAGATCTGGGTTATTTCAGTACTGCGCCCCCGCCCGTGCCAACTCCGCCCGAAGAGCCGGGTATAGTGGTTCCCGACGCCTTCAGCCTGTCACAGAACAGTCCGAATCCCTTCGGTATGGTCACGAATATCGATTACGCGGTATCTTCGGCCAGTCACGTCAAGATCGAGGTATATAACCTTCTGGGACAGCGGGTGGCGACCGTGGTGAACGATATCAGGGTTCCGGGGTACTACACGGAGCACTGGGACGCGCAGCATCTTTCGAGCGGTGTGTATTTCTACCGATTCGAGGCTACCGCCGATGGGCGGACCGCCCACGTATTTAACCGGAAGATGACGCTTCTGAAGTGATCCGGAAGCTATCGTTCCAGGCCGCAGGTGGTTGAAATCGTTAATGCGGAACGTCTGACAGAGACGAAAAGAGCCTCGCAGTTGCATTTACGCGGGGCTCTTTTTGTAGTACGTGGTCATCCGCCAGGGTTGACGCGATATGGCCCCACGGATTATTATCCACTCGTTGTCCTCGTCGAAAAAAGTCCGACTGAATCCCTGTCCAGGACCCCCGGATGACCGATCGTACCCGCCATCGCCGGATGGACCGACGCCGCCTGATGGACTTGCTGGTCGGTCGTCTGGCCGCGCTTGGCGGCATGGTGCTGATACTTACCATCCTGTCCGTCTTTGTCGTGCTAATGTGGGTGATTTACCCATTGTTCCTGTCGCCCGCGGAATACCGCTGGGGTATCTCCGGCCCTGATGGGTCCGAACCGGGGCACAGTCTCCTGCCGCTGATATTCGGGACCCTGAAAGGCGCGGTGTATGCCCTGCTTTTCGCGGTACCCGTTTCGGTGCTCGCGGCGCTCTACGCGTCGCAGTTCCTGCCACGGGCACTGAAGGAAAACCTGAAACCGCTTGTGGAAATCATGGCCGCGGTACCGACTGTCGTGCTCGGATTCATCGGGGGGGTCTGGCTCGCGCCGCACCTGGCGTCTCACGTCTTCGCCCTTTTCCTTGCGCCGGTATTCATATCAGGCGCCGTAGTGGCGGTTTTTGTGCTCAGGTACCAGGCACCAGCCCTGTTCCGTGTGTTTAAACATCCGGGCCGGGAGATCTGGCTGCTCCTGGTCGCCGTCCTGGCCGGGGGGTGGCTGGCCCTGGAATGCGGGGCGTTACTGGAGGCCGCCTATCTGCATGCCGGCTACGATACCTGGTTTAAAGAATCCCTGGGAATTACCTACGAACAGCGTAACGCAGTCGTTGTGGGCATGGTCATGGGACTGGCCGTGACACCGATCATATTCACCATATCCGAAGACGCGCTTTCTGTCGTGCCCCGTTCGTTTTCGGAAGGATCCCTGTCACTGGGGGCCACGCGCTGGCAGACCGCCGTTAGCATCGTCCTTCCCGCCGCGGCCACCGGCATTCTGGCCGCCGTCCTGCTGGCTTTCAGCAGAGCCGTCGGGGAGACCATGATCGTGGTGTTTATCTCGGGCAATGTCCCGGCCCTGGACTGGTCCGCCTTCTCGGGGTTCAGGGCGCTGTCCGCGGGCGTGGCCCTCGAACTGCCGCACGCTGCGCGGGACGGCGGTCTTTACCGGATCCTGTTTTTAGCGGCCTTTCTCCTGCTCGTTTCGACCTTTACGATTAACACCCTGGCCGAACTCGTTCGACGAAGACTGAGACGGCGGTATGCCTGAATGCCGGATATACCGTCCGCG
>CAZZNP010000078.1:2321-16990 GCA_964655785.1 uncultured Gemmatimonadota bacterium
AACCGATGGGTTCGAAATGGTCAAAAGATGACGCCCTGATCTGGCTTTCCGGGGGAGGCCTGGTCCTCTGCTTCCTGATGGTCGCGGGACTGGTCCTGGTGATCGCCGTGCAAGGACTGGACCGGTTCTGGCCCCAGGACCTGACACGGTACGTGCTGCGCGACGGCAGCATCATCCTGGGTCACGAGACCTCCCGCGCAGGCGTCCGTACCATCGGCGCCGCGGGTGAGCGATCCGTGGCGTATCGATTAAGGGTCCGGACCGGAAACAGGGAACGGTATCCGCAAGGGTACGTCTGGCTTGAGGAGGCCCGGATCGCCGGGTGGGACACCCCCCGGGAGGCCGTTGTCGTGGAACAGGTTCGGGCCGGAGAGATATTCGGATTCCTGGATTCCTTCGTGGACGACGGCGCGGTCGTCGCCCGGGGTTACGATGCCGTCCGGGCGCACTACCAGGAGCAGTATCCGGAACTGGAACGCCTGCGCCGACAGCGGGCGCTGTCCATCGTCCTGACTTCGGTCGACGGCCGCCAGCAGACCATTTCCCTTGCGAACGTCCGGCACATTTACGCGCCGAACGCCATGACCGCGTGGGACAGAATCCGACACTACGCCGCCGGCGCGAGGTCGTTTCTGTGGACGCCGCCGAGGGACGAAAACCGTCATGGCGGGGTCTTCCCGGCGATATTCGGAACCGCGGCGATGGTCATACTCATGTCGGTCGTCGTCATGCCCTTCGGCATTCTTGCGGCCTTCTACCTGAGAGAATACGGCAGTCCGGGTCCGTTTCTAAACGCGGTTCGTATCGCCGTAAACAGCCTTGCCGGAGTTCCCTCCATCGTATTCGGGGTTTTCGGGCTCGGTTTCTTCGTGTATTTTCTTGGAGGCACCCTGGACCGTCTGTTCTACCCGGAGGATCTTCCGGCACCGACTTTCGGCCAGGGAGGCATCCTCTGGTGCTCGCTGACCCTTGCCCTGCTCACGCTGCCTGTCGTGATCGTGGCCGTGGAGGAAGGCCTGGCCGGCGTGCCCCTCAAACTCCGTGAAGCGTCCCACGCCCTGGGCGCCACGCGGTTCGAGACCCTGTGGCGGGTAGCCGTGCCCGTAGTGCTGCCTTCCATACTTACAGGCCTGATCCTGTCCGTGGCGCGGGCGGCAGGTACCGTCGCGCCGTTGATGATCATCGGGGTGGTCGCCTTCACGCCCGGACTGCCCGTGGACGGCGTATGGCCTTTCGTACACCTGGAACGGGAATTCATGCATCTGGGCTATCATATATTCGACACCGGTTTTCGTCCGGCCGGCGGCGAGGCCTCGCTGCCGATGGCTTATACTACTACGCTTCTCCTGCTGGTGATCGTGGTTGTATTGAACGCGGCGGCGATCGGACTGCGCGCCCGGCTGAGGAAACGGTACTCGCTGACCGCCGTCTAGACCTTGCGGATATACGCCCAGGATATCTATCACACAGGAACTTCGACCCATGACGACGGAAAACGGGCCCTCTACGCCGAAGATCGTGCAGGAGCTCCCGGTGATCGACATCGAAGACGTTTCCTTCTGGTATGGAGAGCACCCGGCGCTGCGAAACGTCACCATGTCCATCGAACGTCACGGCATCACGGCGTACATAGGCCCCTCGGGATGCGGGAAGACCACGCTGCTTCGGCTGATGAACCGGATGAACGACCTGGTTCCCCAGGCCCGCATGACGGGATCTATCCGGATGAATGGGGAGGACATTTACGGTCCGAGCGTCGACGTGACGCGGCTGCGCCGACGCGTAGGCATGGTCTTTCAGCAGCCGAATCCCTTTCCGAAATCGATCTACGAGAACGTGGCCTACGGCCCCCGGATTCACGGGGTGAAGTCAGGGGATTTTCTCGACGAGATCGTGGAACGGTGCCTGCGCAGGGCCGTGCTGTGGGACGAGGTGCAGGATCAGCTCGAGGAAAGCGCGCTCAGTCTTTCCGCCGGACAGCAGCAACGGCTTTGTATCGCCAGGGCAACCGCCGTCGAACCGGAAGTGCTCTTGATGGACGAACCGTGTTCGTCGCTGGACCCGGTCGCCACGTCCAGGATCGAAGAATTAATGCTTGATCTGAAGGACGATTACACCATTGTTATCGTGACACACAACATGCAACAGGCGGCGCGCGTTTCGGACTTCACCGGTTTCATGCTCAAGGGCGAACTGGTGGAAACAGGCGTGACCGACGTGATGTTCACCACGCCGAGAGACCGGCGCACGGAGGACTACATCACCGGACGCGCGGGATAACGAATCGACGTAAGGACAGGATCGGGCCGCGGGGACAGCGTCGCCAGTCACCGGACGCGCGGGATAACGTCGCCAGTCACCGGCCGCGCGGGATAACGGATCGTCGTAAGGACAGGATCGGGCGCACTCATGGAAACCCAGCTTCAACAACAATTGGAAGATCTGAAGTCCGCCCTGCTGAGGATGGCGGCGCTGGTCGAGGAGCAGATCGCCCGGGCGATCACGGTGCTGGTGGAGCGCGATCTCGTATTGTGTGAGCAGGTCATTCGAGGGGATGGTCCCATCGACGCCATGGAACTGGAGATCGACGACCAGTGTATACGGCTTCTGGCCCTTCAGCATCCCATCGCGCGAGACCTCCGCTTTGTCGCGGCCAGCATGAAGATCACGATCGACCTGGAAAGGATGGGAGACATCGCGGTCAACATCGCCAAGAAGACTAGAAAGCTCTCCAGGTTGCCGCACCTGAAACCGCTGATCGACGTGCCCCGCATGGCGACCCTGTCTCAGTCCATGGTCAAGGACAGCCTGAACGCCTTCGTCCGCGGAGACGAGCGACTGGCCCTGGACGTCTGCGCCAGGGACGAAGCGGTCAATCAACTGCAGGACCAGGTTTTCGACGAACTGGTAGCCTACATGATGGAGGATTCCGGATCGGTGCCCCAGGCGCTCCAGATGATCTTCATATCCCGCCACATCGAGCGGCTCGCGGATCACGCCACGAACATCGCCGAAGGGGTCGTGTATTTCTCAGAAGGCCGCGTGATCAAGCATCATGGGCGTGACGACCCGAGTCCGCAACCCACTCGTCCAGAATCCGGTGAGCCTGCGTGACCGTATCCACCTGGACGAGATCGGTTCTCAGGTGGGAGGCGTTGGGGAAACCCTTGAAGTAGGAAGCGAAGAACTTGCGCATTTCCATCACGCCGACCTTCTCCCCCTTGTAGTCCACCATCATGCCCAGGTGATCCCGGGCGAGTCGGACCCGCTCGGAGAACGTCGGCATCCTGTCGCCGGAGAAGATATAGGGGTTGTCCCGCGCGGCCCGGGCAATCATCACGCCGGCGCATCCGGTCTCTTCCACCATGCGCACCGCGTCCGCGTAGGTAAACACGTCGCCGTTCCCGAATATCGGCACGGGGGAGACCTCGACGGCGCGCGCGATCCATGACCAGTCGGCGGTCCCGTTGAACTTCTGGGCCACGGTCCGGGCGTGCACCGCCACGGCGTGGGCGCCTGAGTCCGCGGCGCGCTTGACCACCTCCAGGATGCTGATGTTGTCGTGGTCCCATCCCAGCCGCGTTTTGATAATGACCGGGATCGAAACCGCGTCGGCCACGCTGCGCACCGCGTTCATCATCCGGTCGATGTCCTTGAGGAAGGCGGCGCCGGAGTCGGATCGCAGGATCTTGGGGACGGAACACCCGAAATTGATGTCCATGATCTGCGCGCCCTTTTCCTCCAGGACCTGCGCGCCTTCCATCATGCGGCCGATGTCGTTCCCATAGATTTGCGCCGCAAGCAGCGACATCCCGGTATCACGGTAGATGTCGGCGTCGCAGAAGTTCATCATCTGCAGCGTCTTCGGGTTCTTGTGGAGAATGGCGTTGCAGTTGATGAATTCCACCCCGACCATCTGCGCGCCCATTTTCGCGCAGATCAGCCGGAACGGCCAGTTGCTGATGCCCGCCATGGGCGCCAGGGTGAGGATCGGCATGCCCGGCCTGAGCGACTTGATGCGATGGGGACCTATGGCAATTTCGTTGGTCATGGACCGGTTGCGTCTCCATGGGTTTTCGCCGGCATGGTTTCGCCGGTTTTCGACAAGTAAATACAGATCGTCCGCTACAGATGGGTCCGCCGGTTTCGGGTCAGATCGTCCTGGGTTAATTTTCAATAACTAATTCTTGACACATACATCGTATAATTATTAATTTAGTCTAGCCTAAAAATAATGCCTCGTTCATGTCGCATCTAGCGATGCCGAAAGATGCCAAAGGTTGCATGTACGGGTAGATTCGCATCATGTTCGGCTGCCCGTGGTGAAGTTAAGGCGGAATCCGGCCCGGTCGCAAGTTGTTTGTCTTCCGCACCGTATTCCACATCCCTCTTGGCCGGGACCCGCAACCCCGTGTTCCGGGTCCCCCGATCTTCCAGGATGCCCTGGGACCGGAAGGAGTCCGTCGTCATGCCTGTGGAGTACGTTCCAGATCGAAAACGGTTCTCTATCGACAAGTTCCAGAAGGTCAATCTCTTCGACACGGACCGCATGTTCTGCGACATTTACTGTTTCGAACCGGGCCAGGAGCAGAAAGCCCACAGTCACGCCGAAAACGACAAGATCTACTACGTGCTGGAAGGAAGCGGCGATTTCACGGTCGGGGATGAAACGGTAGAAGGCGTTCCCGGAACCGCCGTGCTCTGCCCGCCCGGCGTGGATCATGGCGTGCTCAACTCGGGGGTCGACCGGCTGGTGGTGCTGGTCTTTATGGCGCCACACCCCTGATACGCCGGTTCTTTCACGCTCCAAGGGATCTGATCTGCCGATACGACTTCGCTTCATACCTGCCGCGAGGCGGTAGAAGAACTCATGAAAGGGTTGATTCTTGAAAAGCGTACCATCGTTCTGTTTTGCCCTCCCAACTGTCTTACTGGCGTTGATGTGCACAGGCTTCGTGTTCGGCCAGCAAGCCGAAGAGGAATCCAGCTCGGAATCTTTGCTCCGGTTCATTGAAATCGGCGGTGTCGCGGAGTTCACGATGTCGCGAAAACAGTCTTCCGAAGGGGAAAGCACCACGTCCACGGCTGCCGAGCAACTGGAACTGGGCATTGGAATCGAGCCCAACGAATGGATTGGATCAGAGTTCGGGTGGATTCACGAGCACGAGGAAGAGCACGAGGAAGAGCAGGAAGGCCACGAAATCGGTATCTTTACAGGGACCATCATTGTCGGCCCGCCCGATGGAACGTGGTGGCTGAAAGGCGGCATACAGTTCTTGCCCTTCACCATGTTCGAGCTGGCCGAAGTCCACGCGGCGCACGATGCCAGTATCGGACCCTTCGAGACCGGTGCGATCATCGATCCGCTGTCTTTCGAGTTCGGATCCAAAAGGGAGAAGTCCCTCTTACTGGGAGTTTCACTGGGCGAATTCCTGGGGAGCGTTTACGGCTACTACGGCGACGACGAGCGTTCGGATGAAACCCGGTCCGGTTTCGGCGCCGCGGTGGGTTACAAAAAGCACTTGGGCGTAGAAGACGAAATCGCCTTCAACGTGTCGTTCATCGACGACCTGGGCACGCTGGACGGATTCCAGGAAGGCGTGTACGGACAACACGGCGAGTCGGACGGCGCGAGTCACGACGGGGGTCACGAAGGCTCACCCGTTGACAGCGATGAAAAAGTGCCTGGCTGGTCCGTGGCTTCTGCCGTTCACTACGGCGGTGTCGCATTCGCCGCCGAGTACATGATCTCCCAGGATCGATACGCTCCTGGCGTGCTGGCGTTCGATGGTCGGGGCGCCCGCCCGGCGGCCTGGTCTCTCGAAACCGGCTATGGGTTTGAGTTGGCGGGAAGGGGAGGAGAGCTCACGCTGGGGTATCAGGGTACGTCCGAGGCGGCAGGACTCGACATCCCTGTGTTTCGCTACCTCTCCGTGCTCACCGTAGACCTTTGGAGGGACACGCTATTTGGAACGTTTGAATGGATCCACGACAGGGAATACGGGACAGCGAGCGGCGGAACCGGCGAGCGCACGAACAAGTACACCTTGCAGCTGGGCGTCGAATTCTGAGTGGTACGAGGGAGAAGACAAAGCCCAGGTCACCTGCCGATGCCCCGGTCTCCGAAGGGCGTGGTGGGAATGTGGCGCTTGTTCAGGGCGAGTCCCAGACGGGACAGACCTTCGGGGTCTCCCCAGGCCAGAACCGATTTCCCGGCGCGGGTTTGATCGAGCACGCGGCTGATGCACCGGTTGAAGAACGGTTTCGCCGGAAACATCACGGTAACCCGGTCCGAGTCTCCCCGGCTCCACTTGAACACCTTATTGCCTTCGAATCCGCGGTAAATGAGTACCATACTCTACCCCTTTCCGAAAGCATCCCCGATTACTAAACATAAGATAAGCACAAACCGGCAGGTTGTCAACATTTAGCCGGTATTTTTGTTTAGAAACCCGTTCAAGTAGCGCGTTTTTGACCGGACACGGCGTTCCTGCGCGGAAATTTCCCGCGGATGGTCTCCGGAAATCCTTAAAACGCGCTCCTGGATGCCTTACAATCTTTCAGTCGGAAAAGGGCTTAATATCCCGTAAAAAAACGAAGAAAACCCGTATTTGATGGTAACGTGTCTCGCGATCACCCGCCTTCCGGTTTCGGCATGACCGCGCCGCAAAGCTTGCAGGTACGGTTCTCCTTGTTACTGAAGAACCGGTCCATGACGGGCGGCAACTGGCTGACAATGTCTTCCAGTTCGAAGTGTTCCTCGTAGAGTTTCTCCCCACAGCTTTCACAATACCACATGAAACCGTCGATCTCGCCCCGACTGCGCTTCGTCTCCATGACCAGCCCCACGGTGTCGGCAGGCCGCTGGGGCGAGTGGGGCACGCCCGCGGGCAGCAGGAAGATTTCGCCTTCCCTGATCGAAATGTCCACCGGTTTTCCGTCGTCGATGATCTTGAGCACGATGTCGCCCTCCACCTGGTAGAAAAACTCCTCGCCCTCGTTGTAGTGGTAGTCCTTGCGGGCGTTCGGTCCGCCGACGACCATGACGATGAAGTCTTCCGCCTCCGTGTACACGCACTGGTTGCCGACCGGCGGTTTGAGCAGATGCCTGTGCTCATCGATCCAGGCTTTGAAGTTGAATGGAGCCGTTACCGGCATGATCGGACCTCCTTGTTCAGATCGTGGCGATGCATTTCAGTTCGATCGCGATTTTGGTCGGCAGTCTGGAAACGCCGACCGTGGT
The DNA here is from genome assembly GCA_964655785.1 of uncultured Gemmatimonadota bacterium. Lineage (GTDB taxonomy): Bacteria > JAAXHH01 > JAAXHH01 > JAAXHH01 > JAAXHH01 > JAAXHH01. The sequence goes on from CAZZNP010000078.1 coordinate 9,565, forward strand.
GCGGCAGGGCTGGTTGTCCTTGAAATATGTTCGGTAGATACGGTTGAACACCGCGAAGTCTTTCTCCATGTCGGTGAGGTATACGGTGATATCCACAAGGTTATCCCAGTCGCTTCCCGCGTCTTCGAGAATGCACCGGACGTTGTGAAATACCGAATGGCACTGCGCCTCGATATCGTAGGATTCGATCTCGCCGTCCGGTCCCAGGGTCACCCCCGGGATTTCCTGCCGGCCTCTGGCGCGAGGTCCGATGCCGGAGAGGAACAGCAGGTTCCCCACACGGCGGGCATGGGGATAGGGTCCCACCGGTTCGGGGGCGCGTTCGGAATCATAGTGCTGTTGCATGGGAAGACTCCATGTTCCACCGCCGCAGGTCTGATGCGCGGTTTCGTCACCTACATCTTGATGCACACGTTCTTGGGTTCCGTGAAGAAACGAAGGGCCTCGAACCCGCCCTCTCGCCCTACCCCCGATTGCTTCATCCCGCCGAAGGGCGTGCGAAGGTCCCGTAACATCCAGCAGTTGATCCAGACGATGCCGACGTGCAGGCACTCGGCGACGCGATGGGCCCGGCCCAGGTTCTCGGTCCACAGCGAGGCGGCCAGGCCGTATGGGGTGCCGTTGGCCTGGGCGATCGCTTCTTCCTCGGTATCGAAGGGAAGGAGCGAGACCACGGGACCGAAGATCTCCTCCTGGTTGGTCCGGCAGTCCGGCGGCAGCCCTTCGATCACCGTGGGCGCCACGAACCATCCGTCTCTGCAGCGGCCGTTTGCCTGAACCCGGTTGCCGCCGCAGAGGATCCGGCCGCCTTCCTCCCTGGCCAGTTCGATGTAGGACAGGATCTTGTCCATGTGGGCCTCGGAGACGACGGCACCAAGCCGGTTTCCGTCGACCCTGGGATCGCCGACGGACAATTGACGGGTCTGTTCGACGAAATCATCGCGAAAGGTCTCGTATATCGGCCGTTCGATGAAGATGCGCGGACCGCAGAGGCAGATCTCGCCCTGGTTGGAGAACGAGGACAGCAGGGCGGTCTGCAGCGTATCCTCGTAAGGACAGTCCGCGAAGACGATGTTCGGGTTCTTCCCGCCCAGTTCGAGGGAGACTCGCTTGAACTGCGGCGCGGCCGCGGCCGCGATCTTCCTGCCCGTGTCCGTACCTCCGGTGAAGGACAGGACCGGAATCCGGGGATGTTCCGCGATCGCCGCCCCCGCCTTGCGGCCATACCCGTGCACGATATTCAGCACGCCGGCCGGCAGCCCCGCTTCCCTGCAGATCTCGGAGAGTAGAAACGCCGTCGTGGGCGTAAGCTCCGACGGCTTGCCGATCACGCAGTTTCCGGCGGCCAGCGCCGGCGCGATCTTCCACGTCAGCAGGTAGAGGGGCAGGTTCCAGGGCGAAATGCATCCGGTGACGCCGATGGGCGCCCGCAGCGTGTAATTGAAAGCGGCTTTGCCCATGGCGTGCGATTCGCTGGCGAAATGCTCGATGGCGGTGGCGTAGAACCGGAAGTTGCTCGCGGCGCGGGGTATATCCACCGTTTCCGCCAGGGTCACCGGCTTGCCCGTGTCGTCCGAATCCGCGAGAGCCAGTTCATCCCGCCTTTCCTCGATCAGGTCGGCGATACGGAGGAGAAACCGCGACCGCTCCTGGACGGAAAGGGATGACCAGGCCGGGAAGGATTCTTCCGCCGCGTTCACCGCTTCGGCCACGTCCCGGTCGTCCGAATCGGGAATCCGGCCCAGCACGGCGGCCGTGGCGGGATCGACATTGTCCAGGTAGCTGCCGCCGGCCGGTTCGCGCAATTCGCCGCCGATGTAATTGAATACATGCATTCGCCGTGAGAACCGTCTGAGAAGTGGCGGGAGGAGGGGCCGGGCATGGACGCCCCGTAAGGATAATTACAATGTAGAACCGGCCGGACGGCCTGTCAAGCCGGCGCGCGTCCTTCGCGGCCATCACGACGTGTTCCGCGTACCTGCCTCATGCTGCGCCCGACCGTTCGCAGCGAGCGGGTCTGCCGCTTTCCGCGCAGCTGTCTTCACCGGTCGCCGAGGCGCTCCGTGACCAGTCGCTCCGCAAGGTCCCAGTCGACGCGGTCCTCCGAGGAAACGGAAGCGCAGAGTTTTCGCAGAATGCCGTCCTGGATTTCGCCGGCGTGCAGTGCCTCGCTGTAGGGAAACCGATGGAACGAAACCATGGAATACCGCGGGATGAACAAGTCGGGATACTTCCGTTCCAGCAGGAAACCCACTTTCTGCCGCAGCTGAAACCCCGGGTCGCTCACCAGGTCGCGCATCTCGATGTAATTGGCCAGCGCCATGTCGGCTATGGCATCCGTGTCTTTTTTTCTGCGAAGGCCGAAGGACTCGAATACCTTTTCCCAGTCCGGCCAGTCCGCCTCGATGCACTCGTCGAGCACGGTGCAGTCTTCGAAAGCGCAGTTCATTCCCTGGCCGAAAAAGGGCACGATGGCATGGGCGGCGTCACCCAGGAGCAGGGCCCGGTCGCGGTAGTGCCAGGGGAAGCACTTGAGCGTGACGAGCGATCCCGTGGGATTGTCGCGGTACAGCGTGGGCAGATCGGGCATCAGCTCCGTCGCGTCGGGGAACTGTACTTTGAAGAAATCCAGTACCCGCTCTGGGTCCAGAAGGCTGGCGAAACTGTATTCGCCCTCATGGGGGAAGAACAGGGTGCAGGTAAAACTGCCGTCCAGGTTGGGCAGCGCGATCAGCATGTACAGGCCCCGCGGCCAGATATGAAGGGCGTTGGGCTCCATCCTGTATGTGCCGTTCGGCCCGGCTGGAATGGTCAGCTCCTTGTATCCGTGGGTCAGGTACTGCTGGGAGAGGTCGAACCGGGCCACGTTCATCATGGCGGTTCGGATCGCCGATGCCGAGCCGTCCACACCGATGATCCGTCTCGGTCGGAGCGAGTGGACGTGATTGGTCGCGTCGTCGCGGACGTACAGCACGCCCGTACGGAATTCCACCCCGGTGCACCGGGCGTTGAAATGCAGCCGTACGCCGTCCTCCCGTTCCGCTGCGCTGAGCAGGGCCTGGTTCAATTCGCCCCGGGATACGGAATAGATGACTTCTTCTTCCCGCTGGCCGTAGGGCTGGAGGACCCTTTCGCCCGCCACGGGATGAATCATCCGTCCCGCCATGGGGATGGCCATATCCAGCACTTCGTCCTTCAGGCCGACCTGGTCCAGCGCATGGAGTCCGCGGACGGACATGGCCAGGTTGATCGACCGGCCGGTCCGCCTTGTCTGGCCGACTGGGCCGGCGCCGGACGATTCGCGCCGGATATCGGGCCGCTTCTCGTAGACTTCGACACTGAATCCCCGCCGGGCGAGAAATATCGCCAGCAGGGATCCGGCGAGACCGGCGCCTACCAGGGTAATGGTTTCCCGCTTGACACCCATTGGCACCCTCTAACGTTAAGGGACCGGCATAGACGCTGCATAAACAGGGTCATCCGGCCCGGTCCAGCTCTTCTGCCATGACCTCCACGAAACGAAGGACATCCGAAAAACTATTGTACAGCGGCACGGGGGCGACACGGATCACGTCGGGTTCCCGCCAGTCGCACCGGATGCCCTGGTCCGACAGCAGCGTGTGCACGCGGCGCCCTTCCGGCCCCGTCCTGATCGAAAGCTGGCAACCGCGCTGTTCCGGGTCCGTCGGCGAGATGACGGACAGTGCTCCCGGCAGACGGGTCCGGAGCAGGTATTCCAGGTAACCGGTCAACGTTCTGCTCTTGTCGCGCAACCGGTCCATGCCCGCCTCGTCGAAGAGTTGCAGCGAAGCGCGCAGGGCCGCAAGGGGCAGGATCGGCGGATTGCTCAGCTGCCAGCCTTCCGCCCCGGGGATCGCTTCGAAAGCCGCGGGCATACGGAACCGGGTGGACTTGTCGTGTCCCCACCAGCCGGCGAACCGGGGCAGGTCGTTTCGGCGGCCATGCCGTTCGTGGACGAAGCATCCGCCCACACAGCCGGGTCCTCCGTTCAGGTATTTGTACGAACACCAGACGGCGAAGTCGACGCCCCAATCATGGAGCCGCAATTCAAGGTTGCCCATGGCGTGCGCCAGGTCGAATCCCACGACGCAGCCCTGGCGATGCCCCGCCCGGGTGATCCTTTCCATCTCGAAAGCCTGTCCGGTCAGATAGTTGACCCCGCCCAGCAGGACCAGTGCGATGGTCTCGCCCTCCCGTTCGAGCAGGTCCTCGATGTCGCAGGTGCGGATCGTTTCCTCCCCCGCCCGGGGCCGCAGTTCGATCACGCTCCCGGCGGGGTCGTATCCGTGCCATGCGGCCTGCGAGGCGACGGCGTACTGGTCGGAAGGGAATGCGGAACCCTCGATGAGTATGCGGTTCCGGGCAGGTGTGGGACGGTAGAACGAGACCATCATCAGGTGCAGGTTCACCGTGAGGGTGTTCATGGCAACGACTTCTCCCGGGAGGGCTCCGGCGAGACGGGCAAGCGGTCCGGTGCACGCCTCGTGATAGGGCATCCAGGGGTTGTCCCCCTCGAAATGCCCCTCGACCCCCAGCCGTCGCCAGTCTTCCAGTTCCCGGTCCACGTAATCCCGGGCGGCCACCGTCTGGAGTCCCAGCGAATGGCCTACCAGGTAGACCGTGTCCGCCCCGTTTGATGCGCGGGGGAAATGAAAGCGAGACCGGAAGGCCGATAGATCGTCCTGGGCGTCCAGTTCGGCGGCGCTCACTCGATAGTCGGGTCGAGCATCCATGGGTTAAACGTTCCCGTCGAAAAACCGGTCGGCTTTCAGGTTCAGCCAGGCGAGCGCGGAGCGGTACAGCAGCCTGGACTTGACGTCATCGTCCAGGTGGTCCATGGATTCGATCATGCTGCCCGGCACCGCTTCACCCAGCGGGAAGGGATAGTCGGACCCCAGGGCGATGTGGTCCGGTCCGATGAGGTTGATCAGGTAATCCAGGATGCGGCTGTCGTGGACGAGGGAATCCAGGTAGAATCTGCCCAGGTAGGCGCTCGGCGGCACGTCGTTGTCCACCGCGCACAGGTCGGGGCGGATTTGGTATCCATAGTCGATACGCCCTATGGTGGCGGGAAAGGAACCGCCGCCGTGGGCGAAAGCCACGCGCAGCTTCGGCAGGCGCTCAAATACGCCCCCGAAGATCATGGAACAGATCGCCCGCGAGGTCTCGGCCGGCATGCCCACCAGCCAGGGCAGCCAGTACTTCTCCATGGTCTCCTGTCCCATGATGTCCCAGGGATGGATGAACACGGCCGCGCCCAGTTCCGCCGCCGCTTCGAACACCGGAAACAGGTGGGGCTCGCTCAGGTTGTTCCCGTTGATGTGGGTCCCGATCTCGATGCCGGAAAGGCCCAGATCACGGACGCAGCGTTCCATCTCCCGGATGGCCAGGTCAGGCGCCTGCATGGGTATGGTGCCCAGGCCGATGAACCTCCGGGGCCAGGTGTGGATCACGTCGGCGATGTGGTCGTTGAGCATGCGGGACAGGTCCAGCGCGTCCGCCGGCTGCGCCCAGTAGCTGAACATCACCGGGACGGTGGACAGGACCTGGACGTGCACGCCAGCGGCATCGCATTCACTGAGCCGGGTCGGGGGGTCCCACGAATTGGCCTGAATCTCCCGGAACCGCTTGCCGTCGATCATCATGCGGGCGCATCCCGGATGGTAATGTTCCAGTTCGACGAACCCGCCGTACCCGTACCGCTCGCGCAGATCCGGCCAGTTTTCCGGCAGGATATGGGTATGGATGTCGATCCTGGGTATGGGAATGGGGCCGGTGTATTCGCACATGGTCCAGGCAGTGGTGTCAGGTCGGTGGGTCTTTCAAACATTCGTTCCGAAGCGTTTTACGGCATGCGTTCCCGGAACTTGTCTGGACGGCTTATACAGCTTCAGGATAACGCGAATCGCCCGTCTTTGTCAAGATCAGGATGATCACGACATCGCATCGCGGTAGGGGGCTGTATCGATACCCGGAAAGGCATGGGCAAGCAGGCCCAGGGTCTGTGCCGTGTAGTACGGATGGCCGGGTTCGGGCCAGCCGAACAGCGAACGAACGCGGGGCGTCGTCTGCGTGATGAAGGGGAGCATGTATTCCCGCTCGCTGTAGATGAATGGATTCAGGAACCGGGTCCACCGGTCCGTGTCGCGGCGGCACATGGACAGCGTCCAGTACGCCCGTTGTTTCTTCCGGTTCTCGAAAGGCTGCGCGGAATGAAGCAGGTAGGAGGAATAGAAGAGCGCGCTTCCCCGCTTGCCGACGGCCGGCACAGGATCTTCCAGGCCCGCCTTGCGGATGTCGCGGACGTGGCTGACGCTGGCCATGTTGCCCTTTTCCCATCCCTCGCCGAACACCTCGGCCGCGCGGGCATGTGAACCGGGCACGAGCAGCATGGGCGCGCCGTCGTCGACGACGTCATGGAGATATACGCCGGAGTTGATGTAGGAGAAGCGTCCCGCGTCCGCGGACGGCGGGAGGACGCAGTTGGTGTTGTGGTCGACGTGATATCCGCTCCAGGACTCGTCGGGATACCGTTCGTCCACCGGACCCGTGCGCATGAAGAGGTGGGCGTTGCAATAGCTTGGCCGATCGCCCAGGAACAGTTCGAAGAGGTCGAGATAGCGGTCGTGCTCGATGAGCCGGTCGAGGGCCGGATCGCCGACGGGAAACTGGGACCGCCCCATCACTTCGTCCTGCTTCGTGGTGAATCCGTCTCCCACGGATCCCTGCTCGCCTCGTTCGAAGTCCTCGAGCCAGGACGCGTAGGACTTGCCGTAGAAATTACGTTCCATGGCATCAAGCGCGGCGTCCATTTCTTCGTCGCTGAAGACGCCCGGGACGAGGATGTAACCGTCGCGTCGAAACTGTTCCAGCATGGCCGCCTCCCCGTGTTCAGAAGTTGAGCTTGCGTGCTGCGGTTTTCAAGCAAGTCCGGCGTTGCGAATCGTGCAAGTCCGGCGTTGCGAATCGTGCAAGTCAGGCGTTGCGAATCGTGCAAGTCAGGCGTTGCGTATCATGCAAGTCAGGCGTTGCGAATGAGGTCGTTCCACGCAGGCGCAACGCCGTCCCGCCTGCGCCTGGATATATTGAGCGCCGGGCCGTCGGGACGGACGCCGTCGCGCATGATGACGTCGAAATAGGGTTCTCGCGCGGCGTCCAGCACCTCGAGCAGGCGTGCGCGCAGGTCACGCCGGACGGCCGGACTTGCTTCCACCAGGTTGCGCGTCTCGTAGGGATCGTCCCACATATCGAAGAGCAGTTCGTGCCCGGATTCGTAAAAGGCGTACTTCCAACGGTCCGTAGCCAGCCCGCGCCAGTCGGCATAGTCGAAATGCACCCGCGGCGCCCCCACCATTTCGAGCAGCACCTCCCGCGGGCCGACGAAGTCTTCCCCTCTGCAGGCCGG
>CAZZNP010000079.1:0-16907 GCA_964655785.1 uncultured Gemmatimonadota bacterium
CGGATTTGGACTGACTGACGGATTTGGACTGACTGACGGATTTGGACTGACTGACGGATTTGGACTGACTGACTTCGACTGACGGATCCGGTCTACACTAACCGGAATGGCACAATGAATCTGCGGCGAAACAAATTGAAGGTGGCGCTGGCCCTGTCGGCCGCTATGATGCTGGCCGCGAGCCTTGCCCTTCTCGTCCTGCTTGGTACCGGTTGGGGCAACGACCTGGTCCGCCAGGCCGTTCTGCGGAACCTCCAGGAACGGTTCAACGGACAGATTGCCATCGAACGAATCGTGCTTGGTCTCCGGTCGCACGTGCTGGTCCAGGGCGTTTCCCTTCGTCTGAGGGAGCCCCAGGGCGGCATGGAAGTCATGGGTGCGGAGGAAATCCGGATTGTCTTCAACGTATGGGACGCCCTGGTGGGAGAGGCGCCCCTATACAGCGTCGGTATCGACGGATTTCGCATGGCCTACTTCGAAGATGCCGCGGGCAGCGGGAAGAACTCCCTGGATCTTCTGCTGGATGATCCGGCGCGCGGCGGCGCGGGGACCGGCACGCCGGAACGCGAAACAACCGGCACACCGGAAGGCGAAACAACCGGCACACCGGAAGGCGCGGAAGGCGCGGGAGGCGGCCTGCCGATAGATCTGCGCGACCTGCGAATCAGCGGCGGCTGGTTCCGCTATTTCGACCCTTCGGATTCCACGGCGGTGAGCGCCGGCGAGATCGGATTCCGCGGCGTCGTGCTCCGGCCATTCAGCGTGGAGGGCGAAATCAGCGCCGGCCAGGCGGCTTTCAATATCGGTGGATATGAAGACGCCGTATCGGATTTGCAGGCGGACGTTTACTTCGAAGGGGACGCCCTGACGATTCATGACCTGACGATGGAATCCGCCCACGGCCCCCCGATGAGTTTTCACGCGACAGGAGAGATCTCCACCGCAAGCGGGAATGCCGCCACGCTGGATTTTGCCGCGAACGGACAGGTGGGCGCCATTCTGCGCGTCATGGGTCTTGAAAATACCATGCCAGGGAACTTCAGCATGACCGGGTCGCTGCGTAACAGCCTTTCCGATCCAGCCATAGAAACCAGGTTCATATCGCCGGCGTTGCGTACGGAGTACGGTGCGTTCAGACCGGCCGCGGTGGATATGGAATACGTGCGAAACGTGCTCACGGTCAACGGGTTCCGGGGCAGGCACGATGCCGGATGGATATCCGGACGGGGCCTGCTCGACTTCAGTGGCGGATCCACTGGATACCGGCTGCAACTGGAGTCTCCCGGAATCGAGCTTACCGCGCTGACCAGGGTCCTCGTCGGCAGCGGGAGCGAGCTGGAGGGCGAGGTGGGACTGGCCATCGAAATGGAAGGCAGAGGATTCGACAGTCCGCCCCGCCGGGTCGATCTGAGTGTTTCTTCCGCGCTCGTAAGCATAAACGGCCTGCCCTTGCGGGAAGTCGCGGCTATGGCCGAGTACCGTCGTGGACGGCTTCGGACCGAACTCCGGGAAGCGTCTTTCCGGTTCGACTCCGAAGGCCGGATCGGAACGGATGGAAAAATCCAGCTGACTGGTTCGGTCGACGTGATCGATATAGGAAACCTGCCCCCACAACTGGGTTTCCCCGGGCTTGATGGCTCGGCCAGGCTGGACGCCTATCTGCTGGGTACGCTGCGGCGGCCGACCGTCCGCCTGGCAGGCTGGGTCAGCGACTTGGCCTACGACGATATCCCGTTCGGTGAAACGAAAATCGAAGGATTCCTGGACGAAGCACGCAACCTGACGTTCAATGCCGTGCTGGACAGGCTGGAATTCCATGCCAGGACGAACCTGGCCGGCGACCGGGACATATCCGGATACTTCAACCTCCATGACCTCAGACTTGGGGATTACTTGCGGAACGAAGACGGCTGGGGACTGGACGCCATTGTTCGCATGGAAGGCGGTCTGGCAGGGACCATCGACCATCCCCTCGTCACGGGCCGGGGCACGGTGCAAAACATGGTTATTCGAAACGAAGACCTCGGCGCCGCCGATATGGACATGACGATCAGCAAAGACCGCCTGGAGTTCACGATGACGCGAAACCCCGGACCCACGGTTTCGACGAAAGGATCCATCGAACTGACCGGACAGTATCCCTACGATCTGCGAATCGATCTTCTGCAGACTTCGCTATCTCCGCTCCTCTCCATACTTTCGAAGAGACCGATCAAAGGAGGCACCGGGCGATTCAGCGGGAACCTGCATGCCGTGGGATTGGCCGGGAATCCGGACCTGTCCACCATAACGGTCTCCCTCGATTCGCTCGATGTACTGATGAACGACAGGGTACTGCATTCCGAGGCCCCCTCCACCTTGAGACTCGAGAACCAAGTCATTACCGTGGACGATTTCAGGTTGACCGGTGATTTCGGACAGGCAAGGGTCAACGGCACGGCGAGTCTCGCCGCCCAGGGCCGGGTCGACCTCGAAACCGTTCTGGAAGGCGTGCAACTTGGGTTGTTTTCGCCGTTCCTGGTGTCTGACGGTACGTTCAACGGTGCCGTGGACGGCGTGATCTCCATGGGGGGAACCTCCGAGGCCCCCACGATCAACAGCCTGTTGACCGTTACGGACGTGAATTACGAGGTGAACGGGAAAACGAACCTCCTGGGTACGGTGACCGCTTCTGTACGCTACGCGGACCGGGTGATCGAGGTTCCCGTGCTCTCCGTGCAGACCCCGCTGGGAATGTCCGAGATCAACCTGACCTATCCCATCGACCTTGGATGGGCAGAGGCGCCTGATCCGGCAGAAGAGCCGACCGGGGACAGATACAAGGCGTCCCTGGTCGTGGATAATCTGGCCGTGGCGCCTCTGAGGGAGTTCTTCGAGGTGGTGCCGGCAGATCTGGACGGATATATCAAGGGCAGGATCGACGTAAACGGATCGGTCCGGGACCGTAGCGACCTGGCGGGGACCGTGGAACTGGATACGCTGAAACTGTTCGGTCTGCAAAACGAGTTTGTAAACACCGATCCCGTGCGACTGCATTTCGACGGGGCGCATTTCCATATGGACGCGCTGTCCGCCACGATACGCAGCATAAACCGGCCTGATGACGAGCGGGGCCACCTTACTTTGCATGGCCGGCTGGCGTCCGGCATCGGTGGAATGGATACGGGTGAGTCCGATTTCACCATCCTGGGCGAACGGATCAGAACCGACGCCGTTATGGCACTGGCGAATCTCGACTTTCCGCTGGGTGGAAACGTGAATACCCGGATCGATATCACCGGTCCGGCATCCGCCCAGGTCATAGACGCGCGCGTTTCCCTGGATCAACTGAGATACAACGAGGCCTCCCTGGACAACCTGGCGGCCCACATCGTCTTCAGCGACGGGAAAATAGACATACGAGATCTCCGGATTCGCAATGGCGACGATACCATCACCGCCCACGGAATCATACCATTCGACCCGGGCCGCGCTGAACGAAACGGTGATACGTCCGGTATGGAGGACATCGCGTTGACCGTGGAAGGGGAGGACGTCAACCTCTCCTTCCTGAGCGGTATCGTATACGATCTCGAACGCATCGAGGGGAAGGCCGACATCCGCCTGTCCATCGGTGGAACACCCGCTTCTCCCAGATCGGTCGGCCGGATCTCGGTACGGGACGCGGCGCTGCGGATCCGTGAGATCGAACCGATGTTCGAGGCCGACGAACTCCAGTTCGACGTCGACGGAAACGCTTTCGCGCTGAACCCGGCAACCTTACGCGCGGGGGACGGCACGATCCGCGTTTCCGGCGACCTCTTGACGGATAACCTGTCCTTCGCCGAAATCGAGGCCTATGCCGACTTCAACAAGGCGGACGTGGAACGCCTCGGTTCGGCCATGTTCGTATTGGACGGATCGATTGCCTGGACAGGCAACCGGGACCGTTCACGGATATACAACGTAACCGATCCGCTTTCCGTAACCGGCGTGGTCATCCATCCATTGAATCTGGGCGAATTACTGCTCGACAACGCGATCATACGTCCGCAGAACGCTCCGGATCCGTTTCTGGAAAGCATTGCGCTGGATGTCGCCGTGGACGTGACCGATCTGGCTGTCGAGAACAACATTGCCCGGCTGGCCGTCGAAGGCGGAGTGGCCTTCGGCAATACCGCACAGAATCCCCTGGTGACCGGAAACGCCGTGGCCAGAGAAGAAGGCTTCATCAGGTACCTCGGCACCATCTTCGAACTGGATGCCGGCCGTATCGACCTGACCAGGCGCATACCGCTGGAGAACTTCACCGCGCTTATCGAGTACCCGGTAGCGCAGCTCGACCCGGTCCTCAACATCCAGGCCAGGGCCCCCCGCGTGAGCGACATCTACGGCGCCGATTACGAAGTGGAACTGCTCGCGTCCGGTCCGGTGTCCACGGTGACGCCCCAGCTGCGGGCGGTGCCGCACGATGACTCCAGCCCGGCCCATTGGGCCTCCGGGCCGCTGGCCGGTCCCGAGGTCATATCGCTGCTGACATTCGGCATGGCCGGACTCACCTCCCTGGGCACGCCCGATGCGATGGCCGGGATGGGAAGAAGGGCCATCCTGATGGCGACCGGCGCATCGGCGGAGCGGTTTCTGAAACTCGACGAAGTCCAGATCAAGGGTGACCTGTTTTCCGGCAGCGGCGGCGCCACAACAGGATCGCCCGCGCAGATAACCCTCAGCAAGCGCATCGACCGGCGCGCCAGGGTAAGCTACACCCGTCTGTTCGAATCGTCGGAATACACGTTGCGCGTCGGTTACCAGTTGACGGATTATCTGTATATCGAGACCTTTTCCGAACAATTAGGCGAACTTCCTCAAAATGGAATAGACCTTCGAGTCAAATTTCGATTTCGATAACGATAACCCCGTACCCTTGCTTGCAGACACGACAGGGCACCAACAGTCAGGCGATACACATGGTAAAGGGTTTGCGGCTTGTCTCGAAGTCGTCCGCTTCCACCCGGGGCCGGACCACCAGGTACCTGTTGCGGTTTCTCGTTACGTTTTGTCCTCTCCTGCTCCTGCATTCCATCGGCGCCACTCCGGCGTATCCGCAGCAAACCCCCGTCGTCGACCGCATCGAGATCGACGGCAATACGGCCATCTCGGACGTCGGCATTCTCGATCTGATCGAGACCCGAACGGACGGGATCCTGCGCAGCGGCCGGATGAACAACGCCGTTTGGCGGACCGACATGGAAGCGGTCGAGAGTTTCTACATTAACAGCGGGTTCCTGGATGCCAGGATCCGGTCCATTCGTGATCGCGTCGACGCGGATCGGATCGTGCTCAGGATCGTCATCGACGAGGGACCGCGATACACCGTTCGCGCGGTCAATCTGAACGGCTTCGGTTACCTGTCCGAGGAGGAGGTCCGGGAGAGTCTGTGGACCCAGGAAGGCCAGGTGTTCCACCGTCTGCTCACCGCGACGGACAGGCGCAATATCCAGCTTCTCGCCGACCGCAGGGCACTCATCGACATGATGGTTGACTATCATGTCGTGCAGCACCGGGAAGACCATACGGTTACCGTCTACTTCCAGGTTGCCGAGGGCCATCCGATCAGGGTGGGCGACATACGGGTGCGGGGACTGCAGAAGACACGGCGAAACGTGGTGATCCGCGAACTGGAGATCGAACCTGGAGAACTCTACGACAACGCGAAAATTTCCCTGAGCCAGACCCGGCTCTTCCAGACCGGTTTGTTCCGAAGCGTGCGCCTTTCGCCCGTGCGGAGCGACACCACCGCCAACGTGCGGGACCTGGTGGTGGAGGTCACCGAACTGCCGGGAGGTGAAGTGAGCTTCGGCGCCGGTTTCGCCTCGGCAGAACACTTTAGAGGCAGCTTCAGCGTCGCCTACCGCAACTGGCTGGGCCGGGGGATCACGATCGGTTCCAACGGCCAGATCAGCTCGCTTTTCCAGCAGGTGGACACCGGTATCACGCAACCGTGGCTGTTCCGGACCCGGACGACGGGCATACTGCGGGCGTTCTTCCGCCGTGAGGACCGGACCAGCCATACCGAGCGCGAGGTCGGCGTTTCCGTGGCGGCAAACCGCGAACTCTCCCGCACGTATCAGAGCCAGTTGATCTATACCCTGAAAAACATCGAGGTGTCTTCGCTGAGCGAGGAATTGACCGAACTGCTCCGAAGCGGCTCGGAACCGGACAGCCTCCGGTCCCGGCGCGAGGGCAGTCTCACGGGGGTCGTGACGTACGACACGCGGGACGACATCCTGAACCCGACGACCGGGTTCTACGGTCAGTTCCAGAGCAGCCTGGCCAGCCCGCTGCTCGGCAGTTCCACGCAAAACCGGAACTCGATTCTGACGTTGATGGCCATCGTCCGCAAATACGTGTCCGTGCCCAACGCGCCCGATTTTTCTACTTCCCTGGCGTTCAGTTTCGTCCAGGCGCTGGGTGAGAACCGCGTGCCCCTGGACCGGAAACTGTATATCGGCGGCGACCGGTCGGTGCGGGGTTTCAGAATAAACCAGATCGGCCAGCCCGACGGAGGACTGATCGCCATCAGTTCACAGAACGAGATCCGTTTTCCATTTCCCCTGTTTACCCTGGCCGTGTTCGCGGACTGGGGCGGGATCGGAAAGACGGTGGAGTCTTTCAGTTTCGGAGATCTGCTCTTGGGCTACGGGGCCGGAATAAGGGTGAATTCGCCTATCGGGCTGATACGGGGCGACGTGGGTTTTCACAATCAAAGCAAGATCGACCCGCCCAATTCCAGAAAGTACGACCGGACTTTCTTTTACTTTGGACTCGGACAGGCGTTTTGAGTTTGACAGGGCCTCGACTTTTATTTATGCATTTATTTTGCAGTATGGTTACGATGGTTTAGTCCGCAGTTTCTCGCCGGGTTGTGACGCTTGTTCTCTAAATCAAGACTGCAGACCTTCACGTACTATAACGAATTCGCCCGCGCGGACCGATGGCGCGACGACTTTGCCGAACTCAAGGCCCGTGGAATTCAATTCGTTGTCTTGAGAGGCGGATTCGATCTGAGAAACCAGCTGACATCGGAAGACCAGAAGAACCGCCTGAAAGAAATGATCGGCGCCGCGGAAGACGCGGGAATCCGATCGATCCTGCACATCGGCAATCCGAAGGCCCTGTACCTGTTGCCCAACGTCCGGGCGTGGCGCCTCGACTATGTGAAGCGCGTGTCGGAAGTATTCGGGACCTGCAAGGGATTGTACGCGCTGCAGCTGGAGGACGCGCCTAAGGGAGGCAGCGAGTACCCCGCCGACCGCTGGCAACCGGTGATGGAGTCGGTCGAAGGCCGTCTTTCGACGATGGATTTGACCGAGGACGGATATCGGTATGAGCGCAGGATCTGGCAGATGGAACAGTATGCTTACTTCACGGCGGAGCTGGCCAGGGCCGTGAAGGAGGTGAGATCGAACCTGAAGACGACGATAGCTTTCCATCTTGACGCCCTCCTTCCCGCCGATTCCCTGGTTCACTTTCAGCATACGGCCCGCGCACTTGACTTCGTCGTCGTAGATCCGGGATCCCCGACGTATCCGTACGCGGATGATATGGAGCACGTGATCCGCTGGGCGGCGCGCGCGGCCGGTTCGTTGACGGACCGGGACGTCTGGATGGTCGCCGGTTCTCAGATGGCGCGGGGCAGGTACCAGGCCATGCATCGGGAACTGCGGGAATGGACGGACGCGGCCTGCGCGTCTGGGGTTTCGGCCGTTGGCTGGCATACCTGGGACGATTCCGCGTGGTGGGAAGGCCGTGCCGTACGAGGCAGACCCCTTTCGGAATCGAACCCGGAGCAGTGGGGGACGATTGCCGCGCTGAGTCGGTCGGTGACGGAGATGGAACGCCCGAAGGCGCAGTCCACGAGTCACAGATGCCTGCTCTCGTATGATTCCTTCGCGAGCCGCGTGCCGTGGCTGGACGTAATGACGCCCCATAGAATCCTCGAAGAAAGCACGGGGCGTGAGGTGGGATACGTGTCCGATCACCAGATATCGAACGGAGACGGACTCTCCGGGTGTGAATTGCTGCGCTGCACGCCTTGTCCGACGGTCAAAGGCACGGTCGTAGACCGGCTGATCCGCTACATGCGGGCGGGCGGCTGGATCGTGGGATCGGCCGACGACTTCAGCCTGGATGAGGGGACGCGCCATGGCGACGCGCGGGAACGCGTGTTCGGCATACGAAAGGAATCCGTCCTCAACGATCCGGACCGGATCCTGGTGACCGCCGGTTGGCCTCACCTGCCCGAGGGTGTCGCGCTAGACGCGCACCGGTGGCGGGTGCGTTCGGAGGAAACCGACGACGACGTGCGCGTTATCGGACGATGGGGCGACGGTTCGGCCGCGGTGTTGTTGAAGCCGCACAAAGACGGCGGCGCATTGTACATAGGCACGGAACCGTACCTGTCGGCGGACAGAGACCGTAATGGCGACTGGCGCGGGTTCCTGCGGGCCGTCCTGGACCGGGAAGTATTGAAGCACTTGTCCAAGGCGTAACTTGCTGCGCGGCCCGGCACCCTCGTGCGGCCCGGCACCCACGCGCGGCCCGGCACCCACGTGCGGCCCGGCGCTTATTCCAGATTGGCGTGGCGGGCGAACATGCCGGCATCGGTTTCGTCGAGCCGCGCCATGAGCAGCATGATCCCGGCATCGAGCAGCAAGCCGAGGCTCTGTTCGAAGAGCGTGCCCATCGGTTGCCGCGAACGATGTCCCTTGCCGCCAGCCTCTTTCGATGATTTCGGCGTGGGTGCGGGTATGACGACGACCAGGTCCGCCAGCCGGGCGGCAGGCGAGGCGGGGTCGGCGGTGGCTACGGCGACGCGCGCGCCGGACCCGGCTGCTACCCGGGCGTAGTTTACCAGGCAGTCCGTCACGCCCGATCCCGATCCGATCAGCAGCAGATCCCCCGAATCGACAGCCGGCGTGGTCGTTTCGCCCACCACGTGGACATGGAGTCCGAGCTGGGCGAGCCGCATGGCAAAGCTTCTCATGACCAGCCCGGAACGTCCCGCGCCGGCAACGAAGACCCGCCGGGCACCGTAGACTTCCCGGACCAGCCCATCGACTTCATCGCATGAGATCCGTTCCATCGTCTGCCGCAGCTCATCCAGGATGGTCCGGCGGGTAATCTCGAACTGGGAAGAGGATGTCTTGTCATCCATCGGTTCGATGCGCAATCTCCCTGATTTGCCGGACGGCGCGGCCGGGATCGGCGTTTCCTGTGACGTAACCCCCGACGACCACGATGTCCGGACCGTGGGGAATCAACCGCTCGAGCAAAGGGGGATTCAGTCCGCCCGCGACGGCCAGGCCCGCCCGTTCGACCACCGCGCGGACCCGGCCGATGCTCTCGAGGGTACGGGCTGAATCGTCCCGCCCGCGGGCGTCGAAAGCCGTGTGCAGGCAGATGTAGTCCAGTCCGGACTGATCCAGCGTACGGGCCAGGCGGACCGCTTCGCCTATTTCTCGAACGGTGATCAGGTCGGCCATGATCCGGCCACCGGACCGCTTCGCCTGCTCGCCGGCTTCATGCAGAGTGGCCGGGTGGGCGGTACCGAGCACGGTTACGACATCCGCACCCGCATCGAAGGCAAGGCCCGCTTCCAGGGCGCCGGCATCCGCGATCTTGAGATCCGCCAGGATCGTTTTTTCCGGATAGTTTCGTCTGATCCCAGCGATGATGTCGATACCGTAACGGATCAGCAGAGGGGTGCCGAGCTCGATGATATCCACGTCGCCGGCGGTCTGCCCCAGCAGGTGGCGAACCGCATCCGCGTGTGGCGTGTCCAGGGCGAGTTGAAGCAGCATGATGGCCTGGCCCGCTTGTAGCCGAGGTGGATAGCGGGTCTGTTTCGATACAACTAGTCCACACCGTCGCCGATACATACCCGGAGCAGGTTCGGCTGTTCCGGAATATCCTTCGTGCCGGCGCCATATCCGATCTTTCTCAATATCATCCCTGGCACGACACCGTGCGATTGTACCGTGGCTTTCAAAAAGGCGGCGCCGGTCGGGGTGACCAGTTCACCCTCGACTCCGGTGTGATAGACGGGCATGTCCCGCATCAGTTCCAGCGCTCCCGGAGCGGGAACCGGCATTAGGCCGTGCGCACAGTGGATGAAACCCCGTCCCATCGGCAGCGCCGAGGCGTACACCTTCCGGATGTCGAGCAGGGCCAGGCCGACGCATGCGCCCACGACGTCGACGATGGCATCCACCCCGCTGACTTCGTGCAGGTGAACCTCCCGTTTCGAAATGCCGTGCACCTTGCTCTCCGCCGTTGCCAGCTGATCGAATACCTCGATCGACCGCCTCCGGACCGCTTCGTCAAGCGTGCTGCCTTCGATGATGGATATCAACTCGTCCAGGTGCCTCGCTTCCCCGTGGTCGTGGTGGGGCGCGGTTTCGCCGGGTCCTTCGATGACTTCTCGGCCCTTCGCGGTACGGACGATGACGTCGACCTTTGTCGCCGCGATGTACTGCCTGGTCACCGCTTTCCGGGTAAGCCGGAAACCGTCGAGGGGCAGTTTCTGCAATTCTCCGTTCAGCGCGTCAAAATCCAGGCCGGCATCCACCAGCGCGCCGAGGATCATATCGCCGCTGATGCCGGAGAAGCAATCGAAGTATGCTATGGCCATTCATCCGCCCCATACATAAATGACCGGACGATCTCCGCCGACCGTCCGGTCATGATAAACGATAGAAGATGCAGGTTCGGTTATTTGCGGGAGGGGCTGTCCGTGCTGACTTCGCCGTTCTCTTCCCCGCCCGAGTCCGCGGCTTCATCCGCGTCACCGGCAGCGTCAGCGTCACCGGCGCCGTCCGTTCCAATGTCTGCGTTCTCCTCCCCGCCTGCGCCGCCGGCTTCACCTTCGTCGCCGCTTCCTTCCTTCATCTCCCCTTCGGTCATCTCCCCTTCCGCCGTCTCCCCTTCGGTCATCTCCTCTTCGGTCAATTCGGCTTCTTTCAATTCCAGGGCGACGAGCAACTCGTCCACGTCTTCCGGCCAGGCCTCATTCATCTCCAGTGCGATCGTCAATTGATCGGCAACGAGTTCCATGGATGCTTCCGTGATGCCCATTTCTCCCAGGCTTTCCTTGAAGCTCTTGCCGTCGTATTCGATCTCACCCCCGGAGGCGATGGTGAACTGGGCCATCAGGGATGCTTTCCACGCATCCTGATCAACCTCTGCGAGATGGCTCTTCAACCCCTCCTCTTCCACGGCGGAGGCAACGAAGTCGTCGATCACGCCCATGATCATTTCCTCGCCGCCCAGGCGGTCATACAGGGGGCCATCCATCACCCACTCCATATTCGGGTCGTCATGCTGGGCATGCAGGGGCGCGGTGGTTCCGAGCACCAGCAGCAGCGCGGGAAGCGCCACGGAAGTCAATACCATGCGAATCATTTTGCAATCTCCTTGTCCCCGGCAGGGGCGCGTTGTTTCAGTCCGTATCCTGTTTCTCGCCGTATCTCTTCCTTCAGGTCAACGGGATTATACACGAAGATAGGGGAAGTTCTTTCAAAAATCAACGGAATCTCCCTGGTTCGACCGGAATCTCCCCTGGTTCGACCGGATTTCCTCCGGTTCGACCGGATCGCCGACGCGGTTCGACCGGATTTCCTCCGGTTCGACCGGATCGCCGACGCGGCTCGACCGGAATCTCCCCTGGTTCGACCGGATCACCGACGCGGTCACAAAAGACAGGTCTCAATGACATGGGCGACACCGTCCGCGTCGTTGGTCGGCGCGACCAGGTCAGCGGCGCGCCGTACGGGGTCCGGCGCATTCCCCATGGCGACACCGAGACCTGCGTATTCGATCATGTCCAGGTCATTGAAGTTGTCGCCGATACTGATCATCCGCTCCGCTCCAATTCCGTAGCGTTCGCCGATGAAAGCGAGGGCCTTTGCCTTGGACACGCCGGCCGGCACGATTTCCATACACCAGTAGTCGCCCACCAGGGTGCTGCGCGACAAAATGATCCCGATCCGGTCGCCGTATCCGGCCAGTTCCGCTTCCAGCTCATGCATGGAAGATCCCCTTCCGGCCACGACGATCTGCGCCGGGTCCCGGTCCAGCACCTGCCCCAGCCCGTCCACCTGAAAGGCCTTGTCCGCATTGGCCTCCAGGTAGCGTTCCCGCCAGTCATTCGCCGAACGGGCGGATTCGAACCAGATATAACGGCTTTCCGGCACCGGTTCGTAAACGAGGGGATCGTGTCCGCGCTGCCTGCAGAAATCCACGAGGTCGACCGCCAGTTCCCGCGGCATGTTCACCGCCCTGAGCAGAGGGCCGTCAAGCGACTCGAGTATGAGCGCCCCGCTGTGGAAGATCTGCGTCGTGGAAGCCGGCACCTTCTCTGCTGCGGCCCGGCCGGAGTTCAGGCTTCTCCCGGTGCAGAGCGCCACGCGCTTCCCGGCCGAGACGGCCCTTCGAAGCGCCTGAAGCGTCCCCGGGGAGATATCGCGCCGGGACGT
Organism: uncultured Gemmatimonadota bacterium; assembly: GCA_964655785.1. Lineage (GTDB taxonomy): Bacteria > JAAXHH01 > JAAXHH01 > JAAXHH01 > JAAXHH01 > JAAXHH01. The sequence goes on from CAZZNP010000079.1 coordinate 12,516, forward strand.
CAGCAAAGTACCGTCGATGTCGATGGCAATCAGGTCGTAGGACATGCCCGCGGCTCTCCCGGTTCAGGATATGAAGCGCTCGATGGCCCGTGCGACACCGTCGTCGTCCACCGAAGCGGTGACATGATCCGCCCGGACGCGGATTTCGGCCGTGCTATTGCCCATGGCCACGCCCAGGCCGGCCACATCAAGCATTTCCAGGTCGTTCAGGTTGTCTCCCACGGCCATGACTTCGGCGAGATCTATACCGAGAAGCTGGGCAAGTCTCCGCAAACCGTCGCCCTTGGACACCCCCGAAGGCATGACGGTGATGATGCTGTATCCACGGTCCCAGGGACTGATTTCGAAGACCACCCCCGCGTCCGGCAGTTGCGCCTTTATGTATGATTCCCGGGACTTGACCCGTTCGTTGCGCTCGGCGACCGTAATGCAGGTAATGTCCCGCTGGAGGAAGTCGCATACGTCGTCTACCCGGTGAACGCGGTCGGCGTTCTTCGCGGCGTAGTCGATGAAAGCCTGGTTATCCGGATCGAAGGAGTCATAGTAGAAGTACTGCACTTCGGGCAGGGGGCCGTACACGATGGGATGGAACCCGATGCCGCGAAACACCTTCACGGCATGCCTCGCGAGAGGACCCGGGAGGTGGCGCAAATACCTGGCGCGGCGACTGGGGACGTCGTAGATCATGGCGCCGTTGTTCAGCACGTACGGGGCGTTCAACGGCAGATGCCCTACGACCTCTGCCGCGGACGGAAGGCTTCGCCCGGTGCACACCGTGACGATGACGCCGCGGTCGGCCGCGTACCGAACGGCGTCCGCCGTGGCATCGCTCATTACCTGCCTGCTGTCGACCAGCGTGCCGTCGATGTCCAGGGCGAGGAGACGAAACATGACGACCCGGATTAAAAAAACGGAGACTTCGAAAAGCCCCCGTTCTCAGGGTTGAACCTGTTCAGACTATGGGCGCTAGTGGACTCGAACCACTGACCTCCACGATGTGAGCGTGGCACTCTAACCGGCTGAGCTAAGCGCCCGGCAAATGGGCCCGCCAGGACTCGAACCTGGGACCGTCCGATTATGAGTCGGATGCTCTAACCAACTGAGCTACAGGCCCATGGTTGCCGCCCAGCAGGCATACCCGACAGATTGGGTCAATATAGGCGCATGACGGGTCATCGTCAAGCAAAAGATGGGGTGCTTCTCATTCGCCGCGGGCCGATTGCAGCAGGGCTCTTTCCTGTTGCTTGAGTTCCATGTAAGTGGCCATGGCATCGTTCAGTTCGTCGCTTCGGCCACCCCTTTCCATCTGCTTGATCTGGTCCATGAGGCGGGCCATGCTTTCCTTGAGCCGTTTATGCTTGATCCGCATGATATGGTCCCGGGCCCGTTGTTCCAGGTGAGCGCCGGAATCCGAAGCGTTGAGCAGTTCCGTAATCGTACGCGCGGTCTCTTCGTCGTCGATGGCATCGATCAGGCCGGAGAGGTCGTAGGTCCCCCCGCCGCCCAGATGCGCGAAACAGTGTTCGACGATCCGGCGGTACAGGGGGTGCCTGAAATCCCTCGGCTCCAGTTGACTCTCGACGAGTTCGGCAATGGTCCGGTCTTCGAGCATGAGTTGTACCAGGTCCCGTTCCACCATCGCGTCGCCGTCCCGCGACGCCGCGGCCGGAGGCGCCCGGCGGTCGCGCTGCACGGCGCCCGGGCTGCGCAGCTCGGAGGCCAGCAGTCCCTGCAGCGCCGGAAACCGGCGTTCGGCTTCTTCCCGGTACGTTTCCCGGTGGACCAGGTTCGTCGTCTTCCGGATCAGGCCGACCAGCGTTCGAAACACCTCTTCGCGGTCGCCCGATTGCTGGAGGTCCGCATGGAATCCCATGAAATCGGCGATTGAATCGGCCTGTGCGACGAGCTCGAGGAATCCGTCCCGGCCGTGCTCGGCCACGTAAGAGTCGGGGTCGTAGTCCTCCGGCAGCCGCACGATACGGGTCCAGAGCCCGGCTTCCACCAGGGGTTCGATCGCCCGCCAGGTCGCCCTCACCCCCGCCTGGTCCGAGTCGTAGACCAGGAACGCTTGCTGCCCGTACCGCGCCAGGAGCCGGGCCTGCTCCCGCGTCAACGCCGTTCCGCAAAGGGCGACCGCCCCGTTAACGCCCTGTTCATACAGGCCGAGCAGGTCCATGTAGCCTTCCACGACCAGGATCCGGCCCTGCTGCCTCAATGCGTCCCGGGCCTGGTAAAGGCCGTAAAGCACGTGGCTTTTGCGGTAGATGGGGGATTCCGGTGAATTGAGATACTTGGGCTGGTCCTCGTCGGAAAGCGCTCTCCCGCCAAAACCGACTACTCTTCCGCTCGGCGACTGTATGGGGAAGACGAGCCGTTTCCTGAAGGCATCGTAGGTACGCTGTTCGCCGGTCTTGGCCAGTCCGGCCTTGACGAGCCAGGCCGCGTCGATCCCCTGCTTGCGGGCCGCGTTCAGGAGGTCATTCCAGGAATCGGGCGCGTAGCCTAGCCCGAAGGATTTGACCGTCTCGTCGGATAGACCGCGCCGTTCAGTGTATTGCCGTACGATCGAACCCCGGCCGGCGTCGAGCAGGCGTTCGTGGAAGAAGCGGGCGGCGAACCGGGTTACCTGCGCCAGACTTTCCGCCTCGCTGCCGGCCTCACGCTCCCTGTACGTTTCGGGAATGGTGATATTGAGACGGCGGGCGATGTGACGGACCGCTTCGACGAACGTGACGTTCTCGTGCTCCATGAGGAAGGTGAATACGCTACCTCCCTTGCCGCATCCGAAACAGTGGAAAATCTGGCGTTCCGGGTTGACGCTGAAGGAAGGGGTCTTCTCGTCGTGGAACGGACAGAGTCCCTTGTAGTTCTTGCCCGCTTTGCGCAGCGTGACGTAATCGGAGACGACGTCCACGATGTCTGCCTGCGACCGGATCGAATCGATGAGATCTTCCGGTATTCTCGCCAAGGTGCTCCCCCACGTTCGCCCGCCTTCACCAAGCGGGCCTGTTCAAAGTCCTGCGGGCCTGTTCAAATTCCTCACACCAGGTCGCACGCCTCGGGCGGCATCCAGTGCGCGTCCCGGTTCTCCCATTTGACATTGCATCCGATTGGATTGGTGAGCGGTGTCCCGACCGGACGTCCCGCCGTCACGTCGTCCAGGGCCGCTTCAAGGTCGTTCGCCGTTATGCCGTCCGCGTCCCTGGGACTGTCGACGGCGCGGCCGGTATATACCAGGCTGCGGTTTCGGTCGAAGATGTAGAAGTGGGGTGTTCTCAAGGCGCCGTAAGCCCTTGCGGTATCCTGGGACAGGTCGCGAAGGTAGACCCAGGGAAAGCGATGGACATTCATCCGGGTCACCATGTGGTCGAAGTCGTCGTCTGGATAGCTGACTTCGCTGTTGGAATTTATACCGACGAACCGGACTCCGCGGGACGCGTACTTTTCCGCGGAAGCACGGGTGACTTCGTCGGAACCGGTAACGTAAGGACAGTGGTTGCAGGTGAAGAACACCACCAGCGTCTCCGCGGCCGAGAAATCGTCCAGGCTGTAGGTCCTTCCGTCCGTCGCCGGAAGCGAGAACCCCGGCGCGGTTTCCCCCAATTGCAATGTAAAGGCCATGATCACCCTCCTGTCGAATCAATGGATTGCAAAATGGATTGCAAAATTGAAGACGTTTCATCCCCCGCGGCACCGTCGCGCGCACGCGGCTCGAGAACACATCTGCGGCACCGTCGCTCGTACGCGGCCTAGTCCATCATCTCCACGATGGTCACCCCGGTACCCCCGTCGCGGTCTTCGGCGAAATGGGATGATTTAACCAGGGGATGATGTTGAAGAAACTCCCGGATCGCGCTGCTCAGAGCGCCGGTTCCCTTCCCGTGCAGTATGCGGATTTCATTAAGGTCGTCGAGAGCGGTCCGGTCGATGTAGCGGTCCACGGCGTCGATGGCCTCTCTGGCGCGGTAACCCCGCACGTCCAGTTCCGACAGGGCAACGCGGGGACGGTCCACCTGCACATTGACGCGATTCGCGGGTGTCTTGCCTGGAGTCTCCGAACCGGGTTTGTGGAGACTCGCGTCGGACCGCCGCGCCGTGATCTCCATTCTGCCGATCCTTATGCGCAGACGGTCTCCCTGGTCCTGGAGTACCGTGCCCGCCTGCCGCAGTGACTCCAGCCAGACCTCGTCACCTGCCGAGATGGTCTCCCCGGCGGGATCGGGAACGGTCTTCCCGGGACCTGCGTCGGCCGCGGGTGCGCCGGGACCTGCGTTTGCCGCCGGTGCGCCGGGACCAGCGTCGGCTGCCGGTGTGCCGGGACCTGCGTTTGCCGTGGCCGCGCCGGAATCCATGGAATCGAGCATGTTTTGCAGCAGGGCGCGCTGGTCCCTG
>CAZZNP010000080.1:0-16860 GCA_964655785.1 uncultured Gemmatimonadota bacterium
AATCAATTCTGCCGACGGAGTTATTCGATGTATGATCGCGGCTAAACTGGTCCCGCACGTGGTCTGTCCGTTTCCCAGAATCGCAACGGGTCTATTGATACGATATCGATCATTGGGGTGGACAATCAATTCTTCGATTCTATCCTCAGCTGGGGAGTATTCCCGGCTGTAGAGGGTTGGTTCATCTATGAATAAGGAGATAACCCGCATAACGCTGGCGGCTTCTCCGCCGGGATTGGAACGCAGATCGATAATCAGCCCTTTCGCTTTCTTGAAGTCGGACATGTGATTCAAGAATCGAGTCCAGACATCTAATGACCATCGGCTGATTCTGAAGTAAGCTATATCTCCATCAAGTACCCTGAACTCTCCATGTCTCGGTACGAAATTCGGCGGAATCCTGTAATCCCCGCCTGTGTCAAGCCGTACTTCTACCATCTTCCCATTTTCATCTACCGACGCTAAACCGATTGCGATTTCCGAGGAATCCGGCAGGTATCTCAGTATGGATGATATTGCTTTTTGTCGCCGGCTGTATGCCGACCCGCGGAATCGTTCGGACAATTCTGAAATGAAAACCTCTATTGGCTGACCCTGAACACTGACCAAGCGCATACCTGGCTTGACCTCGTCCTTCAATTCAGTTGCGAAAACCGCAGCAACGTGAATCTCTCCAAGAATATCATAGAAGACAACGGGAGGCGTCGACCTTCGCATCGGGGATCGCCTGTCACCGATCTTCGATGCGTTAAAGTGCGGATCGCCGTAAGTCGATACCAGGGCGATCAGGCTGTCGTTGAACGCCTCTCTTTGAGAGATGGGAACGGTCGTAAAACTGTTGAACCGGTCAAGCAAGTCTGATTTCTCCAAACCGCGCTCTTTATAGAAGGGATACTTGTCTATAAACTGTCGAAACATCGTTTTTTTAAGCTCGCGTAGATCTACGGGATTGTACGAAGTCGCCTTTGAGCTTACCGCCGGTTCTATGTAATATGGATCGCCGTTATGACCGACTAACGATCGCCAGGCAACGGATGAAGTAACCAGGGGAACTCCCGGTGGTGTATACTCAAAATCGAGGGCACCCTCGGTGTAATTTGTCAGGATTGGTCTGAAGAGCGGATGCGTGTAGTTCTTGTCTACTCGTTCCATTTCGTAGATTTTAAGATCACCGATTACGAAATCGTATTGTTCTCCTCTTGGATAGACCGTAATGAGCATCTTATCTATGGTATCATGGCTTGTGCTCCCCTGATCGGTTTTGCCATGCCAGGATGACAACGGACTGTTCAAAGGGAGTTGATAGCCTGTAAAGGGAATAGTGAGCATCTTCTCAATCCAGACATCACTCTTCGACAGGTGCAGGGATATGCTGTACCGGTCTACGTTTTCAACATAAATCCGATTGTAAAAGAACACAGTTTCACCCAGAGGCATCGGTTTGCTGAAGCCTGTTTTCCATACATGCCGGATATCCACCGCCTCACTGCGCTTTTCGATATCCTCTCCTGGTTCTATCGGTCTGTAACCGGAGAAGAGCACCTTGTCGTCTATTCTGTATTCCGGGAAATAGAATCCGGTATGCTTCTCAAGGCCCTCGTTTTGAATGGTGTACATTATTTCGGAAAGCTCGTATCTCTTCGTTACCACTTTCCACTCGGCACATATTCCATCGTGGTAATCGATCAGTAACATAGCAAGCAAAGACAGCAGACCCGGCAATCCCCAGGTTGTCATCCTGTTTGAAGTTGCTCTTGCGTTCATTTTCAACCTTCCTTGCTCAAGTTGTATACCAAAGGACCTTTTGTAATAGCACTGACATAAAGAGATGGAACACTGGAACGATCTACCCATTAAAGAAAGGAAAGCCGGACCGGACATCTATGGGGTGTATCCCTATTTTGCCCGTTTTTTTCACCGGAATTGAAAAAACCTGATGCCGGTCCTGGGCGGGGCGGAGCGTTTCCTTTCTAAGGATGTTACATGACGAAATCCGTCTTCTGCTCAATACTTAACACTGCAAATGAGGACTTTCCATAGGGTGTTTCCCTATGTTCCACGTATATCGGACGGTATTAGGGGGTCGTAAAAGGTGAGAGAGGAAGGCTGCGGTTGCCTGGATTGCTACCAGGCGGGGAAAGACAACGGATCATTCATCCAGGAAGGCAAGACCGTGCTTGAGCGCTACGAGTATGAGATCCGGCAGGTTGTGCACTTCCAACTTCTTCATCAGGATCGCGCGGTGTTTTTCCACGGTCTTGGCGCTGATGCCCAGGACCTCCGCAGCGGCCTGGTTGGTATGTCCCTCGACGATAAGCTGAATGATCTCCCGTTCGCGGGATGAAAGCTGTTCCAGGACGGCCGATGATTCATTCGTCGATTCCGTCTGCAGAAATCCCGATAGCACGGTTTGCGCAATCGAAGGGGAAAGATAGATTTCGCCCTTGTTGGCGGATCGGATGGCGATCAGGAGTTCCTCCACGACGGATCTCTTGAGGAGATACCCGCTGGCCCCGCATCTGAGCGCCTGGCTCACCACGTCTTCATCCGAAAGCATGGATAGTATGACGACGCGGGTATCCACGGGTAGCGCTTGAATCCGCCGCGTGGTCTCGATGCCGTTCAGCAAGGGCATGGCGATATCCAACATGGCAACGTCCGGTCTCTTCCGTTGTACCAGGCTCAGGGTCTCGTGACCATCGGCCGCTTCGCCGACGACCTCCATATCTTCGGCCTTTTCGATCAGAGACACGATACTTTGACGGACCAGCTGGTGATCGTCGGCAACCACGATCCTGATCATTTTTCCTCCAAGGGAATGGTAGCGACCAGCCGGGCTCCCGCGCCTGGTTTCGAGTGAACATTCATACGGCCATTCAGCGATTCAAGGCGTTCCTGCATATCGATCAATCCGATTCCTGTTTCATTCTGATCCGAAAGTGTTTCAGCGAGATCAAAGCCCAGGCCGTTGTCTTGTATCGATAGTTGTACAGCTTCGCCATTTCGTTTCAAGCTGACTTCCACATGAGACGCCTGTCCGTGTTTAGCGCAGTTCGTCAGCCCTTCCTGCAGTATACGATAAAGGCAGATATCGATTGGATTGGAGATCCCGGTAGTATCCATGCCATCGTATGAGACCGGTAATTGAGTTCGTTGTGTGAAACTTCTGCATAACCCTTCCAATGCTGCATTCAGCCCGATCGCATCCAGGGCGGGCGGACGGAGGCTGTGGGAAATCGACCTGAGTTTTTCCAGTGTATCGTCGGCCATCGCCACGGCGTCATTCAGGCGATCTGATGCATGATCAGGGACATCGGACAACTCGTCCCGGGTGATTTCCAGGCTCATCTTCAATGCTGTAAGAGCCTGTCCCGTATCATCATGAAGATCCCGTGCCAGCCGACTTCTTTCCGATTCCTGTATGTTGATGAGTCGGTTGGAAAGCCGCTTGAGGCGTTGTGTCTGCATTCTCAGCGATGTGGTTGCTTTGATATTCTTCAGCACCATCTCCAGCTCGGCAGCCAGGACCAGTAACTGTTCTTTTTCTTCGCCGGTAAACGGTTCTTCCGAAACTTTGGCTCCGATTGCGATACAACCTTGAGTATGCAATTCACCACGTAGCAAGATGATGAGTTCGTAACCGAGATCTGAAACCCGATTTCGGAGATACGGGTCTTCAGATTCGACCAATGGTCGTTCCGGAGACATCAGCTTCAACAACGCTTCGATTTTGACAACTGAATCACTGAAGAAGGCTTCGTCCTTCTTCGGCTTGCTGTTGTACTTGCTGGTTACGTCGTACCAGGCAACCGATATCGACTTCCGAGGTCGATCGCTGAGGTAGATTGCCACATATGAGAGGTCCAGCACCTCAAGCAGTTCACTACCCGTACCGTTAAGCAGGGCGTTTCGATCCTGAAAATGCGTTAACTCACGTCTGAGCCTGAAGAGTCGCTGACGGTTCTCGATTTCATCACGAAACAGGTATTGGTCTATAAACCGGATGACTGCCGGTTTTGCCAGGATCCAGCCACCGACGAGTATCAGGATGAATCCCGCGGTAACCACCGTAATCAACAGATCGGAGACTTCTACACCGGTAGACCAGAAGGCTATTGATTCATAGACAATCAGGAGCAACCCGAGACTCAGTAAGAGATTCACGACCTGGTTGGATATAAATCGCCGAAGGCTTTTTCCGACGATGAACCTGATGCCGAATATCCGGTGAGCCAGCACTGAATAGGCAAAGGAAAGGGGCAGAATGCATTTCAGTCCTACGAGGACGATATGGTCGAGCAACCAGACGAGCAATGGCAAAAAGGCGCCTTGCAGCGGTACCGCTACCCACGTGGCCATGAATGTGCCTGGTTGAACTATGGTCCAAACCGGTGCTAAAATGAAGGCTGACACGAATCCGACGTTGATGAACTGCAGGCGCGTGTACTGCTGCCGGCGCGCGACGGAACGTTGGGCGAGAAGCAGGCAGGCAGCTATTAAAACAACAAGAACGGGTAACACGGGGACGGGAACAGATTCAACCAGAGAGATGACTGTTTGTATCGATGCACTATTCCAGCCAATAGTCAGACTCAGAAGATAGATAATACGAACGACGATCCAGGCGAAGAGCGGTATCAGGATCCACCGCGCCCGTTTTCGCATCCATGATCCGATTTCAGTTTCGATTGGAAATACGGTCAGGATGCTGAACAGGAGCATGAACTCGAGAAAGTGAGCCAGGGTAATGACGAAAACACTGAGTGATAATATCCAATCAGGCCAGCCAGCGATCATGGGATGGAACGCGGGCGACACGGAGAGCGCTGATGCGAGGAAGAGCAACGCGCATTGAAAAGCGATCTTATTGCCTGGGCGCCTGAATCCGATCCATAAACCGAAACCTAAAAGTACAATGGGGTAGATCAGGTAGGGACCTCGCTGGAACCAGGTCATCGCGCCTGCGCCCAATGCGAGTTCCTCCTGATTGACCTCGACGGCGTACCGTACCTGTTCCGTCTCCTCAAGCGTTAGGAAACCAGCGTGCATCCGGCCGTCGCGAAGCCAGGCGAGATCGAATCGATCACCTGGCCTGCTCCGTAAACGAGTTTGAAAATAGGCTTCGGGACGTGTCCTGAGATCCGTTCCATTAATGGAAATCACCATATCTCCGGGTCGCAATCCGGCTTTGTCGGCGGGGCTGTCCACGTCTACTTGCGTAACGTTAATACCGCCGTCCTCGCGTATGCGAACGAGATGGAACCACGTGCCCTCCTGCAGATTGTTCACCGCGCTTTTCGTCAGCCCCTTCGTCTGTATCATTTCGTTTCCGAAGAACTGGATACCTGGCGACCAGTGCTCGATTTGCGTAAACCGTACCAGCGTCCAAGTGATTAGCCCTATATGCATACACGTGAACATGACCAGTGCGCTGAGTGCGAGATATCGGTAGAGGAGGGTGTTCAACAGAGGCTAACTCGGTTTGTGGGTATCGATGATGTATTCGTGCTGACACGCCGTTAGTTAAACGGAACGCAATGAAGAGTCACTCGAGGAAATGACTTGCCCCGTGAAGAAACAAATCCAATCGGTGAATGTCAAGAAGGTGGGGGCGAGGGAGGATAGTCGGTGTTTGAAGGGATGGCGGGGTTCTACATGGCGCGTCACAAGTCTCAGGTCGTTACAACCGGACTCATTCCCCCCTCGGCCCTGTCACGTCCCTGCGTAGGAAGAGCCAGAACGCGGCCGCACCTGAGACGACGGTGTAGGCCAGCATGACGAGGAACGGGTTGAGGTATAGATCGAGAAGTGAAGCGAAGACACTGGCACCCTCTTCCACGGGCAATGGGAAGTCGGTCTGCAAAACCAGCATGACGTTGGGGCCGAGCATGTAGTTGACGACGTGCTGACCGAACAAACTGGTAAGGGGACCGGCGGCTATGAGATCGCCAAAGAAATACAATAGTGAGATCGACACGCCGCCCGTCCCTGATGACGTCAACACCGTAAAGAACAGGGAAACCGCGATGTACGGAAGCAGCGCGCAGATCATCTTGACGAAAATCACCGCCGAGGACGACCACGTTCCCGATTCCGCGGTGACCAGATCTTCGCCGGTCAGGAGCGCCATCGCCAGGCTGCCGACCACGACGGTCAGGACCACGAAGAGCAACCCGGCACCGGAGATGAACACTATCGACAGCGCCTTCGCGCCCAGGAACTGCCAGCGTCTCGGCCCTCTGGTCAACGCTGGCCGGAAGGTACCCAGGCTGTATTCCTTTCCGATTAATGCTGTGGCCAGAATGATGACCAGAATGGTTACGAAATCCTTGCCTGACTTCAGACCGGTGCCGAGACTGCCTGGAAGGATACAGGTATTCAAGAAAAGCTGTCTTTGTGCGGCGATCTGGTCCCGGATTTCGGGGCACCGCTCCCGGTGAGCCGCCACTTCCCAGTGGGCCTGTTCCCGGAACTCGTCCGGAACGCCTGCCAGAATGGACTCGACCTTACCGTCGTCGATGTCGTCGCAGGAAACCTTAATAGCCGATGCTACCCCATCCGCGTCCGGCGGTAGCGAGATAACGACGTACTGATCGACAGGGGAAAAAAAGTACGTCTCGTTACTGTACGTCACGTAAATAGTCCATAAAGAGAGTTGGTTCATGATGACGATCACGGCCAGAAGTAGCCAGGGCAGCCATCGCCGCCGGATCTTGAACAACTCCCATCGTGTAAGGCGCAGTATCTGACGGATCATCCTGCCTCCCCGTCACCGCCGCCGGTGACCTTGAAGTAGTACTGCTCCAGGGACATCTGCTCCGCCGACATTTCCGCGACGTAGACTTGCGAGCGGCCGAGCACCTCTGTCAGTTCCGGCGATCGTTCCGCGGGGGCCGTGACCAGGATCGTACCGTCCTCCACGATGATCTCCCCGACCCAGTCCAGAGCGGACAGTATCCCGATCGCTTTTTCGTTATCGGTGGTATGAACCCGAATCCGGTCCCCGGCCAGCGAATGGACCAAGTCATGGATTCCACCCTGGACGATGAGCCTGCCGCGCGAGAGGATGGCGACGCTGTCGCACACCTGCTCGACTTCGTGCAGCAGGTGGCTCGACAGCAGCACGGTACGGTCCCCGGTCCCAAGGGTTCGGATCAGGTCCCGGATCTCGGCCATGCCGTCCGGGTCCATGCCGTTGGTGGGTTCGTCTAGGAACAGGATTTCGGGATCGCCCAGGAGGACATAGGCCAGTCCCAGCCGCTGCTTCATGCCCAGGGAGTAGGTGCGGACGCGGTCGTCCGCGCGGTCGGCGAGGCCCACCCTTTCAAGCAATTCGTTCAATTCTCCGCGGTCGCTCTTCCCGGATATGCCCTGGAAGTAGGCGAGGTTGTCGCGGCCCGACAAGTAGGGATAGAAACAGGGCGTCTCGACGATGGCGCCGGTGCGGCGCAGGGCTTCCCGGTGGGAGATGCCGGCGTCCAGCAGCCTGAAGCGGCCCGAGGTGGGCTTCACGAGTCCAAGCAGCATACCCATCGTGGTCGTCTTGCCCGAACCGTTGGGACCGAGCAGCCCGAAGATCTGACCGCGCGGCACCGTCAGCGAGAGCCCGTCCACGGCTATGATCCGGCCGTAGTGCTTGGTGAGGGATTCGGTCTCTATGGCGAGGTCGTTGAAAGTCATTTGAGCCTCCGCCGTCGCAAGTTGGTCTGATCCATTTACCCGTAAAGGAACGGAAAGACGGACCGGATATCTATAGGGTGTATCCCTATTTCGTTCGGTTTTTTCACCGGAATCGAAGAAAAACTTGATACCGGTCTTGGACGGGGTGGTGCGTTTACTTGAAACGAAAGGGTTATTCTTCCAAATTGATCAGACCGAGTTTGATCGCCGTTCGGATCAATTCAGGAAGGCTGTGCGTGTTCAGTTTCGCCATCAGATTGATGCGATGATTCTGCACGGTTTTTATACTTATTCGCATGGTTTCGGCTATCTGGGGATTGGATAGTCCCGACGCGATCAGTCGAAGGACTTCTCTTTCACGTGGAGTAAGTTGGGGTGGTATGCCGTGCAGGTACTCGCCGTAAAGGTAATCCGCATGATCCATGGCGCGGGACTGGTAAGTGACGCCCCTGCAAACGGTACGTATCGCTTTGACCAACTCTTCCCCGGCCGATTTCTTGAGCACGTAGCCCTTGGCGCCGTTGTCCATCGCTTTTCGGATCAGTCCGGGATCGGAATGCATAGAAAGCATGACTACCTGGATCTCGGAAAACGACGCGCGTATCCTCCTCGTCGCTTCGATACCATCGATCCAAGGCATCTCAACGTCCATCACAATGACGTCCGCCCGGACTCGACGTACTGTTTCCATCGCTTCCCGGCCGTCCGTGGCCTCGGCGACTACTTGAATATCGGTTTCTTTCGAGAGCAAGTCCCGAAGTCCGTGCCTGATCAGATGATGATCGTCTGCAATGATTACTCGTATCATGTGAGTTTCTCGATCCGTCCTGCCTTCCCAATGTCGGTGTCCGCAAATCCATCGTTAGCTCAATATTAACACCGGAAAAGAAGATTTTCCATAGGGTATTTCCCTACGGGCGACGTTTTTTAAACAGTATTGGTAGGTTGAAAAGGCGATGGAAGTAGACCTGCTAACCGGACCGTTACCATGCGGGGAGAGACAACGGATGAACGTGATGCTGAAGTCAGCGTCTTCGAATCGTAGTCAGCGTCTTCGAATCCCGCCATATTTCAATGCGATGGTGTAATTACATACATAGTCGACCAGCGGGTTACTGTCAACTATGGGTGATAGGGCCAGCCTGGCAGACTGCCCTAAAACCTTGACATCCGAAGCCGGATCGCAACATATTAGGGTTTTCCCGGCAAGTCGACCTTCGTACTGAAAAAGAAGCATGGTAATCGGAAAGCGCAGTCCTGTAGAGGAGGGGTGTTCGTGAAGGAATATAACATCGAAAAAATCAGAAACATTTGCCTCGCGGGCCACGGGGGGAGCGGCAAGACCTCCCTGGCGGAAGCCATGCTCTTCAACGCCGGCGCCACGACCCGGCTGGGCAGCGTGGACGACGGCAACACGGTGTCGGACTACCGCGAGGAAGAGATCGAACACCGCATTTCCATGAACCTGACGCCACTGTACTGCGAGTGGAACGACCACGACCTCCATGTTCTCGACACCCCCGGGTATTCCGATTTCACCAGCGAAGTGCACTGCGCGATGCGCGTCACGGACAACGTGGCCATCGTGGTCAAGGCCATCGAAGGCATCGAGGTGGAGACGGAGCGCGCCTGGGAATACGCGGATCAGTACGGCCTGCCCCGCATGGTGGTCGTCAACCTGCTGGACAAGGAACACGCCGACTTCTACGACGCGTTGGGCCGCCTGCAGGAACGGTTCGGCACGCAGGCCGTTCCCGTCCAGATTCCGATCGGCGAGGGAGAAGGATTCTCGGGTGTCGTCGACCTGGTCGCCATGAAAGCGGTGACGTTCGAGGGCGGCGACGGCAAGGGCAAGCGTTCCGAGATCCCCGGCGATCTCGCCGATCAGGCGGAAGAACACCGGGAAAAACTGGTAGAAACCGTGGCGGAATCCGACGACGAATTGCTCGAGGTTTATTTCGAAGAAGGCGCGTTGACCGATGAGCAACTCCTGGAAGGGTTGCGCAAGGGAGTGAAGGACGGCGCCATCTTCCCCGTGCTGGCGACGTGCGCCTCTGCAAACATCGGGGTCTCCGGCGTGATGGACGCGGCGGCCGCGTACATGGCTTCTCCCGCGGACCGCCCGCCGGTAACGGTCTCCGCTTCCGGAGACGAGGAAGTCTCGCTGGACCCGGATCCGTCCGGTCCCCTGGCCGCCCTGGTGTTCAAGACGGTCTCCGAGGCCCATATCGGGGAACTGACCTATTTCCGCGTGTATTCCGGCGAGATCAAGCACGGCGGTGACGTGTACAACTCGACGAAGAACACGTCGGAAAGGTTCGGCCAGATCTACCACACAAACGGCCATACCCGCAATGAACTGAACGTCATCCGCGCCGGTGAGATCGGGGCCACCGTGAAACTGAAGGACACCCACACCGGGGACGGCCTGAGTACGCGGCAGAAGTCCTTCGGCCTGGAATGGGTGGACTTTGCCGAGCCCGTGGCGAACGTGGCCATCCTGCCGAAGAGCAAGGACGACGAGGAGAAGATCAGTACCGGCCTTTCCCGCCTGCACGAGGAAGATCCTTCCTTTACCTTTCAGTACAACAGCGAGATCAAGCAGCTGATCCTGGCCGGGGCCGGCGAAATGCACCTGGACCTCATCGTCGAGCGCCTGAGCCGCCGTTTCGGCGTGGAGGTCGAGATGGTGCAGCCGCGCATCCCCTACCGGGAGGCGATCAAGGGCAGGTCCGAGGCCCAGGGCCGGTTCAAGCGGCAGAGCGGCGGACGCGGGCAGTTCGGCGACGTCTGGCTGCGCGTGGAACCCCGGCAGCGCGGCGATGGGTACGAATTCGACAACGGCATCGTGGGCGGCGCCGTCCCGAGCCGGTTCATTCCGGCCGTGGACAAGGGCATCCAGGAGGCCATGGTGGAAGGCGTTATGGCCAAGTACCCCGTGGTCGACCTGAAGGCGACGCTGTACGACGGTTCCTTCCACACGGTCGATTCCTCCGAAATGGCCTTCAAGGTCGCCGCTTCCATGGGGTTCAAGAAGGCCTTCATGGAAGCCCGTCCCGTCCTGCTCGAGCCGATCTACGAAGTGGACGTGGTCGTCCCCGAGGACTACATGGGCGACGTGATGGGCGATCTTTCCAGCCGGCGCGGCCGCATCCTGGGCATGTCGCCCCGGGGGAGCAACCAGGTGGTCCGGGCCGAAGTGCCCCTGGCCGAACTGTACCGGTAC
Organism: uncultured Gemmatimonadota bacterium; assembly: GCA_964655785.1. Taxonomy (GTDB): domain Bacteria; phylum JAAXHH01; class JAAXHH01; order JAAXHH01; family JAAXHH01; genus JAAXHH01. The sequence goes on from CAZZNP010000080.1 coordinate 10,907, forward strand.
TCCACCGTGCTGCGGTCCATCACGCACGGGCGCGGCAGCCATGCGCGGAAATTCGTCCGCTACGAGGAAATGCCCGGGGAAATCGAGAACAAGGTCATCGAAGAAGCCAAGGCCCAAGAGGAAGACTGAGCCGCGGGATGACGGCACGGCGGGAAAGGGCACATCTTGCCGGCAACCCCGCCGCCGGAAAGCATGGATACATGGAACCCTTACTGAAGGTTGAGAACCTTTCGACCCACTTCTTCACCCGCGGCGGCGCGGTGCGGGCCGTTGACGACGTCAGTTTCGACGTGGCGGAAGGAGAAACGGTGGGCATCGTGGGGGAGAGCGGTTGTGGCAAAAGCGCCACGGTGCTGTCCGTCATGCGGCTCATCCCGAGTCCCCCGGGCCGCATCGTCAATGGCAATATCCTGTTCCGGCCCGGCTCCGGCGAACCCGCGGTCGACCTGCGTACCGTCTCGGAATCCGATATGCAGGAGATCCGGGGCAATCTCGTCTCCATGGTGTTCCAGGACCCGATGACGTCCCTCAACCCGGTGCTGACCATCGGATGGCAGCTTCGGGAGCCTCTCCAGCTCCATCTCGGCCTCGGCAAGAAGGAGGCGACGGACCGCAGCATCGAACTGCTTCAGTTGGTCAATATCCCGAGTCCGGAGCAGCGCCTCAACGACTACCCCCACCAGTTCAGCGGGGGGATGAGGCAGCGGGTGATGATCGCCATGGCTATCGCGTGCAACCCGAAACTGCTCATCGCCGACGAGCCGACCACGGCGCTGGACGTGACCATCCAGGCGCAGATCCTGGAACTTATGATGAAGCTTCAGGAAGAACTGAACATGTCCGTCGTCATCATCACCCACGACCTGGGGGTTGTGGGCGAAGTGTGCGACCGGGTGATCGTCATGTATGCCGGCCGGATCATCGAATCGGGCCCGGTGGACACGTTGCTCGACGATCCGAAGCACCCCTACACGCACGGCCTGCTCCAGTCCGTGCCCAAGCTCGGTCCGACGGTGAAAGACCGCATGGAGCCCATCGACGGGTTGCCGCCGAATCTGATTCATTTGCCCGACGGCTGCCGGTTCGCGCCGCGGTGCCCCAGCCGGTTCGATTTGTGCGGGGACGACCCCGAGTTGAAGGACGTGGCGAAAGAACACGACTGCGCCTGCTGGCTGTACTGACGCCGGCTGTATCGACGCCGGCTGTGCCGACATCGGGTGTCTCGAACGTCGGGTGTACTGATGCTGGCTATATCGACGCTGGCTGTACTGACGCCGGCTGTACTGACGCCGGCCGCTTACCATTCTGGAGGACGCGTTGAACGAGCCCCTGCTGCAGCTGGATAACTTGGTAAAGCACTTCGAGTTGGAAGAAGGGCTGGGCCGCAAGGAAGCAGGCGGTACCGTGCGGGCGCTGGACGGCGTTTCCTTTTCCATCAACCGGGGCGAAACCTTTGGACTGGTGGGAGAAAGCGGCTGCGGAAAGTCCACCCTGGGCCTGACCGTGCTCCAGCTCTACCGGCCGACGGGAGGAAGGGTCCTTTTCGAGAGCAACGACCTGGCGGCCATGTCTGAACACGAGATGAAACCCGTCCGCAAGCGGCTCCAGATGATCTTCCAGGACCCCTACGCCTCCCTTGACCCGCGCATGACGGTGGGTAACATCGTTCAGGAACCCCTCGACATACATCGCGTGGGCAACCGGGAAGAACGGCGCGCGAGGCTGGTCAGCCTGCTCGAGATGGTTGGACTGGGCGAAGCCTACGTGGACCGCTATCCCCACGAGTTCAGCGGCGGCCAGCGACAGCGCATCGGCATCGCCCGGGCCATCGCGCTGAACCCGAGTCTCATCATCTGCGACGAACCCGTATCCGCTCTGGACGTGTCCATCCAGGTCCAGATCCTGAACCTGCTCCAGGACCTGCAGAGCGAGTTGAACCTGACCTACCTGTTCATCGCCCACAACCTGGCTGTCGTCGCCCACATCAGCGACCGCATCGGGGTCATGTACCTGGGCAAGCTCATCGAGTCGGGCCGGACCGACGAGGTGACGAACAACGCCCAGCACCCCTATACGCAGAGCCTGCTGTCCGCCGTTCCGGAGATCAGCAAGCGGCGCCAGAAACAGCGCATTCAGCTTACGGGCGACGTGCCCAGTCCGGTCGACCCGCCCTCCGGCTGCCGTTTTCATCCACGCTGCCCCATCGCGAAGGCCGACTGCGCCGAGCACGAACCGCAACTCAAACAGAACGAAAGCGGCCACTGGGTGGCCTGTCACTACGCCTGAAGCGCCAAACCTGCTCCATCAATCCGAACATGTCATCTTCCCTTTCCGCCGGGTCGGACCGAATGCGTTACGATGTCATAACATTCGGCGAGACGATGATCCGGTTCTCGCCGGTGAACGGCGAGATGCTGGAACAGGCCGATTTCCTGCGTGCCGACGCGGCGGGCACGGAATCCAACATGGCGGCGGCCCTGGCCAGGATGGGCGCCGACGTGGCCTGGGTCTCCGCCCTCCCCGATCATCCCGCCGGCCGGTGGATCGCCTCACGACTGGCCCTGCACGGCGTGGACACGTCCCACGTGGCGTGGGTAGATGGGCAGTTCACGCAGCCGACGCAACCCACGCAGTCCACGCGGGCCGCGCAGCCGACGCAGCCCATGCAGCCCACGCGGCCGACGCAGTCCATGCAACCCATGCAGCCCGCGCGGGCCGGCGTTTTCTTTCTTGAACCAGGCGCGCCGCCGAGGGGCAGCCGGGTCGTCTACGACCGTGCCGGTTCCGCCGCGACCGGAATGACGCCCGCGGTGGTGGAACGGGCGCTGCGGTCCGGCGCCCGGATCGTGCACACTTCCGGCATTACGGCGTCCCTGGGACCTTCGTGCCTCGAGACCGTCGCCCGGGTACTGGGCGGCCGGGCGGAGGGCGGATACCGGACGTCGTTCGACATCAACTACCGGGCCAAGCTGTGGACGCCGGAACGGGCCCGCGAGGTCCTGGACACCCTGCTGGACCGGGTCGACGTCCTGGTGTCGACCGCCGCCGACGCGGCGTTGATCTTCGGATTGGACGGCGCGCCGGAGGAGACCATTGACGCCTTGCACGGGCGGTTCGGGAACGAGATCGTCGTACTTACGCTGGCCGAAGGCGGGGCCGTGGGCTGGTCCGAGGAGACCGGTTTCCTCTACACCAAGCCCTACGTGGTGGAACCGGTCGACCGCCTCGGCGCAGGAGATGCCTTCGATGCCGGTCTGCTGTACGGCCTGCTGCGGGAGGATCTCCCGGCCGGGCTTTCTTTCGGGACCGCGCTGTCCGCGCTGTCCTTTTCGGAACGGGGCGACATGACCTGGTCGACACTGGAAGAAGTGAAAGGGATGGCCCGTCCTGTCCGTACCGCCCGGTCTGATGGATCATGAAGACAAAGGAAACGACGAACACGCGATACCGGAAGCCGGACCTGGCGACCGTGGGCATTCTGAGCCGCCGCGCACCCGATGAAACAGGCCGTCCCTTCGGCCCGCCCACGGGATTTTTCGCGGAGTGCTGTCAGGCAGCGGAGAAGCTGGACCTGCGCGCGGTGGTATTCGACGCGATGGACGTGGATCCCGGGCAGGGCACGGTAAAGCCGGCCACGGTCGTGGACGGCAGGTGGGTCGAATGCGGCCGCGAGCCCTTTCCGGCGGTCATCTACGACCGTGCGCCCGTGATCGAGCCGGCAGGTTCCGCGGTGGCGGAGCAGGCACGGGTCCTGTTCGACCTGGCCGGTATCGCTTTCGTGAATCCCCTCTCCTTCATACGGCTGGCGGCGGACAAGCTGGAGACGTACCGGCGCATGGCCGGCGGCGGGCTTAACGTGCCGCGGACCGACCTGCTCGACGAGCAGTCGCTTCGGACCTTTCTTTCCCGCTACGATCACGTGTATATCAAGCCTAGGGCGGGGTCCCAGGGGACGGGCGTCATCGAGGTCGTCCGGTCAGGGAATGGACGCCACGTCATACGTACGCTGGCCGCAACCTATGAAGTGCGTGGCGCGCACGCCGCGAGAGACCGGATCATGGACCTGGCGGGTCAGGGTTCCTCCGGGTCCACCGACTGCCTGGTGCAAAGGGGGATATCGGCCGAACCCCCGGGCAAACGACGTTTCCCGCGGTTCGACCTGCGTTTGCTGATGCAGAAGAACGGCCGATCGGCGTGCATCCTGACCGGCCTGGTTGCCCGCGTCAGCCAGACCGGCGGTCCCACGTCCAACCTGAGCAACGGCGCCCGCTCCGAAGAGGCGGAACCCCTGCTCGACGCGTTGTATGGCCAGTCTTTGGGCAAGAAGGTCCTCCGGCGCGCGGCGGAGGTGTCTTTGGCGGCATACGGACTGATGGAGGCGGAACTGGGGCCCATCGGGGAAGCGGGACTCGATATCGTGCCGGACGCCGACGGCACGCCCTGGATCATCGAAGTCAACGCCCGGCCCGGCCGGAACGTGTTCAAGCGCATAGCCAACAGCGCTGACGTCTCCGCCCCGTCGCGCCGCCGTTTCGGCGCGATTCGGCGCCGGTCGGTGTCCCGCCCCTTCGAGTATGCGAAGACCCTGACAGGTATGGGATGAGCGAATGACCTTCAATGAGGCGCTGGATTTTCTCTACGACTTCGTGGACTTCGAAAAGATGCCGGGCGCCGCGCCGGAACGCATGGACCTGGCGGGCATCACCGCGCTGACGAAAGCCCTCGGCCATCCCGAACGGCATTGGAAATCGGTACACGTAGCGGGGACCAAGGGGAAGGGGTCCACCGCCGTCATGATCGCGTCCATCATCCGCGAAAGCGGCTACCGCGTGGGCCTGTACACCTCGCCCCACCTGGTGTCGCTGCGCGAACGAATCCAGGTCGACGGCGAGCCCATCTCCGAACGCGCGTTCGCGGAACTGACGGAACGGGTGCGCCCGGCCATCGAAGGAATCAGGCTGCGGCCGGAAGGCATGGGTTCGTTTTTTGATGTACTCACGGCCATGGCCTTTGTGTATTTTAAGGTACGCCGGGTGGACCTCGCCGTGATCGAGTGCGGTCTCGGCGGGCGGCTGGATTCGACCAATGTTATCCAGCCGATGGTCTGTGCGATTACGCCTGTCGGGCTGGACCACACGGACCGCCTCGGAGAGACGATCGCGGAGATCGCCCGCGAAAAAGCCGGGATCATAAAGGAAGGCACCAGTACCGTGACCGCCGCCCAGTTACCGCAGGCATCGGAGGTGATCCGGGAGACCTGCAGACTCCGGTCGAGTCTTCTCGTGGAAGCCGGTGTCGACGTGCGGTACGCGCCCAGGGAAGAAGCGATAGGCCGGCAGGTAGTGGATATCGAGACGGCCGGCGAGTCGTATGAAGGGGTTGCGCTCCCATTGTCCGGGGCTTTCCAGGCCGGTAACGCGGCCGTGGCGGTGGGCGTGGCGGAGGCCCTGGCGACGCGGGGCATGGATGTAACCGCCCATGCCGTGCGCCGCGGCCTCTCGACGGTGCGGTTGCCGGGACGCATGCAGGTCATCCAGCGCGATCCCTGGCTGATACTGGACGTCGCCCACAACGTGCTGGCGGCGGAGAACCTGACGGACAGCCTCCGCCGGTTGTTTCCGGCCCGGCGGGTCATCGTCGTGTTGTCCGCGCACCGCGACAAGGCGGTGGGCGCGTTGTGCGGGGTCATCGCGCAATACGCCGACGAGATCCTTGTGCCCGAGCGGCGGGTACTCAGAAGCCGGCAGGCCGATCCCGGGGAAGTGGCGGATACCTGCGCGAGTCTGGGAACACCGGCGCGGACGGCGCCATCGGTCGCGGAGGCCATCGCGGAGGCGAGGGCGCTGGCGCAACCGGACGACCTGGTCCTCGTGACCGGATGTTTCGCGCTGGTGGGCGAGGCCCTCGAGATACTGTGCGAGTTGGAACCTGAAGAGACGCGGAGCCGATGAGCA
>CAZZNP010000081.1:0-8978 GCA_964655785.1 uncultured Gemmatimonadota bacterium
GTCATATCGAGGCGAAACGGAAGCCGCATCGCAGCATGGATACGAACGGGGACAAGGGCAACACCGTCGTCGTCATCGAGCACAACATCGACGTGATCAAGACGGCCGACTGGATCATCGACCTGGGGCCGGAGGGCGGCGACGGCGGCGGCCGCGTGATAGCGGAAGGGACGCCGGAGACCGTGGCTGGCGTCGCCGGATCGTCCACGGGCCGGATCCTGGAGAAGGCCCTTCGGCCTCCGGCGCTTCCCGCGCCTCAGGAAACTACCCAGCCGGCTGGCCGGGACGGCGGCGGAGACGGTCACATCCGGGAGATCACCGTGCGCGGCGCGAGGGAACATAATCTGAACGATCTGACCGTGTCGATTCCCAGGGACCGGATGACCGTGTTCACGGGCGTTTCCGGCTCAGGCAAGACCTCCCTCGCCCTCGATACGATTTATGCGGAGGGCCAGCGGCGTTACGTGGAATCCCTCTCCGCCTACGCGCGCCAGTTCCTCCAGCAGATGCAGAAGCCGAAGGTGGACCACATCGTCGGTCTGTCCCCGGCCATTTCCATCGAACAGAAGGCACCGGGCCGGAACCCCCGTTCCACGGTGGGTACCATAACAGAGATCTACGAGTATCTGCGCGCGCTCTACGCCCTGGCCGGCGTACCCCACTGCCCCGCCTGTCGGGTCCCCATCGGCGCTCAGACGCCCAGCCAGATTGTGGACCGCGTCATGACCCTGCCCGAGCGGACACGCGCCACGCTCCACGCACCCCTTGAACCGGAAGGCGCCGAGGGATACGAAGCCCTCCTGGACCGGGCCCGCCGTAACGGGTTCATCCGGGTGCGCATCGACGGCGTCCTGCGGCGGCTCGAAGAGGACATTGAGATCGACCGGCGGCGGCGCCACGAACTGTGCGTGGTGGTGGACCGCATCGTCATTCAGGATGGCGTGCGTCAGCGCCTGGCCGATTCGGTCGAGACGGCCCTGGAGCTGTCGGGGGGCCTGCTGATCGCCGAGGTACAGGAACCGGACTCCGACGAAACCCGCGATATCCGCTTCAGCCGGTATTACTCCTGTCCGTCCTGCGGCGAAAGCTACGAAGAACCGTCCCCCCAGAGTTTCTCCTTCAACCATCGGTCGGGCATGTGCCCCGAATGCGAGGGACTCGGTACGCAGCCCGGGATCGACCTCGACCTGTTGATCCCCGACCGGTCGAAATCGGTTCGCGACGCCGCGTCGGCGATCTGGGGGGAAGGCGCGGTGGGCGAACGGTCCATGCTCGACCTGCTCGAACAGGTCGCGTCGGCGAGTGGCTTCGGCCTGGAGACGGCCGTCGATGGGCTGTCGCCGGAACAGCTCCAGGTGTTTCTCCATGGCAGCGACCGGTGGTTAGACGACCGCCGGGTCCCCGGCCTGACCTTCCAGTTCCGGGGCATCTTCCCCACCGTGGAACTGGTCGCACGGTACGCGAACCGCTTCCCCGAACTGGCCCGCCTGCTGCAGCCGACGCCTTGCTCGGCCTGCGGCGGAGGACGGCTGCGGCCCGAAAGCCTGGCGGTGCTGATCGACGGCGTGTCCATCGCGGCGCTCTGCGCCATGTCCGCCGACCGCGCCATGGAATTCGTCGAAGGCCTGAGACTCACGGCGACACAGCAGGAAGTCGTGGGCGAGGTGATGACGGAGATACGAAACCGCATGCGCTTCCTTCTGGACGTGGGACTGGAATACCTGACCCTTGACCGCCGGGCGCCCACGCTCTCGGGCGGCGAAGCGCAACGGATCCGATTGGCCAGCCAGATCGGATCGGGTCTGACCGGCGTGCTCTACGTGCTGGACGAGCCCACGATCGGGCTTCACCCGCGGGACAACCTCAGGCTGATCGAGGCCCTGGAGAACCTGCGCGATCTCGGCAATACCCTGATCATGGTCGAGCACGACCGCGATACACTCGAGCATGCAGACAACCTGGTGGATTTCGGACCGGGGGCCGGCACGTTCGGTGGCCGGATCGTGGGGGAAGGCGCGCCTGCCGTCCTCAAGGAACTCGATACCTCGCTGACCGGAAGATACCTCGGCAACCGGCTTCGGGTCGAAGTGCCCCCGAACCGCCGCAAGCCCGGCCGAAACAGGCTGCGCATCCTCGGGGCGCGTCAGAACAACCTGAAGAACATCGACGTGACGCTGCCCCTGGGGCTCTTCATCTGCGTTACGGGGGTGTCCGGGTCGGGGAAGAGCTCGCTCGTCAATGATATCCTCTATCCCGTGCTGGCCTCCACACTGCACCGCGCCCAGGTAAACCCCGGACCCCACGACGAAATCAAGGGGCTGCGGTTCGTGGACAAGGTCATCAACATCGACCAGACCCCGATCGGCCATTCCCCGCGGTCGGACCCATCCACTTACGTCGGGCTCTTCGCGCCGATCCGGTCCCTCTTCGCCCGGACCGTGGAGGCCCGTATGCGGGGGTACGAGCCCCGACGGTTCAGCTTCAACGTGCCCGCGGGCCGTTGCGAGGCCTGCCAGGGACTCGGCGTTCGCAAGATCGAGATGCATTTCCTGGCGGACGTGTGGATGACCTGCGAAGTCTGCGACGGGAAGCGCTACATGAAGGAAACGCTGGAGGTGACCTACAAGGGCAAGACGATCGCCGACACGCTGGAGATGACCGTGGGCGAGGCCCTCGAGCACTTCGAGAACGTGCCGCGCATCCGGCGCATGCTCCAGACCCTGAATGACGTGGGACTCGATTACATCAAGCTGGGCCAGTCGGCCATCACGTTATCGGGGGGCGAGGCGCAACGCGTCAAGCTGGCGAAGGAGCTCTCAAGGCCCGGTACCGGCAAGACCATCTACTTGCTGGACGAGCCGACCACGGGGCTCCATTTCGACGACATCCGCAAGCTGCTGGAGGTCCTTAACAGGCTGGTGGACAAGGGGAATACCGTGCTGGTGATCGAGCACAACCTCGACATCATCAAGACGGCCGACTGGATCGTCGACCTCGGTCCGGAAGGCGGTGACCGGGGCGGTCACGTGGTCGCCGAGGGTACGCCGGAGGAAATCGCCGGTACCCTTTCCCACACCGGCCAGATTCTCGCCCGGGAACTGGCGGTGGCCGATTAAGTCCTGCTTCGCCAGGCCCTTACCAGGCCTTCCAGCAACCTTCCAGGCTTCAACGAAGATTCGGTCTCTCCCCGGCAACTGTACCAGCACCGGTTGCAGTCGATCTTCTTCGAAACCCGCTTGAAGTCGGCATACCCGGACATTACCGGCAGCTCCGCGCAGGGCTTTACGTTGCCGTCGGGCGTCAACTGCACGAGCCACTTGCCCGCCACCGGACAGGAGTTCGGCAATGCATCGCGGAAGTATGCGGGGATGCGGCGCAGGTACCAGGCGGAACTGACGATGTTGCCCAGCCGGGACTTCTGGTAGATCAGGTTTTCAATCACGGATTCCAGGCGTTCGGTGTGATCGGGATCCACCAGGTGGGTCTCGTTCCCGTTCTTGAAGTCGCTGTAGCAGCTGTAGGAGACCTTCGCGCCCATGGACCGCGCCAGGTGCGCGATAGGCACGACGTGGTCCAGGTTCTCCCGCATGATCACCGTGTTGAAGATCACGTTGACGCCCCGGGCCGTCAACTGGGGCACAAGCGTGGAGATATGCTCGTACAGCCCCTCGATGCCCCGTTCCTCGTCGTGTTCGCGACCGATATAGTTCAACGAGATGGAAATATGACCCAGGCCGGCGTCCCACAGGGCCATGGCCTTTTCCACGGTCAGCAGGGATCCGTGGGTGACCATGCCGATATAGACGAATCCCAGGCCATCCTTGATGCGGCTGACCGCCTCAGGCAATTGCTTGTTGATCGTGGGTTCCCCGCCGGTCAGCGTGACCGTCAGGGGATTCAGTTTCCTGAGCGCTTCCACGTAGTCGTAGTCGCCCAGCTTGCCCGAACGCTTCACCTTCCAGTAATCACAGAAATCGCAGGTGGCGTTGCACAGGTAGGTCACTTCCATATTCACCGACATAGGCCCGCCCTTCAGCCGCACCCATAGGTACTTGAGCACGGCTCGGAGCTTCTGGCCCAGGGACATGGGCCGCAACAACGACCGGTCGTACCCGAGATAGCCCGCGTCCGGCTGCAATACGGGCGGCGCCGGAGACGGCGGGATGGGTTCCGCCGCCGGGGCGATCTGGACCTGTTCGGACATGAATTGCTCCTACGCCACCGCACGCGGGGCGGCGTTTACGAAATCTCTGCCGTCTATAGTCCCTTCGACCGTACGCCCCGTCAGGTTCAGCATGGCGGGGAACAGGTCCACGGTGCGCACGTATTCCGCCGCAATCTCCGTGTTCATCAACAAAGGGACGTGCATATGTTCGCGATGCAGTGAGCCATGGGTCGACTTGTGTTCCGGATGCTCGTGCCGGTACCTCAGGTCGTAGCCGTTGCGGGCACTGACGATCAGGTCGCCCGAACGTGGCGAACCGAAGACACGCAGCAACTGGTAGGGCGCGTCGGGATATTCCGTGTCGAACGTGGCGGAGAGCATTTCCTCATCGGATGTTTCTGCCGGCATGCCTCCGTAGCCGAAAGGATCCTCGCCCTCGAGAACCCGGTACGCGATGCCACCGGGCGTCTCCCTGATTTCACTGGTTCCACGGCGCCCCCGGACGATGACCGAGTCATCCTGAACGGCCGCCACCAGGTCGATCGCTTCCTGTCCCAGCAACGCTTCGACGGGATCGGTTTCCCCCAGCGTGCGGATCTCCTCGTAGAAAGGCCTTTCTTCCCAGGTGTCGCCCTTCTTGAGGTAGATATGCGCCATGCCATTGCCCGAGACCATCGTTGCCGCGTCGCACCCGTTGCGGAGGATACGGGGATAGTACAGCGTGTTGAAACCCAACTCGTCGAGAAACGACCACAGTTCGAAGTGCGTGTGGGTGGCAGTCAGTCCATGATCGCTGGAGATCACGAAAAGCGTATCGTCCAGTCGGTTTTGTCGTTGAAGCTGTTCCGCCAACCTGCCGAGTCCCCGGTCGAATCCCCGGTACGCGTTCAGCGTGGCGTCCGAAAAAGGATCGGTAAAGTGCGAATATTCATCCACCGCGGGGAACACGACCGACAGGAAATCCACGCCCTGGTCGACGGCCCGGTCGATGTACCGCCAAGCCGCGTCGTCCACGGCCTGCCAGTGGCCCGAGTAATGGGCGTAAAGCCAGTACCAGTTCCTGGACAGCATCGTACGGTTTTCGAATACGCCCAGTCCCTTGTTCACGAAACTGAATACCCCAGCCGGGCGTTCGTAGTATTCGAAGATGGTGCGGACATCTTCCCTCAGGTCACGGTCGATGTACAGTCCACCCGGTCCCACGTAACTGCGCGATTGGCGGAAATGGGTGAGTCCGTGGGGCTGGAAACGGTCGAACCAGCGGATGCCGGGGAGATTGCACGAACCGGGTGTACAGCCGGTCAGAAAAGGCACATGGGCCGGACCAGTCGTAGACGGAAAGGAAGTCACCGCCTTGCGGTAGTCCCCCCGCTCCAGCACGTACTGCCGAAGGAAAGGCAGTTCGCCGGCCCCGGTCATTTCCCGCATGACGTCTTCGCGGGCACCGTCGACGAGAAAAAAGATACACCGCTCGAATACCTTCTTCGCCATTCCGTCTCCTAAGAATTTAGGACATACATTCGTTACTTTAACCGAGCATACTTCACAGGCTCGGGAATATACATCGAAAGCTATTCGATTTCAAGGGTTTTCGCGCGCAGGGTGGCTAGCAGTTCTTCGTAGGAGGTCTGGCCGATCTTCTTGTAGAAGGCGTCCCGGTTGGCCAGCGCGACGCTCGCCCCGTCGATCACCATGTCGTAGATGAGCCAGTTCCCCGCCTTCAGTTCCATCTTGTAATCTACAAGGGATTTGGTGCCCTTGTACCATACCGTGGTTCGCACCAGCGACCGGTTGCCCCGGGTCTCCTCTCCGTCATACGTCGTATTGTCCGATCGCTTCCGCAGCGTATCGAGGGCCCGGTTCTCCGTCCACTTGCGCAGGACCGATACGAACTCTTCCCGCTCCGCGTCCGTCCGGTCCCGCCAGTGCCTGCCGAGCGATATTCGACTGTGCCTTTCGAAATCGAACCCGTCGACGACGGCACTGCGCACCAGGCTGTCGCGTACCGTTTCGGTGGCGGCCCCGTCCATGGCGCGTAACGCGGCATCCCGCTGCTTCAGGGTCTCGGTGGGCGAGTATTCCTGTGCGTAACTCCCAAAAGTAAACAGCAACAATGCGGTCCAGGCGGCAACGGGTCCCACCCGGTGGATCCCGCCAAAAAACGTTTGCATGTCCTTCCTCCTTCCTTCCGGTCTGGCATGGCCCGTCAGGAACCTGCGTCCTGCCCAGGCCCGAAACGTCCGGTCAGGAACCTGCCTCCCGGCATGGCCCGTCAGGCCCGTCAGGAACCTGCGTCCTGCCCAGGCCCGAAACGTCCGGTCAGGAACCTGCCTCCCGGCGGTGTATCACGAAGTCGTCGTAATCCCCCCGCGAATCCGTCCCCGTCGCGTTGCCATCCGTCAGAATGCCGATGCCCACGGCATTCCGGGGCGGCTTGTCTCCGAAGAACCGGACATAGTCGGCATACACGTCAACCGACTCCTCTACCCATTTCCCGACCTTCTCCTTCCCGCTCTCGAGCACGATCACGTGAGGGCGGCCGATACCCTTCCGGCGGTGATGGGTACCGACCGGCAGGGTGGTGCTCCAGACGTATTTCAGGGTCTTGGGCACGCCGACGAAGTTCTGGTCCAGAACCACGTACACGGCCACGGAACTGTCGTTCTTCGAACCGACGCGTTCATCGCCGCCTTCGGGCAGGGCCCTCGCCCGCCAGCGCCAGGTGAGTACAGGATATTCGTTCGCATCCCACTCCTTGAGCTCCTTGCGAATGATGATGGAGGAGCCGTCGTCGTCCGCATGGAGATACCGGTTGCCGTTTTCTTCCCGGATTTTATACAGGTTTCGAGCCAGTTCGTCGTCTCCCCGCCAGGCCTTCCAAGTCAAAGGAAAGTCGCCCGGGTCCGAACTGTCGAAGTCATCGATCAAAATGGACGTTTGTGCATCGTCGCGACGCTGAGGATGGTCCGCACGCGCAGTGGCCGGAACAAACGACCCGATCCACGGCGGGGACAACCGGGTCAACGGTTCCTTTCCCGCCGCGTCCGTACGATTATCCGTGCGAAGGTCCGTGCGCAGATCCGTGCGAAGGAAGGATGAGGGATCGATGAACGCCGCACTGAGCAGCACGACGACGCCAGCCACCAGACCGAGCGTCCTGCCAGCCACCAGACCGAGCGTCCTGCCGGCCACCAGACCGAGCGTCCTGCCGGCCACCAGACCGAGCGTCCGACCAGCCACCAGACCGAACGTCCTGCCGGCCTTCGTTCGACGATGCTTCATGCCCCTCCTCCGTTCCCTGTGTCAACGCCGCGCGTTATAAATCCCGTTACCTGTTACGTGGTCGAGTTCGGCCAGCGAGACCCGGTACTGGAACACCGACTGCCGATGCGCATGTTGCATTTTAGCGTATGCGGTGAAGGCGTCCAGCAGTTCCGAACTTTCTCCCGTGATATCGAAACCCAGTTTCGCCGAGGTCAGCCATGCCCTGGCGGAGCGAAGCGCCCGGTCGCTGTTGGTCATGTTGGTTCGGGCCTCCATGACGTCCCGGTAGGTCTGTTCCACCTGCAGGGCCACTGCGTTTACCGCCTGTGATTCCCTGGTCACCAGCGCTTCCAGTTCCGTTTTACGGGTAAGGTACCTGGCGCGGGTCAGGCCGAAATTGAAATCCTGCCGCAAGGTAATCACCGCACCGCCGCGGAGGAAATTAAAATCGTCCCTGAGGAATGGATTATCGAGTTCGGGTCTGTGAGGCGCGATACCCCACTGGAGAGAACCCGCGAGCGCAATCTGGGGGTAGAAGTCGCTCCGGGCGACCTTCAGCAACGCCCGCCGGGCCAGCACGGCGGCCCTGAGCTGGCGGATGTCGTACCGCCGGTTCTTCGCCTGTTCGATGTAGACCTCCAGCGCTTCGAGGCCGGCCGTACCGGGTTCCGCGGCCGTATCGACGATATCGAAATCGCTTGAGCGGTCGAGTTTGAGCACCGCCTTAAACGCTGCCTTTCCCATTTCGATCGACTTCTCGGCCCGCGCCCGGCTCTGTTGCACTTCATATTCGAAGACGTCGATTTTAAACAGGTCGTTCTGGCCGACGTCTTCCGAATCCTCCTCAATGAGATCATTTACTCGGTCCCGTGCTTCCCGCACCTTTTCTTCGCTTTCCAGGACGATGTCCCTGAGCTCCCTGGCCAGCACGAGTCCGTAGAACAGTTTCTTCACCTGGAACGCCACATCGCTTTTTTTGGATTCCACGGCCGCCTCGCCCGCCTCAAGACCGTAAGCGGCCGCCTTCTTCGCGTTGCCGATCTTCCCGAAGGTGTACAACGGCTGTACCAGCTCGATCTGCGTGCGGGAGAAAACGCCCAGGTCCGACAGGTCGCTCCGGATGGTCTCTACCCGTTCCGTATCGCCTTCTATGCCGGGCGCCGGGCCGAAAATGTTGGTCCACTGCAACCGGGGCACGATACCGGCGAATTTCGCTTCGCTCAGCCTGGCTTCCAGGCCTTCGACGGCAAGGGCTGCCTGCTCGATGTCCGGACTGACCGTCAACGCCCGGTCCACGCATTGCGCCAGCGTCATCCGGACGGGACGGTCCGGTCCCTGCGCGGCCGCCGGCCCCGTGATCAGAAATATCACCAACATGTGCACCAGGAAACGAAACACGATGCCTCCGCACTTCCCAGGAGCCGGCGCACAGCGATCACCGACCCGCTTGTTCTCAAGAGTATTAGACGCGCCCGTCCGCCTATTGATCCAAAAATGGCGATGGCCGATCCAAAAATGGCGATGGCCGATCCACACACGGCGATGGCCG
>CAZZNP010000081.1:9078-16839 GCA_964655785.1 uncultured Gemmatimonadota bacterium
CGGCGGGATCAAGACCGGTTCGCCCCGTCTTCCGGTGCCGGCTTCCACAGCAGCCAGATCGCCCGCGTCCAGTGAAACGCCGCCGTGATCACCGTCCAGACGGCCACGAAGGTAAACGCTTCCTCCAGCACGCCGGCCGTCGTTCCCGCCAGGAGCAACATGACGTTGGTGTTGCGCCGCGCGCCGATCCGGCGGAAGAAGCGGTCCACAGGTTCGTAGTCGAACAGCTCGATTCCCTGCCGAGACTTGAACATCCCCGTGGCCGCCTTGTCAAGCAGATAAAACAAGGTGATCACCGTGGCCAGCACAAAGGGACCGACAGTCTCGCCTCCGCTGAGCATCCAGCCCAGGGCCCAATACCAGGTCAGTTCCCAGACGACGTCCAGGATGTGTTCGTAACGGTCCCCGAACCGGGTGCATCGCACCGTCACGCGGGCCAGTTTCCCGTCGACCCCGTCCAGGACCCCGACGATAAAGGCGATGATCAGTCCGGCGGCCAGGTAACCCGGACCCGCCTGCCCCGCGGCCAGCAGTCCGGTGGTCAGGAAGGCGAGCAATACAGTGAGGGTGGTTATTTGGTTCGGCGTCACGGTACCGGCCGAGATCCATTTCGTAAGCAGATTTTCCAGGGGCGGATGGATGAATTCCGCTGGTAAATCCAGCGTACCTTTCTGCGCGGCATCGATCAGCAACGCTTCCGCCCGGCGGACTTTCCGGTTCGAATCCAGGACCAGCCACCAGGGAGGCAGGCTTCGGCGAAGGTCGACGATATATGGATCCATGTTTCGGAGATCGTATGCCGGACAGGTCGATTCCGGTGTGGCGTCCAGCGCCGACCACAGTGATTCTGAGCCGTTCCAGGTTTCCGTGAGCGCCGCGAGCAGGTCCCCGTCCGCTACCAGCAGCCTGCAGGATTCCCCGGCCGCCGAGTCAACGGCTCTACGGTTCGAGCCGCCTTCGATCATGGCCCGCAGCACACGAGGGTCGTACAGGTGTCCGGCGTCCATGACCAGGACCGTCTCGTCCCTCCCGGGCAGCCAACGGGCGGGGCTTTCTTCGCTGCCTACGCAATCGACGGCCTGAAGTTCGCCGAACCAGCGTTCGTCGAATCCGTCGGTCGGGACGCTCGATCCCCGGCCGGGCGAAGGTCCGACCACCGTGACCCGCCCGGCCCCCAGGGAAGCAAAGACCCGGAGGTGCCGTTCCAGCAGAGAAATGCCGTAAACCGACCTGCCGGCGGCGGCTGCGATGGCTTCCGTATCCGCGAATAAGACTACGTTGTACTTCAGAATGATCGAGTCTCCCTGTCGAACGTGGCGCCCGGTACGCGCTCCACTTCCGTTCCCCGGTCCGCGCTCGTACTCTTTCATTGCAATGTCGGCTCGCTCCGATGTCCCCGCAGGCGCCGTATCACGATCCGGTCGTCTTCTTCCAGTCCCAACAGGCGCAGCACGCCGAGGTAGGCAGCCAGGAAGACCAGCGGCAGCGCAGCCATGCGCAGCCACGGCGCCTCGGGCGCATAGACGCTCGCCAGAAAGGAGCACGCGAAGGCGATGACCGCGGCGGCGCAGGGCTTCAGCATGCGCCAGCTCAGGGGATGAATCCGGAACAGGTGACGTACCTCGATCAGGCGTATCAGCGTCAACAGCCCGAAAGACACCAGCGTTCCCATGGCGGCGCCCAGGATGCCCAGTTGCGGGATCAGCCAGAGGTTCAGGGCGAAATTCACGACTACGACCGCGATCGTGTTTACGAGATTGAGATAGGGCCGTCCCGACATGATGAGCACGGTATCGCCCGAACCCATAGCGGCGTAGACGACCTGGCTCATGGCCAGGACAACCATCGTCATGAAACCCGCTACAAATTCCGGACCGAACAGACCAAGGAGCTCGTTGCCGATCAGCGTCACGACACAAAGGAACCCCACGCCGATGGTCAGAATCCACCGGGTGACCAGCCTCAGGTTGCGCTCCAGCCGCGGCAGGTCGTTCCGGTGATTCAGTTCAGCGACGATAGGACTGAAAATCGGGTCGAACCACTGGCGGACCTTCTTGGTAAGCAGGGCGATTTCGACCGCGATCACGTATATGCCCACCTGCGCCGCCGGCAGAAAGTAACCGACCATGAGCACGTCGAGACGGATCATGAACATGTAAACCAGTTCATAGCCCATTACAGGCAGCGAGAAACGGGTCAGCGGGGTGATGAACCGCAGGCCGCGCAGGTGGACGAGGCAGGCGCGCCAGGAATAGAACCTGGTGAAGGCGTAAACTGCGAAGAGGAGGCAGCAGGCCAGCGCCGCCAGGTGGGCCGCGGCGATTCCGTAGGTGTGCCAGCCCCCGTAGAACAGGGCACAGGCCACCCCGAAAAGCACCAGCGGTTCCACGACGCCCCGGACCATGGCGTCGTACTTCATGACCTTGTGGGCCCGGGTGACGCCCAGGATGATGTGGGTCAGGGCGATAAGCGGCAGGCCGACCGCCAGCAACCGAAGCATGCCGGCAAGGCGCGGCTTATCGAGCAGGCCTTCGGCCAACGCGTCCGCGCCGACGTATAACGCGGCGCCCACCACGGCGCTCAGCAACAGGCCCACGGCCAGGGCCTGCGCGATGGTCCGGTGGATGGCGTCCGTTTCCCCGTCCCCGCGCATCCGCGGTATGAAATTGATCAGCCCCTTGTCCAGGGAGAACTGTCCGACCTTTCCCACGAGGTCCACGATGGTCCACCCAAGCATGTACAGGCCGAAGACCTCCGCGCCGAACAGCCGCGTAAGGACGATGAACGACACGGACTTGGTAAGCCGCGCCACCGTTCCGATGAAATTGACGGCCGCGCCCCGGGCGATCGCCGATGCGTCGGACGCGGGCCGGTCCTGGGTACGATGCTCCCGGGTATGCGTCATGATGGGGAACTCGCCGGCCGGGGGGTCGTTCTGTCTGCTTCGATCAACAACGTCCATCCCCGGTCGTTCTTCGTGAAGAAGTTGGAGACCGCGGAGACCATCCTGCCCACCGATACCAGGCCCAACCTGGTCAGCGCCGCCGGGACCGCGTGCATGCGCTCCGTGGCATAGCTTATCCGGATCAGCGTCAGGTCCAGCCGTGAGCGAAGCAGATACCGGTGCCTCGCCAATCTGAATCCACACGCCTCAAGCAACGGTCCGACCGTGGAGTGCGTATAGAACTGCCGGACGCTGTGGCGCACCCGGTGCTTATCGCGCCACGTCTCGTCAACCCCGTCGAGGCTCAGGCTGTCCAACGTCAACAGGATGCGTCCCCCGGGCCGCAACACGCGCCACATCTCCCGCAGCGTCTGCCTGTCGTCCGGAAGATGTTCGAAGACGCACAGGCTCATGACCGTGTCGAACTGCTCCGGGCGAAGGGGTAGCGCGCTCGCATCGGCGCAAAAGAATCCCGTTGAGGGCGTCTTGTGACTGGCCGCGGCGCGGCGCAACTGGTCCCGGTTGAGATCGAAACCGAAGACCCGGGCGCCCCGCAAAGCGATCCGGTAATTGTAGGTCCCTTCTCCACAGCCGATATCGAGAATACGCTCGTCCCTGCGCGGTTTCAGCCAGCGCAACGCCGGAACCGTTTCCTGGACCCTGCGGAAGTTCATATCCTTCCTGACCCGGAGGGCAAACAGACCCCTTGCACGATTCAACAAACCACTCATACGCTCATTTCCTTATCCACCGGGCTCATGGGCTGGTCCGCCCGGGCCGGCCGGGCTAGTCGGTCCGGCTGATCCCCTTGGGCAATCCGGGGCTGTCCACCGGGCTCATGGGCTGGTCCGCCCGGGCCGGCCGGGCTAGTCGGTCCGGCTGATCCCCTTGGGCAATCCGGGGCTGTCGGCCCGGCTGATCCCCTTGGGCAATCCGGGGCTGTCGGTCCGACCGAGCCGCGCCACCTGCTTAAGCCGCCCTGTCCCGCGCCAGCAGCCGCCCCGTCGAAACGAATATGGCCAGGCCCATGACCAGGCCGCCGGCCGTCACCGTCCAGAACATCCAGCTCAGGAGTCCGAGCGCCGCGAAACACAAGAGCAGCATGGTAAAGAAATCTCTTTTGCACATCATCCGAAACAGATTGAGCAACCTGGCGGCCAGATCGCGGCGCCGTCCGACGGCGTGCCGCTCGAAGGCCCTGTTGAACCGAACAAGACTGCCGCTTCCTCCGGTCTGTACCAGGTAGTAGTACATCATGAGAATCGACGCGGCCACCACGGCGACGGATCCCAGGCCGAGGGAGCGGATCACCGTGTCATCGGAACTCCCCGCGTAGGCCCAGACCACGGCCGAGAAGAACGCCAGGTAGGTCAGGTTGTCCGTGATCGTGTCGAGCCACGAACCGTATTTCGACTCGCGGAAGGTCAAGACCGCCACTTCCCCGTCGCATCCATCGAGGATGGACGAAACCTGGAATAGCATGGCGCCGACCAGCACCGTCCAGTATGTGCCATCCAGCACGAACCACGCTCCGGCCAGTCCGCTCAGGAAAGTGGCCAGCGTCACCATGTTGGGTGTGACCGGTGTCCGGACCAGCCACCTGCTGATACGGGTCGAAATCGCCCGGTTGACATACCGGGCGACCCAGCCGTCCGTGGGCTTGACGAGGCGCTCCACTAGGGCCTTTTCGCCATGCGCAAGCATTTCAGGCGTATCCACGTCCTGCCAGAATCCATCACCGACGTCGAAGGCGCGCATTCTCCCGTCCTCCGCAAGCGCCCGGACACCGTCGCTCAACGCGCACCCTTCCGGTCCGTCCACTGCATCGAGGGCGTCGAACAGGGCCGGCGTGCAAAGGAACATGCCGGTGTCTACGGCGTTATACTCCCGCAGTTCCTTGTCGATACGAACCACTTCGTCCCCACGTACCACGACCTTGGTGGCGTCGTCCAGGTCGTACACGCTGTCTGTTTTCCGGTCGACCGCGAGCAGGCACTCCCCTTCGCCGACCGGTTCCTCGAGCAGGCGCTCCAGCGTCCGTTGTTCAAAGAGATGATCCGCCATGAGCAGCGCGAACGGTTCGTCCAGAAGAGAACGGGCGGCCAGGACGGAAACTCCGTTAGGCATGTCCCACCGCTCATTGTGCACCCATTCGATCCGGCAACCTTCCAGGCTGGGGTCGTCCGAAAGGACCTCGTGAAAGCGATCCGCCTCGTATCCCGTCACGATCACGAAGCGCGTGATGCCGGCCCTGGCCGCCGTCAGAATGATACGCTTGATCAACGGCACGCCGCAAAGCTTCAGCAGAGGTTTGGGCACCTGGCCGGTTACCTCCTGGAGGCGCACGCCCGCGCCGCCGGCGATGATGAGCGCCGAGGCCGCTCTTTTCATATGATGATCCATTTGCCTTAGATTCAGATTGCCATGTGGTCGAAGGAAGAAGCTAGAAGATCGCGGAAAAACCCAGCGTCATCTCCGGGTAGGGACTCGACGTGACATCCAGTTCCTTCCGGTAAGATGCCTGGACGACCACGGCGATGTGTCGTTCCCAGAAGTAACGCAGTCCGACCCCGGCGTCGATCATGGTCATGTGCCGGTTCTGAGGCCTGAGCTCCAGGCCGGTGCCCCACCCAAAGAAAGGCGTGAAGGAACCCCCTGGAACGAGCAGGTTGTACCGATAGAAAGCGCCGATCCGGGTAATCCGGTCGACCTGCTCTTCCTCCGGTGTTTCAAGCGCCGTCACGCGCGCCGCCGTGGACCCGAAACCGGGCAGTTTCCGGGCTCGAAGCAGGGGTCCGCCGTAAGAGGCGCCGGGGGACCTCCGGGTGTCGTCAAAGGCTTCCGTATCGCTTGGCTGCCGGATGGAGAACACGCCGCCGAACTGGTGGGTCGGCGTAAGGAAATAGCCGGCACTCAGGGAGACCGTACCGGATTCGAAGAGTGTGTTCCCTGTCCGGCCCAATCCCTGGACCTCGATACGGCCCTGCTGGAACGGGTCTCCCTGCGAAACGGCCCGCTCCGCGATGTCCGCTGCGGCGGCGGGTCCGAGCACGGCGGGGTTGATGCGCTGGCTGACCAATGACTCGGAGATCCCGTCTGAGCGGCGGATCGCCTGTTTCATCATCATGGCGGCCAATGTCCTGCGCGGTCCGGGCTGGCCGTCGACCATGGTCCTTGGATCGTCCCAGTCCGGCGACGAAGGCGCGCTTTCCACCCGTACGGCCTCAGCCGCGGGCGTCGACACCACGCGGTCCGGGCGGCCGGCGGCGGCCGGTCCGTTCCAGCTGGGAATAGAGGGTTCGAGGATTCCTTCCGTCTGCGCCGAGCGCGACGAGACGGACACGTCCTCGGGGGCTTCGACCGTCGGACGCAACAGGGGCGTTACCGCGAGCACCGTGCATACACCCACAGACAGCAAGGAGAAAAAGGCGCGGTCCTTCCGGTTCGCCGTCGAACCGAGCACGTCCCGGATGCGCAGGGCCGCCATGGATGCCGACCGTGCCAGTTCCAGGGCAGCCTGCCAGTGCGTCCGGACCTTGCCCGATGCTACCTTCAACAGAGTGGAAGCATAGCGCTCCGGTTGCCTGGAAACCCGGACGACGTCTGCGTCGCAGGCCCGCTCCGCCTCGATCCCTGCCCGGTACGCGGCGTACCAGACCGCCGGGTGGAAGAAAAAGCAGATCCTGCTGAACTGGACGAGGAAGACCGTGAGGTGGTCCCGCCGGGCATAATGGGCAAGCTCATGGAGCAGGACCTGCCTCAGTTCCGCGCTCGAAAGCTCCAGGATGCACCAGGAGGGGATCACGACTACAGGCCGTCCCGCGGCGATCAGGACGGGTACTTCGAACTCGTCGGATACCCGTAGCGCCACGTTTCGCTTCAAGCCGGCTTCGGCCAGACATCGGTCGAACAATGCGCTCACCCGGGGGACGGCGACCGGTACGGACCGCTGCCTTCTCCGGATCATCGTGATGACCGAGGAACAGATGCGGTACAGACCGAAGCCGGCGAAAACCATCCAGACCAGCCCCGCGGCTGCGTAGACGTTGGATATCGTCGTGGCCTGGCCGCCCGCGGCCGCGCTTGTGCTTACCGTCATCGGCGCCCAGGGCATTTCGAAAGGACCGTGCCAGGGCACCACAAGGGTAAGCAGGGGTTTGACCAGCACCAGCAGCCAGAGGAAATGCCTGATCCAGGGCGGGCATCCCCTGTTCGCCTGTAGCAGTACCCAGACCAGGACGCCCAGAAGCAACGCCTCCAGGCTCGGCAGCCAGAGGAGGTCCACAATCTGCCGACCGAAGCGTTCGAAGAGAGTTACCGCGTTCCCCGGGTCAATCATCCGATTCCTCCGACTCCGAGGCCATCCGGTCCAGCAGGTTGCGCAGGCTTTCGGTTTCTTCCGCGGTTAACGCGTCCGTTTCGATCAGGTGCATCACCAGGGATTGCGGCGAACCGGCAAACAACTTGTCCACGACGGCCCGAATCGTCTCCTGGCGCACCCCCTCGGGTTTTACGATGGCGGTGTAGACAAAGGCCCGGCCTTCGCGGGTATACCGCACCACACCCTTCTGGGTGAGAATGGACAGGACCGTCTGTACCGTCGTGTACGCCAGGGGTCGCTGGTTCCGGAGCGATTCAACGATCTGGCGCACCGTCGCCCGGCCCAGCCGCCAGACGACGTTCATGATGTCGATTTCCAGGTCCGTCAACGACGACAGTTTCTTTCTCGCCATCCGATCCCTGCTCCGGTTAACGGCTGCGACGGGTCGAAGCCGTGGTGTCCGGGACCTATGTTTCACGATCCAAGTTTTTGTTAG
>CAZZNP010000082.1:0-5141 GCA_964655785.1 uncultured Gemmatimonadota bacterium
TTCAGGGTACGTAAGACGACCCCGGATCCATGGGCGGCGGCGGCCAGTGCAGTCCCCGCTGGCCGGACAGGCCACGGTTGGGTGGCGGCTCGTACTCGCGGTCCGGCAGGCCGGTCAGTCGCCCGTCCCGGAACCACGACGGGTCCAGGTCGGCCATCTCGCTCGCCAGCCGGTCCTTCAGCCGGTGCAGGATGGCAGCATGTTCCGGCGATTCGGACAGATCGCAGCGTTCTTCCGGGTCTTGCGCGAGGTCGAACAACTGCGCGCGGTTGCCCGTCGGGTAATAGATCAGCTTGTACCGCCCGTCGTGCATCATGCGGGTGGCCTGGTCGTTTTCGCCGCACTCGCCGTACAGGTATTCCCTTTTCTCTTCGCCCGCCATGGAGAGGCCATCGACCGTGTCCGGGACCTCGATCCCCGCCAGGTCCAGCAGCGTAGGCATCACGTCCTGCCAGCCCACGAGCCGGCCGTCCACGCGGTTGTGCCCGACCCGGCCATCGCCGGACCGGTCCACGAGAATCATGGGCACGTTGGCCGATTGCTCATAGTAGAGCCGCTTCGCCCAGAGGCCGTGATCGCCCAGCATGTCGCCGTGATCGGCCGTGAAGAGGACGATCGTGTCGTCGATCAGGCCTTCCTCCCGCAACGTGCCGATCACCACGCGCAACTGGTGGTCGATGTGGGTGCACAGGGCGTAGAAGGCGCGTCTAGCCCAGGCGACCTGGGCTTCGCTCATGCCTCCGAATCTGCCGCGGACCGCCTTCAGCGCATATGGGATGTTGTCGGGATCCTTCGCCCAGTCGCCGTAGTACGGTTCACCGGGATCCTCGTCGCGGTAGAGATCCAGGTAGCACTGAAGCGGGGTAAGCGGGGGATGGGGATGGCAATAGGACAGGTACCAGAAACCCGGGCGCGTGGGATCGCGGCGGCGAATCATCCGGGCCATCTGCCGCGTCGTCCAGTTGGTCACGTGCGCGGCCTCGGGCAAATGCCAGGGCCGCTGCCCGTATTCGTTGTTGCTCATGCCGTGGGTAAATCCCTCTCCCGCGTGACCGCTTTCGCCGAGAAACGTCTCGTAATCGTCCAGGGCGCCGATGTTCGGGCGGCCCTCTTCGGCCAGAATCACATCGTCGAACCCGATCCGGTCCCGCTGCGGATATACGTGCAGCTTGCCTACCGCGTAGGCCTGGTAGCCGTTGTCCCGGAAGGTCTGGGCCATAGTGGGGACTTGCGGCATGGGTTCGTCGACCTTGAACACCCGGTCGCCGTGGGTGGACGTGGTCGTGCCGGTCATAAGCGTCCTGCGCGCTGGAATGCATACAGGGCACTCGCTGTAGGCCCGGGTATACCGCACCCCGCTGCGCGCCAGGGTGTCCAGGGTCGGCGTCTGGATCACCGGATGTCCCGCGTGGCCAAAGAGCCGGGCCGGCCAGTGATCGGTACAGACCAGAAGTACGTGGGGATGTTTCGGTTGCGGTCGTGTCGGCATGTCTCTCCCGGGTGTCGAGTTTTGAAAAGACAACCAGCTGAATCGGGCAAACGCTGAGATGAGCGAACGCTGTAATGGGCAAACGCTGAGATGAGCGAACGCTGTAACGGACAAGCTGAGATGAGCGAACGACGTAATGGACAAGCTCAGCAAGGTAGACTGTTTCAATATAAGGCCCGCTCGGTCCGGTGTCCACCGATACAGACAAATGAAAACGGCTTCCTTTCCCTTGACAAATCAGTTTATATCCGTATATTCGATTATAAGAATATAACCTTTGCACCGGGCGTATCGCCAAAGTAAAAGTACCGGGCGTATCGCCAGCAGTACCAGGCGTATCGCCAGCAGTACCGGGCGTATCGCCAGCAGTACCGGGCGTATCGCCAGCAGTGCCGGGCGTAACGCCAGCAGTGCCAGTCGTAACGTAAACCACGGGAGGTCTCGCTTTGGACAAGGATCTGGCCGTGTTCAAGGCCTGTTCGGACGCCACCCGTCTCCGCATCCTGTTCCTGCTGACCGAAAGGGAACTGTGCGTGTGCGAGATCATGGCCGTGCTGGATCTGCCCCAGGGCAAAGTCTCCCGGCACCTGGCCGTCCTGAAACAACACGGTCTGATCAAGGACCATCGCGACGGGGTCTGGATCTACTACGCGTTGGCCAGTGATTCCTCTATCGCCCTGAAATATGTGACGGTATACCTGGTCTCGGCCCGCCAGGTACATGAGCGGGTCCTGGCCGACCTGGACCGGTTGCGCGGCCTGGCCGGCGAAGGCAAGATCTGCGTGCCCCAGCCCTCCATGGCCTTGCTCCAGGCTGACGAACGCGAAGACCCGGTCTTGCACGGCCAGTCATTCCTTCCCGGGGAGGCGAGGTGAAGCCGGTCAGCCACGATACCGCTTTCTACCCGGACCTCGATCGCTATTTCAAGGCGCGCCTGGCGGAATCCATCCTGATTCCAACCGACCGTCGCGCGGCACTGGAACCCGTCTCGGCGTACATCGCAGAACGGGTCGGACGGGGCGAGTCCGTCCATCTCTCTTTTATCTGCACGCACAACGCCCGTCGAAGCCAGATGGCGCAGATCTGGGCGCAGACCGCGGCCTGGTTTTTGGGCATACCGCGTATATCCGCCTTCTCCGGCGGCACGGAAGTGGACGCTTTCGCACCTCAGGCGGTATCGGCCATGGAACGGGCGGGTTTCAGGATCGACCGGCACGCCGAGGCGGACAACCCGGTCTACGTCGTTCGCGCAGGGAACGAACTCCCGCCGATCCGTGCGTTTTCGAAGCATCTCCTCGATCCCGCGAACCCCGGGGACAGGTTCTGCGCGGTCATGACCTGTTCGAACGCGGACCGCGGCTGTCCCGTGATCGCCGGCGCCGACAAGCGCGTGCTCCTGCCCTTCGAAGATCCGGGGTCTTCCGATGGAACGGACCGGGAGACGGACGTTTACGACGATAGATGCCGGGAAATCTGCCGGGAGATGGGCTGGCTGTTCGAACGGGCGAGCGCGCCATAGGCACCGGCGTATTTCAACACCGGCGTATTTCAACACCGGCGTATTTTCACCATAAAATCAACCAGGACATAACGATGGATTCCACGAAGAAACAGCTGTCGGCACGCGACCGGTACCTGACGCTTTGGATCTTCCTGGCCATGGGCCTTGGCGTCGCCCTCGGCGTCTGGGCGCCGGAGGTTCCCGCCCTGCTGCAGCTGGGGCAGGTAGGCACGACCAATCTGCCCATCGCCATCGGGCTCATCCTGATGATGTATCCACCGCTGGCCAAGGTGAAGTACGAGGAACTGGGGGACGTCTTCCGAAACGTGCGGATACTCGGGGCCTCCCTTTTCCTGAACTGGGTCGTCGGGCCCATTCTCATGTTCGGACTCGCGGCGCTTTTCCTGCCGGAACATCCCGAGTACATGACCGGCCTGATCCTGATCGGTCTGGCCCGGTGCATCGCCATGGTCATCGTTTGGAACGAACTGGCCAGGGGCAATACGGAATACGCCGCCGGCCTGGTGGCCTTCAACAGCCTGTTCCAGGTGTTCTTCTACAGCGTGTACGCCTACGTCTTCATCACGGTGCTTCCCCCCTGGTTCGGACTGGAAGGGAGCGTCATACCGGTTACGATCGCACAGATCGCGGAAAGCGTGTTGATCTATCTGGGCATACCGTTCTTCGGCGGCATGGCGACGCGCCTGTTGCTGGTGCGGCTCAAGGGGCGGCGGTGGTACGAATCGGTTTTCATTCCCCGCATCAGCCCCATTACCCTCGCCGCGCTGCTGTTCACCATCGTGGTCATGTTCAGCCTGAAGGGCGAGACGATCGTGGCCATCCCCCTGGACGTCGTCCGGATCGCCATTCCTCTCCTCGTCTACTTCGTGCTCATGTTCCTGATCACCTTCTGGATGGGACGGAAGATCGGCGCGGACTACGCCCAGAACGCCACGCTTTCCTTTACCGCGGCGAGCAATAACTTCGAACTGGCCATCGCGGTGGCCGTGGCGGTCTTCGGCATCGGATCCGGCGTGGCCTTCGCAGCCGTCATCGGCCCCCTGGTCGAAGTGCCGGTCATGATCGCGCTGGTCAACGTGGCGCTTCGATTCCAGCGCATGTATACCCGCCCCTGAAACTTTAGCGTTGCCTCCAGACGTTTCAACGCCGTATACTCTTTTCCTGCCTATTCCTCCGGATGCCTGTCCCACCGCAAAGGCTGGCCAGCGTGAGCCACGTCGACGAAAACCAGCCGTTGACCACGAGGTCCATCCTCCTCGTGCTGATGTTGTGCACGCTGTGGGGCGGCCTCGTGGTATCGGTCAAAGTGGGTCTGCAGGGCATCCCGCCGATCCTCCTGGCGGTGCTGCGTTTCGGCGTGGCGCTGGTGTGCGTCTATACCTGGACGCGCCTTGCCGGCGTCTCTGTTTACGTGGCGCGGGGCGACCGCCTGATCATCGCGGTGCCCGCCCTCGTCATGGCCGCGCAGATCCTTTTCCTGAACATCGGCACGGAATACACCTCCGGCAGCCACGCCGTGCTGTTCATGCAGACCTATCCCTTCGTCGTCGCCGCCATCTCCCACTATATCATCCCGGGCGACCGCCTTACGCTGATGAAAAACGTCGGACTCGTCCTGGCCGGCGCGGGCATGGCGCTGACCATCTATGACGAAGCGGGCGGTCCCTCGACGCCCCTGGGCGACGTGCTGGTCCTGTTCAGTTCCATCTCCCTGGCCGTCCAGATCATGATCAACAAGATCCTGGTCAGGCGCATATCACCCGTGGCGGTGATCTTCTGGCAGCAAGTGGTCGTATTGCCGGTTTTCACCATCCTCTGGGCGGCGACCGAATGGCATCTCCCCGTAACGATCAACCCGGCCATCATCGCCGCGGTCTTCTACCAGGGCGCCATCGTGGCCGGATTCTGCTTTCTCGTTTGGATACGGCTGCTGCAGCGGCACAGCGCTACCCAGATCAGCGCCTTTTTCTTCACCACGCCGCTCTTCGGCGTCCTCCTGAGCTGGCTGATCCTCGGCGACCAGGTGACCACCTACCTTACCGGCGGCCTGGTGTTGCTGGCGGCCGGGCTCTGGGTGGTCAATCGGTACTGAAATCCGTCAACCCTATACTGAACCTGATGGCCGAAAAC
>CAZZNP010000082.1:5241-14882 GCA_964655785.1 uncultured Gemmatimonadota bacterium
ACCGTCAACCCTGTACTGAACCCGATGGCTGACAATCCCTATCTTCAGAAAGGAAACCCACGATGATTATCGACTGCCACGCCCACGCATGGGACTACTGGCCCTATGAACCCGAAGTACCGGATCCCGACTACCGGGGCCGTGCGGAGATGCTCCTATATGAAATGGATACGGTGGGGGTGGACAAGGCGGTTCTGGTCTGCGCCCGGATCGATCACAATCCCAATAACAACGACTACGGGGCCGAGTGCGTCCGACGGTACCCCGACCGGTTCGTTCAGTTCGCCGACGTGGACTGCTCGTGGACAGACGTCTACCACACGCCAGGGGGTGCTGACAGGCTCGCGGAAGCGGTGGAGAAGTACAGTTTGAAAGGATTCACCCACTATCTGAAAGGCGACACGGACTGGTTCGAATCGCGGGAGGGCCTGGCCTTCTTCGAGAAGGCGGCCGAACTCAACCAGATCGCTTCCCTGGCCCTGGGTGCGGCATGGATGCCCGCGCTGCGAAAACTCGCGAGGCGGTTCCCGGACACGCCCTTTCTCTGCCATCACATGGCCGGCGTCAAAGTGGGAGAGCCACTGCCTCGGCCGATGCTCCGGGAAGTCCTGGAGTCGTCGGAGGTGCCGAACATCCATATCAAGCTGTCCGGCTTTCAGTATGTGTCGGAAACCGCCTGGGAATACCCCTATTCGGACTGCATGTGGATCGTCCGCAAGCTTTACGAGGCCTACGGGGCGGACCGCCTCTGCTGGGCGTCGAACTACCCTCCCGTCGCCCGTGCGAGCACGTACCAGCATTCGCTCGAAGCCGTTCGGACCCACTGTTCCTTCATCGCGAAGGCGGACATGGACCTTGTCCTGGGCGGCAATATGGAACGGCTGCTGGCAGCGGCGGGATGAGATTCCAATCAGGAAATCCCGCCATCCGGCAAGATTCCGAGAAACCTTATCGACGTTCCCGCTGTCTAATTGGGCAGATGGATTGGAACTTCTCGTGAATGTATGGCTTTAATATCGTGAATGAATGGCTTAAATAAGGTGTATATTAATAGTCGGTGTAATAGTCAGTGTGATATACGGATGAAGGATAGGGCATTGATCGCACAACAGGCAGGATCGAGGGAGCAAGTGTTAAACGCCATTCCATGCTATACCTTTTAAAACACCTGTCCTGGTCATTCATCGCCGTGGCCTTCGCGGCGTTCATCGCGGCCGGTTGCGGTGACGCCAGCTCTGATACCGCCGACGGGGAAGCCGACGGCAAGAAGGTAGTCGGCAAGGACGGCGAAGCCAAAGCCGACACCACGGAGGTGGCGCCGGTCCCGGTGAACGTCATTGAAGCTTCCCTCGGCACCATTTCAGATCTCGTTCTGACGACGGCGACGGTCGAAGCGGACCGCGATGCCCAGATCTTCCCGCGGACGACCGCCATGATCGAAGAGATGCGGGTGGAGGAAGGCGCTTACGTGAATCGGGGCGATGTCCTTGCCGTGCTGGAAAACGACGAAGAGGAAGTCAGCCTGGCGCGCGCGGAGGCCATCCGGGAAGCCCGGAAACAGGAACACGACCGTTCCGTGGCCATGCTGAACGCCGAGCTCATCAGCGAAGTGGACCACGAGGCCAGGGAGCGTGAATACATTATGGCAAAGGCGGACTGGGAGTCGGCCAAGGTCGCCTTTGACAAGACGACCATCCGCGCGCCATTCGGCGGTACCATCACGGAACGTCACCAGAACGTCGGGAACATGGCCCGGCCGGGGGACGCACTTTTTACGCTCGTCGACCTGAATACGCTGCTGGTCTACACCCATCTGCCCGAAATGGAGTGGTCGCACGTGGCCGTGGGCCAGCAGGTCATCCTGGAAACCGAGACCCTGCCGGACGGCACGTTCAATGGCACGATACAACGCGTCAGTTCCATCATCAACCCGCAGAACGGCACCTTCAAGGTCACCATAAAGATCGACGACCCCGGCTTGCGGCTCCAGCCCGGCATGTTCGTCCGGGTGAAAATCCTCGCAGACCAGCATGAGGGCGTACTGCTGATCCCCAAGATCGCCCTGCTGGAAGACGACGAAGTCTTCACCGTCCAGGACAGCGTCGCAACCCGCGTCGCCCTCACCGTGGGACTGGAGGACGCCGTCTTCACCGAGATCCGGGAAGGGCTGAGCCAGGGTGACCTGGTCGTTATCGCCGGCCACCGCAGCATGAAGGACAGCACCCGGGTGAAGATCGTCGCTCCCGACGCGCCGGAATAAACCCCATGAACATCGTTGACTTCGCCATTCGCAAGCCCGTCACCATCACAATGCTGGTGCTGGCCGCGCTGATTTTCGGATACGTGTCCTTCCAGCGCCTGGCGGTCAATCTCCTCCCGGATATTTCCTATCCCTCGCTGACGGTCCGCACGGAATACGAAGGCGCCGCGCCTCAGGAAATCGAAAACCTCATATCCCGCAGAGTCGAAGAAGACGTGGGGGTCATCACCGGCCTGGTCGAAGTCAGCTCCATCTCCCGGGCGGGCGTCTCCGACGTGGTGCTCGAGTTCGACTGGGACACGGACATGAACCTGGCCATCATGGACGTGCGGGAACGGGTTGACCGTGTATTCCTGCCGGAAGACGCCGAGCGTCCGGTTCTCCTGCGATACAACCCGGAACTCGATCCCATCATGCGCCTGGGGCTGTCCGGTGAAGACCTGATTATGCTCCGCAACCTGGCGGACTGGGAGATCAGGCGACAGCTGGAAACGGTGCCGGGCGTCGCGTCGGTTCGCATCAAGGGCGGCCTGGTCGAAGAAATCCAGGTGGAGATCAATGAAGCCCAACTGACCAGGCTGGGACTCACCTTCGGCCAGATCAACCAGCGCCTCGCCGCGGAGAACATCAACCAGGCCGGCGGACAGCTCCAGGAAGGCGACGAAGAACTGATCGTTCGTGCGGTCAACGAATTCCAGACCGTCGAAGAGATCGGTGAGATCATCATCTCGAGCCGGGACGGTGTGCCCGTGCGGCTGCATGACGTAGCCACGGTCCGGCGGCACTTCAAGGAACGGAAGACGCTCACGCGCATCAACGGCCGGGAGAGCGTGGAGATCGCCCTGTTCAAGGAAGCGGACGCGAACACGGTGACCGTCGCCCGGGCGATCAGGGAACGTCTTGGCGACGTCGAAACCGGGGATGCGGAAGAGGAGGTTCCCGAAGAATCAGAAGAAGAAGCAGCCGGGACGACCGATGAAACAGCCGCCGGGGCCAGTGAGGAAGAAACGGGCGGCGGGGCCAGTGAGGAAGAAACGGGCGCCGGTCCAGGCGTCACCATGGCGGGGATCGAGACGAACACTATCGTTTCGACGCTGCCCGAGGGCGTGACCCTCCACCTGGTTTCGGATCAGTCCCGATTCATTGAAAACGCCATCGACGAAGTGATTGAGACAGCCCAGTGGGGCGGCGTCCTGGCGATCCTGGTCCTCTTCCTGTTCCTGCGAAATCTCCGCAGCACGCTCATCGTCGGCGTGGCCATCCCGGTGTCCGTGCTGATCACCTTCATCCTGATGTTCTTCAGCCAGACATCGCTAAACATCATGTCCCTCGGCGGACTGGCTCTCGGTATCGGCATGCTGGTGGACAACGCCATCGTTGTGCTGGAGAGCATCTTCCGGTGCCGCGAGGAAGGCGACGACATGGTGGAAGCCGCCCGACGCGGCGCGTCCGAGGTGGGCATGGCCGTAACGGCGTCGACCCTTACCACCATCGCCGTCTTCTTTCCCATCGTGTTCATCGAAGGCATCGCCGGCCAGATCTTCACCGACCAGGCCCTGACGGTCACCTTCGCCCTGCTTGCTTCCCTGGCCGTGGCGCTGACCTTCATACCCATGATGGCCTCGCGGGAGGGCAGCCTGGCCGGTGCGGCGGGGCAGGGACTGTGGCTGCAGTCGGCCTGGCGGGACTTCAGGCGGACGCCGAAGGAAGAACGCGGCCGGGTGATCGGATGGTTCGCCGGCAGGTGGCGGCGCGACTCGGCGAACTGGTTCGGCGGCACCTTCCCCGGCCTGCGCTGGTTCGGTGAGACCGCGCAGCGATTCCGATCGCGCGGCGACGACCGGCCTCCTTCTGTGGCGGGCTGGATCGGATATTTCCCCGTTTACCTGGCCGGCCGGTTCTTCGTGCTCGTGGGGCACTGGCTGCGGGGATGCGTGCGGCAGGGCCGGGCGGGCGCGGACGACGGGAATCGATGGCTGCGCACGGCCGCATGGTTTCCGCGCTGGACCTTCGTGTTTGTCTTCCGGCTCATCCTGCCTTTCTACCGGCTTGTCCGTTTCCTGGTCGGAAGCGTTTTCAAGATTCTGTTCACGCTGGTTCCCAACCTGCTCCTGGTGGTGCTGGTTCCCGTCTGGTTTATCCTTCGCGGGATATTCTGGGTCCTCGGCAAGGTGTTTCAACCGGTACTTTACGTGTTCAACAAGGGGCTCGAGGTACTCCAGTCGGCCTACGTTTCCGTGCTCACCCGGGCGCTCCACCAAAGAGCCGTCACCCTGTTCGCGGTAGCGGCCGTCGTCGGCACGTCCGTGGTGCTCATACCCCGCCTGGGAACGGAACTGATCCCCGAAATGGAGCAGGGAGAATTCGCGGTGGACCTCATCCTGCCGACCGGCACGCCCCTGGTGGATACGGACGAAACGGCGACGATGATCGAATCCATGATCCGGGAAGACGCTGACGTCAAACAGGTCTACGTCGTGGTCGGCGCGATGGAGTCCAGCGGATCGCTTATGGATGAAGAGCGCGAGAACGTGGCCCGTGTCGGCGTCATGCTCGACGTGGAGGCCATTCGCGGACGGGGCAGCGATCCCGTCATGGACAGGCTGAGGCAGCGCCTGGCGGACATACCGGATGCCCGGGTAGAATTCGTCCGGCCGGCGCTGTTCAGTTTCAAGGCCCCGCTGGAGGTCGAGATACGGGGATACAATCTCAAGGATCTCCGCGGCGTCAGCAGCGAGGTGGTCGACGTCCTCGACGGCCTGGAAGGCCTCAGGGACGTGCGGTCCCTGATGGAAGCGGGCTATCCCGAGGCCGTTATCGTATTCGACCGCGACCGGATGGCGGCTCTGGGCGTGGACATCGGACAGGCCGCGGACGCGATACGAAACAAGGTTCGCGGCAGCGTGGCCACCCGGTTCTCGGCGGGAGAACGCAAGATCGATATCCTGGTGCGGGCGCGGGAAGAGGACCGGCAGCAGATCGCCCAGTTGAAGGCCATGGCCGTCAATACGGTCCAGCAAGGGAATTCGGGGAATGACAACCGTTCGGAACGGAACAACGAACAGGAAGGCCAGGGATCTTCGTCGAACACGGCCGGTTCTTCGTCGCGATCCCGCACGCAGGAAAGCGGACCGATCCAGCTCAGCGCGGTCGCCCGGGTACATCTGGACGAGGGACCGAGCGAGATCCGGCGTATTGACCAGCAGCGCGTGGCCCTGGTGACGGCCAATCTGACCGGCGTCGACCTGGGCAGCGTGGCCGGCGACATGCAGGCGAGGCTGGCCGGGATGGACCTCCCCGACGATTTCAGCATCGACCTGGGCGGCCAGTACCGGGAGATGACCATCGCATCGCAAAGCATGCTGCTGGCCATCGCCATGGCCGTCTTCCTGGTCTACCTGGTCATGGCTTCCCAGTTCGAGTCGCTGATCCATCCGTTCATCATCATGTTCTCCTTTCTGCTTGCCCTGTCGGGGGTGTTGCTTACCCTTTACGTACTGGACATCGCCATCAGCATCATCGTCCTGATCGGCATCATCATGCTGGCGGGGATCGTGGTCAACAACGCCATCGTGCTGGTGGACTATATCAACCAGTTGCGGCGGCGCGGCGTAGACCGGATCGAAGCCGTCATCACGGCAGGACGGGTCAGGCTTCGTCCGATTCTGATGACCTCGGCCACGACGATCCTGGGGCTGCTTCCCCTCGCGCTGGGCCTGGGCGAAGGCGCCGAGATCCGCACGCCACTGGCCATAACCGTGATCGCGGGACTGATCGCTTCGACCTTTCTGACGCTCATCGTAATACCGGTGATCTACACGCTGGTGGACCGTGACCAGCATAACGAACCGGCCAGGGCGTCGTGACGCACGCAGATTTGCGCACGGCGAACCTGACCGCGGGTTAACGAGGCCGGCATGTTCAAATTTCTCTCCCCCTACAACTGGACCGCCTTCGCGTTCCGCAGGCCCGTCACCGTATTCATGGTCCTGGTCAGCGCGATCCTGTTCGGAGCGGTTTCGTTCCAATTGCTCCCGCTGGAACTGATCCCGGCGCGGGACGGGATCTGGATGAACGTCTGGGTGCCCTATCCGAATTCCACGCCGGAGGATAACGTCCAGCTTATCGCCCGGCCGCTCGAGGGCGAGATGAAGACCCTCCGCGGCCTGCGACGGGTGGAATCCAACTCGAGTACCAACGGGGTGAACGTAAATCTCGTTTTCGAACCGGATACGGACATGAAACTGGCCTACGTGGAAGTCCGGGACCGCGTGGAACGGGTACGGCCGTCTCTGCCGGAAGAAATCGACCGGATCTGGGTAAGGAAGTTCTCCAGCACCGACATCCCCATCATGTTCCTCTCCCTGTCCTGGCACGGCGACCGGGACGCGTTGTTCCAGGTCGTCGACGAGCAGCTGACCCCCCGTATCGAACGTATAGACGGAATTGCCGGAATCGACGCGTGGGGTTCCCGGGCCAGGCAGGTGATCATCGACCTCGACGAAGACCTGCTGAAGGCGTACCGGGTGAACGTGGAGCAGTTCATCCGCTCCATGGAACAGGCCAATATGGACTCGCCGGGCGGTTATGTGGAGGACGGCGGATTCCGCTATATCGTCCGGCTCACGGGCGCCTTCGAAACCGTGGAGGACATCCAGTCCTTCCCGATCAATGAACGGGGCCTAAAGCTGACCGACGTGGCCCGGGTGGAGTACCGGAAACCCACGTCCTATCGCCGGTTCCGCCTGAACGGCCAGGACGCCGTGGGCATGGTCATCAGCAAGGAATCGAACGCCAACACGGTGGACGTCACGGCGGCCGTGAAGGAGACCCTGAGCGACCTGACCCGCGATCCGCGCTGGCCCGGCCTGTCCTACTACATCTTCTTCGAGCAGTCCTCATGGATCCTGAGATCGCTCAAGGCGCTCGGAACCGCCGGCATGTGGGGCGGCCTGTTCGCCCTGGGCGTCCTGTTTTTCTTCCTGCGGAGGTACCGGACGACCTTCATCATCGCCGCGTCCATTCCCGCATCCATCCTGGTGACGTTCACGGTCATGTATTTCGTGAACTCAGGCTACGGCATCCTGTCGTTGAACCTCATTTCGCTCATGGGACTGATGCTCGGCATCGGCATGCTGGTGGACAACGCCGTCGTCGTACTGGAGAATATCGTCCGGCTCCGGCGGCTGGGCATGGAACCCGTTCAGGCGGCGATCCAGGGCGCCCGCGAAGTATCGGTGGCCGTCAGCGCCGCCACGTTGACGACGGCCATCGTCTTCCTGCCGCTCCTGTTCATAGGCGGCGGAAACGCGCAGACCGAGATGCGGGAATTCGGGCTGGTCATCACCATATCCCTGATCTCCTCCCTGATCATGTCCCTCAGCTTCATACCGCTGCTGGCGGCGCGGTTGCTGAAGGACGGTCGCCTGCCGGACGTCAGTCTGCTGGAATCGCTCGAACACCGGTATGCCGCGGTGATCGGATGGGTGCTGAACCATCGGCTCGACGTGGCGCTCATCCTGGCGGGTTTCCTCGTACTCACCTTCCTCGTGCCCATGAGACAGGTAACCATGGACAATTCGTCCTCGGACCCGCGGAGGGTGTGGATGTATATCGAACCCGGTGAATTCGCCGGCCTGGAATACACCGAGCGATTTGTCACCAATCTGGAAAACCAGTGGATGGCCGCGGCCGATACGCTGAACATCAAGGCCATACGTTCGGATTTCCGGCCCGGCAGGATCACCTTCGAGGTGTTTCTCCAGGACGGGGCGGATGACTCGGTCTGGGATGGCCTGGCGCAAAACGCGAAGAAACCATGGGTCTGGGGTTCGCTCGCCCTGTGCGCCTTCGCGCTCGTGCTGGTACGCAAAAATCATAACGCACTGCAGATTACCGCCGTGATTACGGCGTTGTACGTGGCGATCCTGATGATTCTCGGCACCCAGGGCGGGACGCAGACTTACCGGTCGTCGGAAGAGGTCGGCAAAATTATAAGGGAAACCATACCGGAAGTCCCGGGGCTCGTCGTGAAATGGAGATGGGGCGAGGGCGGCGAGGAAGATCCGAGGGTGAGTATCGCCCTGCACGGAGAGAACCCGCGCCGGCTCGAGCAGATCGCGGAAGACGTAGACGCAAGGCTGAGCCAGTTGCCCGAGATCACGGCCATCACCACCGACCTGGATAACGAGGAAACGCAGGATGAAGTCCAGGTCACCGTGAACCGCGAGATCTCCGGGAAGTTCGGCCTCACTCCCCGGCGCGTCGCGGAAATGACGCTTTCGGGCATCCGCGGCAATGAATTGAAGAGATTGAAGACCGAGGACCGGGAAATCCGGGTCTGGGTACAGTCT
This sequence comes from uncultured Gemmatimonadota bacterium, assembly GCA_964655785.1. Lineage (GTDB taxonomy): Bacteria > JAAXHH01 > JAAXHH01 > JAAXHH01 > JAAXHH01 > JAAXHH01. The sequence goes on from CAZZNP010000082.1 coordinate 13,855, forward strand.
GAGGTGGAGGACCGGGAGACTCTCCACCAGCTCCGTGACCAGGCGGTATACCTGGACGACGGCACCCAGTTGCCGCTGGCCACTATGGCGAGTTTCGTCCAGGCGCCGGCCTTCAGATCCGTATTCCGGCGTGACAGCGAGACCATTCTGATGGTCCGTGCCAACACCACGGACGAGGGCATCGAAACACTCGGCGGCAAAATAAGCAGCACGCTGGCGGACCTGTCCCTGCCCAGGGGTTACTCCTGGCGTCTCGGGGACCGCTGGGAACAGCTGGATGAAGATACCGCCGCCTTGACCACCGCCATCCTGCTCGCGCTCGTCGCGGTGCTGCTGCTCCTCGGATCCCTGTTCGAGTCCTACATCGATCCGCTGATTATCATCCTCGTATCCATCCCCTTTGCTTACTTCGGGTGCTACTGGATGCTCTGGGCCACCGGAACGAACATGTCGATACTCGCCATGATCGGGATCGTGATCCTGATCGGGGTCGTGGTCAACAACGCCATCGTCTTCATCGACCACATCAAGCACCTGGAACGGCAGGGCACTCTGAAAGGGAAGGACCTGATCATCCAGGCCGGAAGGGACCGCCTGCGGCCGATCCTCATGACCGCCTTCACCACCATGCTCGGCCTGCTGCCCATGGCGATCGGGACCGCTACACTCGGCGACCAGCCCTACTACCCCATGGGAAGATCCGTGATGGGCGGCCTGATCTTTTCCACCATCGGCGCGATGATCGCGCTACCCCTGGTCTACAGCGCCTTCGAAGATCTCCGGGTCTGGTGGCGGGGCATCCTGGTCCGGATCAAGCCGCCAGTTTGACGGCCGGATCTGGTGGCTGATTAGACAGGCTGGCCCTGGACGCGCTTCGGCATGGTCCGGATCAAGAGCCCGGTCTGACGGCCGGGTCCGGTGGCTGATTAGACAGGCTGGCCCTGGGCGCGCTTCGGCATGGTCCGGGTCAAGCGCCCGGTCTGACGGCCGGGTCCGGTGGCTGATTAGACAGGCTGGCCCTGGGCGCG
>CAZZNP010000082.1:14982-16824 GCA_964655785.1 uncultured Gemmatimonadota bacterium
GCCCGGTCTGACGGCCGGGTCCGGTGGCTGATTAGACAGGCTGGCCCTGGGCGCGCTTCGGCATGGTCCGGGTCCGGACAACTAATCCGCCTGTTCCGCGAGTTACGATAGTTCCGATAGTCCTTCGACCAGGCGCCTGATCCGTGGGCTGTCGCTGTCCCTGAAGGACGGGTGGGGCGTGAAGACGGTAGGCGCACCGTCCCGCAGCATGGCCAGGTGGGCTTCCGTGCGCGGCCGCGGGCCGAACTTGAAAATGATGACCCGCCGTTTCCCCTCCTTGCCGTACACCGCATGATACAGCCACTGGTTGAAGAAGACGATGTCGCCCGGGTCGGTCTCGACGGCGCAGGCGGGGATATGCGGTCCCTCTACGCCGTACGGTCTGGGGTCGCCGCCCAGGTGGGCGTCCTGGAGGGGCAAGAGCGTTCTGTGCAGCGGGTCCACGTGGGAACCGGGGATGACGCGCAATGCGCCGGTATCCCTCCGCTGGGGATCGAGATAAATCATGACCTTGGTCCTGGTATAATCGAGATGCCGCACCGACTTGTGGCCGTCGAAATGCCAGGTGTGGTCGGCCAGCTTCGGGTCGATCCCCCACATGATTTCGGACCCGATCCAGATGCAGTCCCCGCCCAGAAGCTCTCGGATGGCCAGGTAGATCCGGTCGTCTTCCACCAACTCCGTCAAAACCGGTTTTTCCTCCACGAGCCCCGACGACCACATTGAATTTGATCCGTCGTTTTCGTGGGCCGTCTTCTCCGCGTAGGCCCCGTCCGCCTCTTGGGCCGTCTTCTCCGCGTAGGCCCCGTCCACCTCCCGGACCAAAGCATCCACTTCCTCAGCCGTGAAGGCCTGCCGGATGACCAGGAACCCAAAGGTCTTAAAATGGGCGATCTGCGCCTCAGTCAACATGGGCTGCTCCTCGCGTGGATAACGGACTATTTTGGGCGGCAGGCGGAAAGTAAATGTGCGACAAGGGCTGTTCCTGGTTTCACTAAGCCGACAGAGCGGATACGCCAGGGGTCAGGCCGGCGTGATGATGCTGCGCGTCAGCATGGTCCGGCCGCGTTCCGATAATCGGTCGTATTCCGCCTGCGAAATCTCGACCGTCGACTGTCGGAACCACGGCCGGGAATAGCAGATGACCAGTTCCATGCGGGGGTGATCGGACCGGTTCGGCGTACCCCGATGCAGGGTCCTTGGGTCCTGCACCCACATGGTTCCCTTCTTCAGGTTCAGACGGTGCGCGCCCGGGAAATGGCCGTTGCACAGGACCTCATCGTACGTCTTCTCCATTTCCGGATCGGCCAGGTACTGCGTGCCTGGCATGACCTCGAAGCTGCCGTTTTCCTCATTCGTATCCACCAGGGGAAACTTGATGCCGAAATGGGGGCATATCGGCAGGCCTATGTGGGGCGTGATCAGGTGGATGTCCCGGTGCCAGGGCTGGAATTCACTGCCCGGGTAGGGATTGTTGGAGTGATAGCAGGTGATATGGAAATCGTCCGCACCCCAGTATCTCTCGAGAAAGGACAGCACGACCGGATTCTCATAGATATCGGGATCGGCAAAAGGCGGTTCCCAGGGCACGTGCATCGTATATCGGTTAACGAACTGCTGGCGGCCCTTCCCCGCTCTCACTTCACCCCTTTCCACCGGATGAATCCCGTCTTTCTCACGGTCCCTGAGCCGGTCCAGTTTCGGCTTGAAAGCCGCGTGGATCCGGTCGATTTTCTCCGGCGGGATGAGATCTTCGAATGCTGTGAACCCGTTGATCTTGAGTTCAGCTATCTTCAGGTCGAGGTCGTAGTCTTCCGGTGCAGGCGTCATGGGTTGATGCTC
>CAZZNP010000083.1:0-7018 GCA_964655785.1 uncultured Gemmatimonadota bacterium
TTGCAAATCGGCCTCGTAGGCCTGCCCGGTTCCGGGAAGACCACGTTGTTCAACGCCCTGGTCAGGGCTAATGAGGAAACCGGCGGTTTCGCGGGGATGAATAAGGCCAACCGGGGAACGATCCGGGTTCCGGACCAGAGAGTAGATCGTCTTTCCAGCCTCTTCAGTCCACGCAAGACCACTTTCGCCACCGTGGAATACCTCGATATCGGCGGCATTACGGCCGGCTCAGGCCGCCAGGAGGAGCAGGAGGACTCCGGGGGACTGGGCGACCTGCGCAACATGGATCTCCTGGTCCACGTGCTCCGCGGGTTCCCGGACCTGGCCGATGCGCCCATCACGCCCGCAGAGGATTTCGAGACGGTGGAGCTGGAGCTCGCCATCGCCGATCTGGAGATCATCGAGCGCCGGCTGTCCCGCCTTTCCAAGGAAGCCCGTTCCACGAAGCGGCCGGAACTGGTACGCGAATGGCAACTGCTCGAGCGCTGCAAGGAGGAAATCGAAGGGGGCGGGGTGATCCGGAATCTCGAATTGGCTCCTGACGACGAGAAAACGCTGAGAGGCTATCGTTTTCTGTCCCAGAAGCCGGTTCTGCTGGTGCTTAACATCTCCGAGGAGGACCTGGGCCGGGAAGCGCAGCGGCTTGCGGCGCTGGGTGAACACTCCGACGGGTTGGATACCCTGGCCCTCTGCGCGAAGGTCGAAATGGAAATCGCCCAACTCGACGCGGAGGACGCCGACGCTTTCCTGGAGGACCTGGGCATCCGGGAATCCGCGCTGAACCGCATGATCATCGCCTCGTACAGGCTGCTCAACCTGATCTCCTTCTTTACTGTCGGGGAGGATGAAGTAAAGGCGTGGACCGTCGCGCGGGGCGTCACGGCGCCGGAAGCGGCCGGTACGATTCACTCCGACCTGGAACGGGGGTTTATTCGGGCCGAAACGCTGGAGTGGGAATCACTGCTCGATCTCGGGGGATGGCATGCCGCGAAGGAGAATGGCGTACTACGGGTCGAAGGCAAACAGTACGTCGTCGCGGACGGCGACGTGATCAACGTGAGATTCAGCGTCTGATTAAGGCTAGAGAAGTCTATTGTCTTAAAGGCAATTTTAAGTAATACGTCATCACCATATTTACAATAAGCAGAACGCGCAAATTGCTTCACTCGACGAGCTCGAATCATTAGACCCCAAGGTAGATTATCCGGATGATCTTATAGAAGAATCCTTAGAGGATGCCTTGCTTATATTTTATTTTGGACATGGGGCGGTACAATTGCGGATACCGGAGAGACGACCGTCTCTTCACCTAAAGCAGACTTCAAGTTGGAAAGTTCCATGGCGACGAGATCTACAGACCAGACGGCCTGTACCTAGGCAAGTTCAAAAATGGCAACCGACTTATCACTCACATAGGTGAGAGAAGTCGGAGAAATCCGGGTTCGGTCTAGTTCAAGGTGGTAGCTACATGCACTACCCCAACTATGTCGGCTACGTTATGTAAAATTGGGACGAGGACTTCCCTTTACCGGACGACCTCTGATGTAACCACGAATAACAGATAAGTCGGAGTTTCTTGACTCTCATTCAAACCAACCTTTGATGCACATTCTAGAAAAAGTCATACATGAGTTCTTCACGCCGAGTTAAATGACGATCATACACCACCTACCTGAGGAAACCGACTAACTTGAGAGTGCGTCTGGTGTATCCTAGCAATTCCTCGTCGTCTATGGGCTCATTAGCTGCATTTGGATTGTATGCATGGTGATACCGACGACTATAGGTATTGAGTTCATCAAGATCCTCAAGGATCTCCGTCAGTTGATGCGACGCCCCGTCGTTTCGGATTTTACCAACAATTGTTCCAAGTTCATCCTGCTCATGGAATTGCACAGGATATAGATTGCGACAGTACGCCTCTAGAACTGGCCGTATCTTCTGTACTACGTCTCGACTATCACCTTGGTTTGATGAATAGAACCCCTGTAGCTTTTCTAGGTCTGCCATGTAAGGTGCTTGAACGGCCCTTTCGATGTTCCATTCTGCGATTGTGGTGTTTTCCTCACCTATCCTTGTCATACACAGCGTCTTTCGTTCATCCGACCCGATCCGGCTCCAGAGCATGTGCAGAAAATGAGGATCGTGCGAAAGCACGATGACCTGAGCGCAAAACTCGCCACTACTTTGTATCTGATTTACCGTGTGATTCCGCCTAAAGCCATCCATACTCCCGAATGGATCGTCAAACACGACTACTTTGCTGGCTCGATCCGGATCCTGTTCTAGTTGTGCAAAGAAGAACGCAAGAGCCAGTGTGGTTCTGTCTCCACTGCTAAGAGTATTTCTGAAACTTGGCTGGTCAGCCGGAGTCCGTGGGTCACCGATCGCTACTGAGTTTCCATTAATAACTATTTGATAACTTGTACTTGGAGGTCCGCCACGATAAGTATACGTAGGCGTCGTGATCGTAAAACTGGCATTGATCCTCTCTAGGTACCATTTGATCCGCTGCCCATATTGCGTGATCACTTGTTTAGTGTGCGCATCGAGTTGCTGTCGGACTGTAGCTTTGTCCTTTTCCAGAGCCGATTTCTCACTTCGAAGGGACTGGGCGGTTTTACACAGTTCTTGCACTTCGTCCGTATATCTAACCTTCTGCGCCTCAAGACTTGCGAGGGCGGCTTCTAACTCACGAACGTTAGCGGTCTGGGCCTTACCTTTCCGTTGAATAATGATAGTGTTTACCTTGGCGACCTTTTCATTGTAAGACTCAAACGAAGTACGCAAAGCCTCAAATCCTTCTAAGGACCGTCTAAACGCTTCATCTGGTGCCAGTGCTTCGAGAGGAGTGCTGACTTTGACTGAGATCAAGGCCCGAGCCGCATCCCTCAGAGAAACCAAAGTATCCCCTATGCATCCGACCTCCGGCAAGACCGGCTGACTTAACTCACAGTACTGTATCCAATACTCAGTGCTTGCTGTGTTTTCAGCCAGTGTCTGCTCCAGATCCACAGCCACCCGTTCACTTAAAGCTGTGTCAACTTGCGTTCTGAGTTGGTTCACCTCGTCTCGCAAAGCTTGATAATTACGGCTAAAATACGATCTGTAGGCTTGGATGAGCGAAACATTGGAAATGTCTTGGTCGCAAAACGGACATGATTCGTCAACGACGAACCCCAAGCCTTCATTGATCCAAGTTTCACCACGCTCTCCCATGAGGTTCTTTGTGATATGCTCACCAACTCGACGCTCAGCGTCCTTCGCAATATCCTCTAAAGTCTTTCCCAACAATTCTGCAAAGGCGGCGGGAAAATCCGGAAGCTTCAGCACCGTCGGAGACGACTTCTGCTGGAGCTGTGCTGCCTGATGAGCCGCTCGTAGTTCTTGTTCCATTGACGATATCTTAGTTTTGATATCCTTGTCTTCCGGTAAGGCTATAAACTCCTCCACACTCATCCCTTCTGCTACGTACCGTTGAACCTGAGTCTGGTTGTCACGGATAGCAATATTCTTCTCGCGGATCTGCTTTTCTATCTCATTCAAGCGTGAGGCGAACGCCACGCCCGGCGCCCCGATTATCACACTGTATAGACTCCGACGTTGTTCCTTGTCCACGGCGTCGCCTGCGTACACGTTCTCGCTAATGTATGTTGCATCGAATACCGCGATGTCCGGGTAAGTAGCACTCCAAGCGCCATTTCGGAACTCTATATTTCCAGAGGAGGTTAGAAGGTTAACATCGGGTGGTTCATTGCTCCCTAGTGTCGCTCGACCTATAACGATTGCTGGGGCATTGGCTATTAATGATCGAAGAATTGCACATAATGTAGTCTTACCTCGTGCGTTTTCTCCGAAAATCAGTGTGTATGGACGAAATGTAACATCGCCATAAGCAGCGCAGTTCCTGAATCGTCCCACATTCTTAATTGAGACTATGCGTCTTAACATCCCGTTCCCTACCTGTTTTTGATATTTCGTCCCATCGTCTTCATCAGGAACGACTGTTGTTCACAATAGGTTGTTTTCTCTCGATATCGTTTTACTTCAACTACCTCGTTAGTGGTTAATCACCCCACCCCCTTTTATCGAAGTTCCTGTCCGGTCGAGCATAGAAACTAAAACCCCTTTACAGGACGTGTCCTCACGCCGAGAACCACACCTTCTACAAAAATCTTCGTAGCATAGTGTACCAAACATTCCGGCTACTCGGTGACCTCGGACTCCCTAGGTCATGACTGACAGGTCTCCAACATATCTTCAATCCTTACGCGAACCAATTGGTTTTATTAACAATAACTTAAAACGGAACGGGAATTAGATTTTGATATCGACTCTGAGTTGATTATATTCGAACCACGTGTTGATTACGATTTATAGTAGTAGAATAAAAGTGTTAGTATTTCATTCTTCGACATACACCGAAAACTTACACTAACTGAATTTACTTGTTCCGCCCAATTGAGTTGGGACTCAATCCACCACCTGGAAATGGATCTACGAAAATGAAAAATCGACTCCACCTGATGACCGCGCTGATCCTGGCCGGAACCCTGACGTGGGCTTCCCAGGCCGGCGCCCAACTCAACACCAACACCAGCTTCAACCCGGAACCACTCAGCCTCGTGGATTTCAAGAAGGCGTTCAACGGCGATACGGGCAAGATCCGCCTCGTCGTGATGTTCTCTCCTACTTGAGGCCACTGCATAAGCGGCGCCGGGGCGGTGCAGCAAGAGATATTGAAGAAGTTTCCCTCCGATGACCTTCGGGTCTACGTGGTCTGGCAGCGGATACTCAGGAACGATGCGGTCAATACGGCTCGGATGGCGGCGAATCAGGTATTCAGCGACAAACGGGTCAGCCAGATGTGGGACCCCGCGAACGCGCTGGGATTCTGGTACAAGCAGTCGGGGGAACTGGAACACAAGGACCCCATGGTCTGGGACGCCTATTTTCTCTACGGCAAGGACTCCGAGTGGAAGGACGCGCCTACCGGGCTGATCGACGCCGGTTACACGGTGTGGAATATGAAAGACAGGCTCCTGAAATCGGTGGGATCGACCATGGAATCGGTAGACTGAACCCGGCAGCGGGAGCCGGGATACAACTTCCGCACGAGTAAAGACTATCCGTACAAATAAAGAGTAATTGATTGGGGCGGTTCGCTAAGGACCGCCTCTTTTTTGTGTTCTACGGTAAGGCTGGCCTGTCAGGTGTGGCCTGTCTGGTGTGGCCTGTCTGGTGTGGCCTGTCTGGTCTGGTCTGGTCTGGTCTGTCAGATCTGGCCTGTCAGGTCTGGAACGACTGGTCTGGTCTGGCAGGTCGGGACTGTCAGGTCTGGTCAGGCAGGTCGGGCTACCTCGCAGGACTCAACTGGCCCGGCAAGTTTGGTCCGCCGGCCCGATCACCCCTCGAGGCTGAGGAGGAAGGGCTCCTCGAAGGCCTGTACCAGCCATTGCATGAAGCGGGCGCCGTCCGCGCCGTCTATGAGCCGGTGATCGTAGGAGATCATCAGCGGTAGCATGAGACGCGGCTGGAACGACCCGTCCACGTAAACCTGTTCCATGCGGCTGCGGGCGAGGCCAAGGATGGCCACGTCCGGGGCGTTCACGATCGGCGCGAAGAAGGTCCCGCCGAACCCGCCCAGGTTCGAGATCGTGAAGGTACTCCCCTGCATATCGTCCGGTGAGAGCTTCCTGTCCCGTGCCTTCTCGGCGACCTCGGACAGTTCGACGGAGAGCTCGACCATGTTTTTCCGGTCGACGTCCCGGATAACCGGTACGACCAGGCCGCGATCCGTGTCGACCGCCACGCCCACGTGGTAGTATTTCTTGTAGATGATCTCGTGCCTGGACATATCGACGCTGGCGTTGAACAAGGGAAACCGCTTGAGCGCCGCGGCCACGATTTTCAGGGCGATGGCCGTCATGGTCAGTTTGCCACCGGCGGCTTCAGCCGCGGGGCCGAACTGCTTTCGCAGGGCTTCCATGTCGGTTACATCGGCTTTGTCGCCATAGGTGACATGGGGGATGTTCGTCCACGCTGCACTCAGATGGGCCGCGGCGGCCCGGCGCAGGTTGCTCATGGACTCGGTTTCCACCGGACCCCATTTCGTGAAATCCGGCAGGGGAGCTGCGTGAGCTGGACCAGCAGGTGCGCCCCGTCCAGCGCTCAACTGTCTTGAATGTGCCTTGACGTCTTCCTCGGATATCCGGCCCGCGGGTCCGGTCCCTGGCACCTGGCCGATGTCGAGCCCGATTTCACGGGCGAAGCGGCGTACGGAAGGCGCCGCAGGTACCGGTGCTCCTGAGGTGGCCGAGGGTGCTGCCGGCGCAGCGGGTGCGGGCGGTGGTGAAGGGGGTGCGCTATCGGCAGCAGTCTTCGGCGAATCGGGGGCTGGCGTTCCGGTGGATGGCGAGCCAGGCTCGGCCGGTTGCTCCATGGACTCAGGGGCCGCGTCACCCCGGTCAACAGGCTTCGTGGCGGCGGTCTCGGCGGCAGGCGCTTCGGCGGCATCAGCGGAAGGCGCATCGACAACTGGCGCTTCGCGCTCCGACTGTCCGTCCGCTTTCGCCTCCTGGCCACTGGCGGCCTCGGCCACTGCCACTCCTCCCGCCGCTCCTTCCGCATCCGCGGCGCCGGTCTCTCCGGCCGCGTCGTCGTACATGAGCACGGGCGCGCCCACGTCGGCCGTCGCGCCGTTCTCCACGAGGATTTCCGTGACCACGCCGGTGAATCCAGCCGGCACCTCGAGGTTGGCCTTGTCGGTCTCTATTTCCAGGACGGGCTGGTTTTCTTCGACCGTGTCCCCCACCTCGACCAGGATACCCACTACGGTACCCGCGTCCACGTTTTCACCCAGCGCCGGAAGATTGAAAGGCGTCGCCATGAGTCTTGCGTCTCCAATGTTACAGCATGAGCGGATTCGGCTTGTCGGCGTCGATCTCCAGATCGGCCATCGCCTGTTACAGCATGAGCGGATTCGGCTTGTCGGCGTCGATCTCCAGATCGGCCATCG
>CAZZNP010000083.1:7118-9933 GCA_964655785.1 uncultured Gemmatimonadota bacterium
TGTTACAGCATGAGCGGATTCGGCTTGTCGGCGTCGATCTCCAGATCGGCCATCGCCTGTTTCAGGCTGGATGCCGGGAACTTCCCGTCGCGCATCAGTCCATAGAGCGCCGAGAGCGTGATGTAACGGGCGCCCACCTCGAAAAAGTCCCGCAGGGCGTCGCGGCTGTCGCTGCGTCCGAAGCCATCGGCACCGAGCGTGATCAGATGGCCCGGGAACCAGGCGGAAACCGTGTCCGGCAGCGCTTTCACGTAGTCGCAGGCCGCCACGTAAGGTCCCGGTATGTCGGCCACGCAGGAGGTCACGTAGGGCACGCGCGGGGTTTCCTCGGGATGCATGATGTTCCAGCGCTCGACGTCGACCGCCTCGTTGTGCAGGGCCTTGTAACTGGTGATGCTCCAGATGTCCGCGGCCACGCCGTATTGTTCTTCCAGGATCCTGCCGGCCTTGAGCACCTCGTTCAGGATGGCGCCGCTTCCGAAGAGCTGGACGCGCAGGTCGCCGCCCTCTATCGCCGATTCACGGAACCGGTACATCCCCTTGAGGATGCCTTCGCGGGTAGCCTCGGGGTCGCCGGGCATGGGCGGCATGGCGTAGTTCTCGTTGTGGACGGTCAGATAGTAAAACACATCGTCCTGTTCCTCGTACATGCGCCGGATGCCTTCTTCTATGATAACCGCCAGTTCGTAGCCGTAGGCCGGATCGTAGGCCAGAAGATTCGGCACCGGATAGGCCAGCAGGTGGCTGTTGCCGTCCTGGTGCTGGAGCCCTTCGCCGGCCAGCGTAGTGCGGCCTGACGTGGCGCCCACGAGGAAGCCCTTGCAGCGCATGTCGCCCGCGGACCAGACCAGGTCGCCGACGCGCTGCAGCCCGAACATCGAGTAGTAGATGAAGAAGGGGATCGTGTTGATGTCGTAGGTGGCGTAGGCCGTGCCCGCGGCGATGAAGGACGACATGGCGCCGGCCTCTGAAATGCCTTCCTCCAGCAGCTGGCCGTCCTTCGACTCGCGGTAATACAGGAGCGTCTCGCTGTCCACCGGGTCGTAGAGCTGTCCCACCGGCGAGTAGATGCCCGATTGACGGAACAGGGCTTCCATGCCGAAGGTCCGGGCCTCGTCAGGCACGATGGGCACGATGAGGTTGCCGATTTCCTTGTCGCGCATCAGGTCCGACAGGATGTTGACGAAGGCCATGGTCGTAGACACCTGGCGGTCCGTCCCCTGGTAGTACTTGCTGTATTTGTCCTGCTCCGGCGCGCGCAGCGGTGTGAAAGTCGTCCGCCGGGAAGGCACGTACCCCCCGAGCGATTGCCGCCGCTCATGGAGATAGGCCATCTCCTCGCTGTCTTCGGGCGGCTTGTAGAAGGGTACTTCGGCCACGTCTTCGTCGGAGATCGGGATCCGGAACCGGTCCCGGAAGGCCAGCAGGTCGCTGTCTTCCATCTTCTTGATCTGGTGCGTGGCATTGGCGCCCTGCCCGCTGTCGCCCAGTCCATATCCCTTGATCGTCTTCATCAGGATGACCGTCGGCGCCCCCTCGGTCTCCACGGCCGCCTTGTACGCATGGTAGACTTTGAGCGGATCGTGGCCGCCCCGCCTCAGATGCTGCAGCTGCGCATCGGACAGATGCTCCACCATCTTCTTCAGGTCCGGATGGACGCCGAAGAACTTATTCCGGATATACTCGCCCGAGGCCATGCTGTATTTCTGATACTGGCCGTCCACCGTCTCGTGCATGCGGTTCACGAGGAGCCCGTCGCCGTCCTTCTCCAGCAGGGGATCCCAGTCGCTGCCCCAGATGCATTTGATCACGTTCCATCCCGCGCCCCGGAAGATGGCTTCCAGCTCCTGGATGATCTTGTGATTGCCCCGGACGGGACCGTCGAGCCGCTGCAGATTGCAGTTTATCACGAAGATCAGATTGTCGAGCTGTTCCAGGACCGGCACGGTGATGGCGCCCAGGGATTCGGGCTCATCCATCTCCCCGTCGCCCATCATGACCCAGACCTTGGAGTCGCTCGGTTTCTTGATGCCGCGGTTCTCCAGGTACTTCATGAAACGGGCCTGGTAGATACCCGTGATGGCGCCGAGGCCCATGGACACCGTCGGGAATTCCCAGAAATCCGGCATCAGCCAGGGATGGGGATAGGAGGACAGGCCCGGCGAATTCACCTCGTGGCGGAAGTTCTTAAGCTGCTCCTCGGAGATGCGTCCTTCCAGGTAGGCCCGCGCGTAGATTCCGGGCGCGGCATGCCCCTGGACGAAGAGCAGGTCGCCCTCGTGGCTTCCGTTCCGGTTGCGGAAGAAGTGGTTGAACCCCACCTCGTAGAGCGTCGCGGACGATGCGAAGGTGGAGATGTGACCGCCGATGGAACCGTCGGCCCGGTTGGCCCGGACCACCATGGCCAGCGCGTTCCAGCGTACGATGTTCTTGATGCGCCGTTCCAGGTCGCGGTCGCCGGGATAGGGAGCCTGCAATTCGACGGGAATGGAGTTTACGTAGGGGGTGTTGGCGGAGAAGGGCAGGCGGACGCCCGACTCGGCGGCGCGAGACTCCAGGGCAGCGAGAATGCGGCGGGTCCGCTCCGGATCGCCCTGCGAAATGACATACTCGATCGACTCGAGCCATTCATGAAGTTCCAGCGATGCTACATCGGGTTCCACGTCCATCGCCATCGAGTTACTCCTGGGTACGATACCCGTCAGCCACAAGTCTTTTGCAGTTCGAAATCAACGACTCAAAATAGGTGCGTGGCACCCCTTCTGTCAATCATTATATTCATATGCATACGTGCCCGGAATACCCTGGGATGCGC
>CAZZNP010000083.1:10033-16784 GCA_964655785.1 uncultured Gemmatimonadota bacterium
TGGACCGCATGGAACGCATGGCCGGCAGGGCTGGCACGGCATATTCACCATACCGCAGACGCCCTTTACCGATGAAGGTGTGCTGGACGAGGACGGCCTGCGCAAACAGATCGATTTCTGCGTGGATACGGGGGCCCGCGGGATCGTCTACCCTGTCATGGTGAGCGAGTTCTGGCTGCTTTCGGACGACGAACGGAAACGGGTCGTGGACGTGGCCGTAGCGCAGGTGGATGGTCGCATTCCCATGATCGCCGGCGTGGCGGGGGTGAGCACCGAGGTCGCGGTCATGTTCAGCCGCCACGCCCGTGAAGCCGGCGCCGACGGCGCAATCGCCCTGCCGCCCTACGTGCTCAAACCCGGACTGGACGGCCTGGTCGAATACTACCGGCAAGTCGCCGACGCCGTGGGCAACCCCGTGTTCATCCAGAACTTCGATCCGCCCCTGGGATCGAGCCTCTCGCCAGAATTAATCCGGAAGCTGCTGCTGGACATTCCGAACGTGAAGTACATCAAGGAGGAGATGATGCCCTGCGGCCATTCGGTGACGGCGCTGCTGGAGACTTGCGGTGACGAACTGCACGGGGTCTTCACCGGGTTCGGCGGACGCTGGTTCATCGACGAGTTGAACCGCGGCGTGAGCGGCACCATGCCGGCGAGCGAGTTCACCGACGTGCTGGTCCGTCTATACGAACGCTACCGGTCGGGCGACGTGGAAGGCGCGCGGGAGATACACAACAGGCTGCTTCCCCTCATCAACATCGAGAGCCTGCACGGTGTGATCTTCTGCAAGGAGATCCTGAAGCGCCGCGGCCTGATCGCGTCGACGTACACGCGGGCGCCCGGCAAGCTGGACCGCCACGACCACGCCGAGATCGACCGGCTCCTCCGGGACGTTGAGCCATTGTTTATACAGTGAGCGAACCCGGTTCCGGGCTACGTCTATACGGTGAGCGAACCCGGCCCGCTACGCCCATTCGTGCAGGGAGTGCCCCTGGCCCGGAAACCAGATCCAGTCCACGAGGAACCCCAGGAAAACCCCGGTAGTGTACCCCACGAGCACGCCCCAGGCAAAGGGTTGTGCCTTTCGATAGATGGTCACTCCGCCGATCCGCATCAACAGCATCTTGATCAGCCAGGCCAGGAACAGCGAGAACATGAGCAGGCGGGTCACGTCGGCAAAAGCTACGGTGAAACCCACGGGCGCCAGGGGCCAGCCGGGGAACCGGTAGGACAGGGCCGTCATGACGAGCATGATGACCCCGCCGAGGGCCATGAACAGGAACTCGGGCGGTTGTAGCTGATCGGCGTTGCGTATCCAGCGCACGATGTCGTCGAAGTACGACTCGTTGATTTTTCCGCCGAAGGCGTCGCGCTCGCCGAAGTTGTACGCGCCGACGGTCGTATTACCGATGTAGATCGTGTACAGGACGGACGTGAGCATGCTGATGACGAAGGTGACGATCATGAGGACGAGGATCCCCCGCTTGTCCTGTCGCAGGTCGGACATCACCTTGTCGGACTGGGCGATGGTGCCGATGCCCATCCCCCGCCAGTTCCGGGCGTAGGCGGACCCCAGGCCAAGGGTGGTCAGGCTACGGGGGTCGATGTTTCCCGATCCCATGGTCAGGATGGTGAAGTGGTGGGCGTTGACCGGCAGGTCCAAGAAGGCCAGGCCCGTCTGGGCGATGATCCGCGCCGTGCCCAGGTACAATATGAAGAGGAACAGCAGGTACACGGGCACGACGTGCCAGGAAAGCCCCGATCCAACGAGCCAGGCCACCAGGTAGACCACGCTGCCCGCCAGTCCGAGCACGGCGACGCGATAGGACATGAGCTCCGTGGGTGGCTGTTCGCCGCCGCGCAGGGCCCGCCGGAAGACGTCGGCGATCTGCTCGCGGGCCGTCCAAAGGTGCCAGAAGACGAAGACGATGAACCCGCCGAAGAACTGGGCCTTCACCACGGCGTTCGCCCCAACCGGGCTGCCGGAATACTGGAGTCCGACTTTGTCCAGCAGGCCGCCTTCCAGCACGCCGAAGAGGGCGAAGAACCACAGGCTGAAGGTGATCTCCAGTGGCGCCAGGAAGGCGAAACACAGGGCGTAGATGTTGACGCTCACCCGGATGGGATCGATGCCCTCCGCCAGGGTCATCGAACTCTGGTAGAGCACGCCGATCGGAATGGGCGTAATGCCCTGCCAGAATGCGGCGATGTTCCAGATCATCAGCGCCATGGTGATGCCGAAACCCGCCTGGAACATGCGGTCGTACACGAAGCCGGGAAAGGTGCGTTCCGTCCGCTCGTCGTGCCGGATGAGATCGACGGCCATCCGAACGAGGGGAAAGGACAGCCGCTCGTGGGACACCCACGTCCTTCTCATGATGGTGGACATGCAGGCGCCCATGAAGAAAAGCACCACGAAGAAGGTCAGCCACCAGAAGAGGGGCGGCAGCCAGGGCCCCCATATGACGTCCCCGGCCCCATCGGGGATCCCCTCGTAGAACCAGACCAGCGAGTTGCCCTGTCCCCTGACCAGCAGCCACTCCGGCAGGTAATCGAAGAACGTGGCCGCCCACTGGTTCTCCGGCCGAGCGAAGTAGTATGGCGTGGCGATGACCCCTATGAGATAGGCGACCATGACCTTGCCCGGCACGAGGGAGGAGACGAACATCAAGATGAAGATCAGGGCCTGTTCGCTTCCGTTCAGGACCCATGCAGGACGCCAGGTGCGCAACGCCGGGTTGACAATGAACAGGATGAAGAAGAAGGGGATCAGGACCGCGATGGGCAGGTGGGACATCGTCATACGGGACGACTGCACGATGAAGGAGCCGAAGGGGACCCATATGTTGATCAGGACGGCGAACAGCAGGCCCAGTACGACGGCGCGGCGGGATATGCCGGCTGATCGCAGTATTCCGGGTCGCGGAATACCTGTACGCGTTTGGAATGCCATGGTGTGGTATGCCGAAGTTGTTTGGACACTCGGGCACTGAGCGGGGGATAGACTCCAGGGCTGTCTTAGAAACAATATATCCGCTGGCCTTCTGACGGCACAACCTATTAGTTTTTAATAGGGCAACTCGCAGCCTTGGTTTTTGCTTGAACCGGTGTTCCAACCTTTTTATATTGCTTTGTTCAAGTATGTTATGGTTCACAACGCTCGGGATAAATGCGACAGGTCGGCCCTCGCGGCTTTTCCGGGCATTCCCATGTTTCCCGGCACTATCATTCGCGCAATCGAGCTGTTTCCCAGTAGTATCAGTCGCGCAATCGAGCTGTTTCCCAACGATGCGAAACGCGGAAGCGGCGGACTGGACGGCTTCGAGCGAGCTGGGCCGCGGGTCGCCGTAAACCGACAGGGGTAGCAAAGCATGTGGTCGAAGATAAAAACAGGGATCGGAATCACCATCGCGGTATTGATGCTGTCCTCGGTCACCATCTTCCATCCCAGGGATATTACCGAGAATATCCTGATGAAGCTGATTTCCCTTCCCGAACCCCAGGAGGTTCAGCCCTTCCTGGGCCATGACCGTCCCCTCGAGGAAGCGCTGCAGGTGGTCACCGCCGAGTCGATCGAGAACACGGTGCGCACCCTCTCTTCCTTTCCCTCGCGGGTGGTGGGCTACGCCGGCGCCGATTCCGCCTACGAATACCTGAGGGCCGAGTTCGAGGAGATCGGACTGGAAGACATCCGGACCGAGACTTTTCCGGTCACGGTGCCCATCGACAAGGGTTCGAAGCTGACGGTTCTGGAGACGGGCGAAGAGATCCCCCTTCATGCCCTATGGCCCAATCACGTACGGACGCCCACGACGCCCCGTGAAGGGCTCACCGGTCCGATCGTATACGGCGGCAAGGGCGAGTTCGGAGACTTCAACGGGTACGAGATGCAGGGCAGCGTCGTACTCATGGATTTCGATTCGCAGGACCGCTTCATCAATGCCCGGATGCTCGGCGCCAGTGCGGTCATCTACTTCGACAACGGACGGGTGACGCGGAGCGAGGCGGAGCTCAAGTTCATGGGGCTGCCGCTCAACGTGCCCCGCTACTGGGTCGAGAAGGACCACGTACCCGGCCTGCTGGCCCTGGCCGGGCCGGGAACGAGCCAGGTGAACGTCCAGGCCCGGATGGAATGGGAGGTGGTGGAAGGGAAGAACATCTACGGATGGATTCCCGGTCTCGACGAGGAGATGCCGAACGCCAGGGACGAGACCCGCACGAAATGGAAAGACTACACGATCGTCATCGAGTCCTTCTACGACGCCATGTCGGTGGTCCCCGGCCTGGCGCCCGGCGCGGAAAGCGCAACGGGGATCGCCGCGCTGCTCGAAGTCGCCAGGGCCGTCAAACAATACAACCCCAAGTACTCCGTGGTCATCCTGGCCACTTCCGCCCACTTCATGGGCCTGGAAGGCGCGCACAACTGGCTCTACCGGCACGGCAGGGCGAGCAACTACTTCATGTCGAAGATCCCCGAGGAAGACAAGATCGACTTCGACATTTTCTTCGGCATCGACCTCTCCAGCCACGAATCCCGCGTCGGCGCATTCGCTTTCGGCACCTTCGACAACGGCGCCTGGGCGACCAATCACTACATAAAGAACATCTTCGCGCCCTATTCGAGGAAATTCGCGGGTTATATCCAGGAAGCCTTCGGGTCCGGAGCGGACTCGGCCCGGTACGTCAACGCCATCGTACCGCCGCAGCGGACCTGGAAAGACTTCATGCCCGTCAAGCTGGGCCTCGACAGCGAAGCCGTCACCTACTTCGGCAAGAAGGGCATGTCCTTCGTGACGCCGAACGGGACAAGGGGCCTCGTGGACACGCCCAGCGACCGGTTCGAAACGGTCAACATCGACAATATCACCGAACAGACGCGATCTCTCGCGGTCATGCTCGCGCGGGCCACCACGGACGGAGAGCTCTTCGAAGAGACCAAGCTCAAGATACAGGACACGGCCCACGACATGTCGGGGTCGGTCTACGAATTCGACCGGGACGTGAATTTCTTCGTGCCCAAGAAGCCCATCCCCGGCGCGCTGGTCACCTATTACAAGAGCCTGACCAATACGGGCGTGCGCGGCATCCTGATCAACAAGGCCGATTCCCTGGGCCGTTTCAACTTCCGGCCGCTCAAGCAGCAGAAGGGTCCGATCAAGCTCCGCTCGTACGCCCTGGACGAGGACGGTGAGATCATCTATGCGCCGGACCTGGGGCAGGAGGGCGACAAGACCTTTCCCCTGAACGCCGCCAGCGGCGCCAATGAAAATACCACCCTGCAGATCGTGTTCCGGGCCCAGGCGCTCGACGTGTACGAGATCATCGACTCCCGGTACCTCACCGCGCTGGACCAGTTGACCGTCCTCGCGCAGAACGACGCCGAACCCCAGTGGTACGGCCACAGCTACATCGAGAAGCAGAGCGGCTCGGAAGGCCGCACCGTGCCCGCGGCGGTCGTGTTCGCCAAACCGGGGCAGCAGGTCAAGCTGCTCATGAGCACCAGCCTCTTCGGCGTCAAGTACCTGCTCACCAACGCGCCGGATTCCTTCCTCAAGGATCCCGTCGAACCTGGAGATGTAACCCTGGCGCTCCTGGAAGAGGCCCAGGGACAGGGCTACCTGGTCGATGACGGCCTGATCGTCAACCCTTCCTACCAGGGCACGCGTGACATGTGGGTCGTGGATGACGTGCGGCTCAAGCAGCTCGCGCGCTTCGGCGTGGAGAACCAGCGGATCGAACAACTGCACGAGGAGGCCCGCGTCACCCTCCTCGAGGCGGAGGAACACCTGAACAACCGGGAATACGACGCCTTCATCTCCAAGTCGCGGGAGGCCTGGGGCCTCGAGGCCCGCGGCTACCCGGAAGTCAAGTCCACGGCGGACGATACGGTCAAGGGCGTGATCTTCTACTTCATCCTGCTCATCCCCTTCTCCTTCTTCATGGAACGCCTGGTCTTCGGGTTCCCGACGATCAACAAGCGGATCTTCGGATTCGCCGTCTTCTTCATCGCGGTCTTCCTCGTGCTGCAACTGGTGCATCCCGCCTTCAAGCTCAGCACGTCGCCCTACGTCATCTTCCTGGCTTTCGTCATTTTCGCGCTGGGCACGATGGTGCTGATCATCGTCCTGTCCAAGTTCAACCAGGAAGTACAGAAGATCAAACGCGCGCAGACCGGTATGCACGAGGCCGACATCGGCCGGCTTAGCGCCACGGCCGTCGCCCTGTCGCTGGGCGTCTCCAACCTGCGCAAGCGGAAGGTACGCACGGCCCTCACGGCGGCCACCATCACGCTGCTGACCTTCACCGTGCTGTCCTTCACGTCTATTACCACTTCCCTCCAGTACTACAAGCTCGAGCGGTACAACGAACCGGTCTACGAAGGTACGCTGGTGCGGGACCGTAACTGGAAGGGACTGCAGCCCTCGGTCTACGACTATCTCAAGAGTACCTTCCAGGACAAGGCCACGCTGATCCCCCGGGCCTGGTACATGTCCCAGGTCAAGGGCGAAAAGGGGTTCTTCTCCTTCTCATCGCCCCAGTCGTCCCACGAGAGTTACGTGAACAGCATCCTGGGCCTGACGCCGGACGAGCCCAGGGCGACCCGCCTCGATGAATACCTCCTGGGCGGGAGGTGGTTCGAGCCCGGCGAGCGGAACGCCGCCATCCTGCCCGACGACGTGGCCGCGGTGGTGGGCATCAAACCCGAAGACGCCGGTTCCGCCTACATCGACATGTTCGGCATGCGGCTTCA
>CAZZNP010000084.1:0-4004 GCA_964655785.1 uncultured Gemmatimonadota bacterium
GGTACTGGGAAAAATCTGCCTGCCCGGTTGATGGAGATCAAAGAGGAGGATCCTCGATGCGCTTCAGCAATTCCAATGCTTGGTGGACGCGGTCCATGTGGTTGTCGATACGCGGGCCGGCTCACGGGCGGTCCACGTGGTGGACGCGGTGGCCGGTCTTTGTATTGCTCCTGGTGATTTTCGGATGCGCCGGCAGGCCGCTTTCATCCACGCCTTCCGGGCGGCCCGACCCGTCCAGACCGTCTGAACCGGCCGCGTCATCTGAGGCCTTTCGACCCGGCCAGCTCCCCGTCATCCGGATCGGCCTGCTCGTGAACGGAGACTCGGCAAGTATGACCGGAACGGGCGGTTTCAAAGTAGTGGACCAGGCCAGCGGTGAAGTGATCGGTACATCGTCTGCCGGGCAGACATGGAAAATGCAGGCGAAAGGCGCGTGGATCGACGTTTCCTCGCCGGCCGGCGACGCCCAGGGATTGTATACCGGTCCGATCCAGGTGGGTTCCCTCACACGGGAAGGACGTCTCAAGTTATCCAATAGGGAGTACCGCGGATCGATGGAGGTGGTTTCGAACAAGAACGGCAAGTTGACGGTCGTGAACATCCTCGATGTGGAGAATTACCTGCGCGGGGTCGTCCCGCCCGAAATCGGAAAGCTGAGGGTAGACCGCATCGAGGCATTGAAGGCCCAGGCGGTAGCGGCCCGGACCTACACCTTGGCGAATCTGGGCAGACGCAAAGCCCTGGGGTTTGATCTGTACAGTACCGTCTCCGACCAGGTATATCACGGCTACAGTGCGGAATGGTCCGTCGCCGACCGGGCGATTGCGGAAACGCGCGGGATAATCATTACGTACCAGGGTAAACCGATCGCCGCCCAATACTCCTCGACCTGCTCGGGCGAAACCGAATCCATCGAGGACGCCTGGGGGGGCAGGCCCATTCCGTATCTGCGCTCCGTGCGGGACCGGGACCCGGGAAGCGGTGACTTCTGCAGCCATTCGCCGGTCTATACGTGGCGCGTGGAATGGAATAAGAAAACGCTGGAGAACATCCTGGCGACGAGGCTGCCCGGCCTGGACCCACGCAAGGCGGGTGAGTTTGCTCTTCACGATATCGATATTAAAAAACGATCGCCGACCGGGCGCGTTCAACTCCTCGAAATCAAATCGAATCACGGTACGACGACACTGCGCGGCGGCAGGATACGATCCGCCTTGCGGCGGCCCGTCCGGGGCCAGCCGATGCTCCGCAGCACGAAGTTCGATCTGAAGTTCAGACAGAACACCGTCGTGGCGGAGGGCGGAGGATACGGCCATGGTATCGGCATGTGCCAGATGGGCGCGATCGGCATGGCCGGACAAGGGTACAAGTACGACCGGATCCTGAAACACTACTATCGCGGCGTAGATATGGACCGCGTGTATAATTGAGTGCGCCGCTGAATGCGCCACGCGCCAGACAGAATGCGCCATGCGCCAGAAGGAACGACCAAACGCTGAATGCGCCGCGCTACATGTACTGAACATGCGCCGCGCTAAAGTGCGAGTCAGGCTTTAAACGGGACCTCGTGCGAGACCGAATCGCAGCTATTCAGGAGAACGGCATGATGAGACCACGGCATAACCCCGGCGTCTTCCCGATCGTGTTCCTTTGCGTCTTCATGGCAGTTACGGGGTGCTACTACTCCACGTCGCAGGGATCGCGCGCCGGAGACATTCGAAACATCGTCATACCGCTTTTCGACAACACCACCGTCGAAACCGGTATCCAGGAGACGCTGACGGATAAGGTTATCGAGCGGTTTCTCTCCAACGGCGAATTCCGGATAGTGGACATACGGCAGGCGGACGCTGCGATCATCGGCGTGATCACCAATCTGCAGGAAGAGTCGTTGGCGTTCTCCCAGGGAACGATAGCCCGGGACGGCCGCATCACGATCGTCGTGGACGTGCGCTTTGAAACCGTGGACAAGAAGGAAGTGATCTGGGAGGAAAGGCAGCTGCGAACCTACGGCGACTACGCGATCGACACCGGAACGGACGCCGACCGCGAGCCGGCGCTCGAAACCGCTATCGAGAAGATGGCGGAGGAGATCCTGAACCAGTCCATATCGGGGTGGTAGGCGGCGTCCGATTCTGGCAGTCCCCGCTGGTACATGTTCGTCGTCGCCCGGTACTGCCCGCCGTTGCTGGTACGCGATAGCCTCGCCGCCGGTTCTGCCCGCCGTTGCTGGTACGCGATAGCCTCGCCGCCGGTTCTGCCCGCTCCCGCCCGGACGTACCGCAACTAGGAGTCCGAATCAACCGATCCGGTCTCCTGGAACCATCGGCATCGGTCGATCCAGGCTTCCGCCGTCCTGGCCACTCCGCCCGAGCCGGCCAGCGCCGCCAGGCGTCCGAAGAACTCGGCCGACTGTTCGTAATCCTCCAGGTAAAAATGAGACATTGCAGCCAGGCGCAGGTTTTCCTGCCGAACGGGTTCACCCGGGAGTTCGAGGGCATCCGCTTTCGCCAGATACGCCAACGCCTGTTCATAGGATCCGGAGAGGTAAAGCCAGCGTCCGGTGAGGTAGTAGCCCGCTCCGTAGTCGGGCGTGAGATCGTTCGCGTCCCGGACCGCCTCGACCAGGCTCCACTGGCCGCGCGTGGCCGTCAGGTAGGCCATGGTCGTTTCCTGGAGTTGTTTCCGATCGAGCGCCCCCAGCCGGATGAACGCGGCGCGCGACATGGCTTCCGAGGCATGCAGATTCACGACTGCTTCCCAGCTGCGTCCGGCATCGGCACTCCTTCCGGTCTTCCAGGCCGTATCGCCACGGATCAGGTGGGCGTCCGCCAACAGACCGACGGTCTGATCCGGACGTTCGGTCATTCGCGCGACGACCGATTCGGTCCGTTCGTAGTCCGCCAGCCGGTAGGTCCCGTACAGCAAGCCTCTCAGGGCCGACGGGTTCTCCGGCTCCAGCGCAAGCACGCGGTCGAAATCTCGCACGGCATCTGCGTACCGGCTTGCGCGGTAGGCCTGCCAGGCCCGGTCATTCAGCGCGGCCACCTCGTGGGGACAGCGCCGCCTGAAAATGGCGGGGCGAATAAACCACTGGCGGGCGATTCGGAGTTGGTCTTCCCGTAATGTAATACCATCTACGTAGGTTTCCCATTCGGCGATCAGTTCCGCCGGCGTCCGCCCGTAGGTTTCCTCCACCGCCCCTGTGGGAAAGGCCTGTTTGAAAGCGGGCAGGCCGTGGCGCTCTATCAGGAAACGGACGAAAGAACCGCAGAGCATGTAGCTGCGCGAAGATGCGGCCGTCCAGAATCCCGTCATGCTCAGCAGGTTCTCGAGGCGCGGCGCAAGGCCGAGTTCGCGCATGGCGCGGCTCCACTCGTGCGGGTTCATGGGGTCGTCCTGCCAGTCCACCGCCTCGGCCAGGCCTTCGTGGAATCCGATCCAGTAGCTGCCGCCGTACAGCGCGTTCCCGAACGCGGCGGACATGACATGCACCAGTTCATGTTTCAACACGGGATGGGGAAACGACGCGTTGTTGAGATGCATCTCATCCGCCCCCGGTCGTTCGATGGACGTGTGACGGGCGCCCATGAGCCTCTTCTTCTGGTCCGCGTTCGCATAGATGTAGGACGCGATGCGCGTCGCCGGGGGCGGCACGTCCAGGTAGCTGATGACCCGGTCGAGCTGGTACTCGTGATCCCGGGCGATGAGCTCGATATTCCAGTCCGAAATGGTGCTTTGATCGTAATAGATGTCGAAGTGGTCCGTCTGCCGGTGGCCCCCCAGGGTCTGCTGGATATGCGCCCGGTCGATGACGATGCCCAGTGGAGCGCGGTAGACGTAGGCCGCCGCCAGCACGGCAAGGCTCACGATGAACAGCACCCGCACGACGATTCCAGTCAAGGCGGTCGTGGCCAGCGTGGCTGTCGTGACTTTACCGGTGAGTGAACTGCCGCTGCCCGGGTTGCCGCCGTTTGGGTTGCCGCCGCCCGGGTTACCGCCGT
>CAZZNP010000084.1:4104-9806 GCA_964655785.1 uncultured Gemmatimonadota bacterium
CCGCCGTTTGGGTTGCCGCCGCCCGGGTTACCGCCGTCGATTCTGCCGCCGCGGAACCGCAGAAAAAGCGAAGGACGGATCTTCTTGGCCGCTGGATCGAAACAGGCGCACAGGCCGGCGACCATCGCCAGGACGCTGACGAGCACGATGCTCCGCGCAGCGAGCAGCGTCGACGTGATGACCACCACTTCATCGTAAATCGGTCCCGGGAAGTACCCGATGATCGGATTGTACACGAATACGGGCGGTTGGGTGGCCAGACGGAAGACGCTGATACCGATCGAAAACAACATGGCGCCAAGAAACAGAAGCGTAGCGTGCAGTTTCCGCTCCACCGCCAGCGCGCAGCACAGTGCCACGGCGGTGGCCCACAGGACGCTTATGCCTGGAAGCAGCAAGTAGAAGGCGAGTCCTTCGGGCACGTTGCAGAAACCGCTGATCCAGCTCTTGACGAACCTCACGGCCAGCGGCACCAGAAGCGTGGATAGGGAAAGGCCGAAGAGCACGGCAAGCAGCGCCGAATGGCGGGTGTTTCCCGTGCGGCCGGAGTTCCGAGCGTCTGTCGATCGCCAGCCGTTCACGAGATGAAGGGTCATCACGCCCGTGGCGAAGGTGGCGATGAAGGCGGTAATGAATGCGAACTCGAACCCGAGGTCATCCACGAGGGGCATCTGCGTCATAGCCACCGCGGCTGCCGTAAGGATCACGGTTGCCGCAAGGTACGGCTTGCTTCGCAGAACGCTCGTTATGAAAGGCTTATCCTGGTTCATTGATGGACTCTTCGGGTGCGCCCCGTTCTCCGGGACGCGGTGTCGCGTTGTCATCAGGATCCGTGGTTGTGCATGATATAGCGGCCCCGTTTTCCGGGATTCGGGTGTCGCGTTGTCATCAGGATCCGTGGTTGTGCATGATATAGCGGCAGGCTTGCCAGTGCCAGATGATTCGAAGCGTTTTTTCTGTCGGCTCCGCCCGCACGGCGGTATAATAAACGCGATTCCGATGAACCCGAAGCAAGGAGGAGAGCGAGATGAATATGGATCTGGAATACCACCCCGTTCTGGGCACGAAACTGGATTACGGAATCGGCATCATCGGGGCGGGCGGGATCGTAAACGCCGCGCACCTCCCGGCCTACCGCAAGGCTGGATTCAACGTGATCGGCGTAACGGACAAGGACATCGACAAGGCGAACCGGACCGCCTGGGAATTCGAGGTCCCCAGGGTGTATCCCACCGTGGAAGCGCTGCTCGACGACCCCGAGGTGGAAATCGTGGACATCGCCGTGCCGCCCTGGCACCAGAAGGAACTCGTCCGGAAAGCGACTGCGGCCGGCAAGCATCTGCTATGTCAGAAACCGCTTTCCAACATCTACGCCGAAGCCGTTGAGATCGTGGAAATGGCGGAGACGAGTGGCGTGAAGCTGGCCGTGAATCAGCAGATGCGGTGGGACCAGGCTGTGAGAGCGTCCAGGTCCCTGCTGAACCGGGGATTGCTGGGTGATCCCGCTTCGGCCGTGATTGACGTGAGTATCCTGACTGAATGGAACGCCTGGCCCTGGGTTCTTGATGCCGAAGGTCTCGATCTGATGTTCCACAGCATTCATTACTTCGACAGCATGCGTTCTCTTTTCGGCCAGCCCGAGCGGGTGTTTTCGTCCGGGGCGTCCTATCCCGGGCACGCGGCAACCGGCGAAACCCGGACCATTACGGTGTTCGAATATTCGGACACCTTCCGCGCCCTGGTTTCGGTCAATCACAACAACTGGACGGAGGAGTGCTTCGCGACGTTGCGCATCGACGGGACGGAAGGTTACGCCGCGGGCACTTTCGGCCTGCTGTACGACTATCCCCACGGCCGGCCCGACACGCTGTCCTTTTCCAGTCTGAAGATCGATGCGAGCAAAACCATTAATCATCGTTTCGAAGAGCGTTGGATACCCGACTCCTTCATCGGCCCGATAGGAGACCTGATGGCATCCATCGAACAGGACCGGCTTCCCGAGACCAATGGGAGGGATAATCTCAAGACGCTTCAACTGGTCAACGCCGGCTACCTGTCCATGGCTGAGCGCCGTGCCGTGGAGCCAGGGGAAATCGGATAGCGGCGCATCGTGCCGTTGAACCGGGAAGATTGGACAGGGGCTGGTGAACCTGGCTTGCTCTGTAGGCCGCGCGGTGCGACTCCTCGTCGGCCCGATGATAGAGAGGTCGGCTCGATGATAGTGAGGTCGGACATTTAATCGAGATATCAGCCCGATGACAGGGAGGTCGGACATTTAATCGAGAGATCAGCCCGATGATAGAGAGGTCGGGCGTATATTCTCGATGAAGGAATTAATATATTGTCAATGTTGATCGAAATAAGAATCAACATGAATTTTTGATTTGAGATATATGCCGGGTCCCTCCTTTTTAAAAGAATGAGAAGTCGATTTCCTTGCTGGTCATGAACTCCAGCAGCGCCGGTACCCCCTCTTCCGTTTTCCTTATGCCTCGCTTCAGCGCGGGGATGATCTCGTCGGGTGACTCGACCCGCTCTCCGTAACCGCCGAAGGCCTCCGCCATCCTGGCATAGTTGCCCGAAATGTCGGTCGCGCCGTACTTGGCCTGCGACGTGGGCATGACGGGGATTTCGATGGCCATGGAGTGGTTGTTGAACAGGACGGAGAGGATGGGTATGCGCTCGCGCACTGCCGTTTCGAAGTCCATGCCTGTGAATCCGATGGCCGCGTCGCCCCATACGTTGATACATAACCTGTCCGGGTGGGCCAGCTTGGCGCCCATGGCCAGGCCGAGTCCGTAACCGAGCTGGGTGGTCTTGCCCCAGCCGATGTAGCTCAGGGGCGTGGTCGAGGGCCAGAAGGGTGTGAGCTGGTCGCGAGGACTACCCGCGTCGTGCGTGATGATTGTCCGGCCTATGTCGACCGTCTCGATCATGTCGCTGATCACCCGGTACGGAGAAAAGGGCGTGGATGCGTCCCTGAGTTTGGGCATCCAGGCATTCATCCAGCGGCGCCGGATGGTCTGGATCTCGTGCGCGACCCCGTCGTATCGACCGCGCGGCTTGTTCTGCAACCGGTCCGAGACCTCGTCGATGAGGGCCCGGAGAGTGAGCGCGGCGTCGCCCACGATGGGATAGGCCGATTCCACGTCCTTGTTGATGTCGCCGGGATCCAGCGTGGCGTGGATGTAGGTCTTGTCCTCCGGCATCGTCAGGCCGAAATTCGTCCGCGTGAAGCTGCACCCGATGCCGAAGATCACGTCGGCATTTTGAACGAAGACATGAACAGGCTCCGGCATCGACCGGCCCCCGTTCCCCAGGGAAAGGGGATGGTTTTCCGGGAAGGCGCTCTTGCCGTCCAGGCTGGTGGTCACCGGGGCTTCCAGCAACTCGGCCAGTTGCTGGAGTTCTGGCCACGCCCGGGCGTAATGCACCCCCTGCCCGGCGTAGATGACCGGCCTTTCCGCCGCCACCAGCGCCTCCGCGGCCTCGCGCACGGCGTCTGGATCGGGTCCGGTCCGCACCGATGGGGTCGGCCGGTAGTCCATGGGGCCCGGCACCTCCTCGTCCAGGATGTCGGTCGGGAACTCAACGAGCGTAGGACCGGGCCGCCCGTTCTTCGCCTGGGTGAAGGCCCGGCGCATGACCTCCGATACGGTCTCGGGGAGCACCAGGTATTCGCAGGACTTGGTGATGTGCTGGAAGTTGAGGTAGGCGTGGAAGTTCGGCGGCAACTGGGCGACCTTCCGCCGGTAGCCCATGGGGAGCACGACGATGGGCACCGATTCGCCGAAAGCCTGAGCAACGCCGCCGTAGGCGTTCTCGGTGCCGGGTCCGCTTTGCATGCAGAACACGCCGATCTTGCGGCCGGAGGACAGACGGCTGATCGCGTCCGCCATGTGGAGTCCGATCCGCTCCTGGCGGACGATCACCGTGCGGATGTCCAGTTCCGCGGCGGTTTCGATCAATGGATTTACCGGATACGCGAAGAGGTACTCGACCCCTTCCTTCTTCAAAACGTGAGCAACCGCCTGCGCGACGTTCATGGCGTCCTCGTTTCCCTTCGTTCAGATTGTGTATACGGACTGTGGAGTATGAATCGTCCGGTTAGTGGGGGTTTTATTCATTCAGGGATTGGACCATCTCCCGGACCCCGTCCATCCCCAGGTTGCCGCCGCTGAACAGGGCGGCCAAGCGCTGGCCGCCGCGCCCCGCAGCCTGTTGCTGTCCGCGCTCTGCCGCCTTTCGCTGTCCCCGCCACGACGCCGCCTCGCGCATGCACAGGGCGAATACCGCCGCGGCCGCGCCTTCCGCGATGAACCCGGTGTGGTCAAGGACGACGGGGATGGCCCGCTTCATCTCCTCCTCGGTGACGAGATGCATTTCGTCGACCAGGTCTTTCAGCACGTCGAAGGCCAGGCCGCCCGGGTAGGTCGTCGCCAGGCCGCCGGCAAAGGTGTCGCAGGTCTCCGTGGTTACCGTCCGGCCTTCCTGCCAGGACCGGTATACCGAAGGCGCGTTGGACGCCTGGACGCCGATGAGGCGCACGTCCGGCCTGGTGGCCTTGATGGCTGTACCCACGCCCGCGATCAGGTTCCCGCCGCCCACGGGCAGCACCACCGCGTCCACGTCAGGCAGGTCCTCCATGATCTCCAGTCCGATGGTGCCCGCGCCCGCCATGAGACCGAAATCCTCCCCGTCCTCGATGTATACCTTGCCCGTATCGTCCGCGATCTCCCGCGCCCGCGCGAATCCGTCGGCGATCGTCTCCCCGTGGACGACCAGTTCTGCGCCAAGCCGGCGTATGGCGTCGCTCTTCACCGCCGGTGTCACGTGGGGCACGACCACGGTGACGGGCACGCCCAGCACGCCGCCCCCGTAGGCGATGCCCTGGCCGTGGTTGCCGGTGGACGCCGTGGTGACCCCCCGGCCGCGCTGCGCCTCGTCGAGCAGGGACATGGTATACAGACCGCCCCTCACCTTGAACGAGCGGATGGGCTGGAAGTTCTCGTACTTTACGTGGAGTTCCAGGCCCAGCGCCTCGCTGAACCCGGCGGACCGGTACATGGGCGTCGGCGGCAGGTGCTCTTCGAGGAAACGGCGCGCCCTGGCAATGTCAGTCAGCGTGGGATGGGAGGGCATAGGGTTCCTGAAGCACTGAATGAGGGTGTTACGCGAGTCTGTCGGTGTTTACTGGCGTTCGAATGTCTATACCGGATTATTCAAAACACGTCCGAGGCAGTCCGGATTGGCGCATGTACAATCGTCTTGTAACTGTCAAGATCAAGTTAATAGCGTGCTCGTATGGTGTCAACGGCGACTCGAATCACTATATGCTTGGTTCAAATCCGTGACAAATAACAGATCGCTTCGTTATTTTTGCAGATATCCTTACATTAATTCCAGTATCAGGTTCTCTTTGTTTTTACTAGTACAAATCGTGATTCGATCAGTTCCTTATGGATTGCAAATATGCAAAGACACGCGTGCAAGCGTATCACCCCAGCGGAAATCGCCGCGAAGATCCCCGCGCCGAACGGGGACCGATTCTTCGTCGCCCTGGAGCGTGGTGAGCTGCAGATCGAGTTGTATATACCAAGGGACGTGGACGACCAGACGCCCCACAGCCGTGACGAGTGCTACGTGATCGTAGAGGGGAAGGGGAAGTTCGAGATGGGGGGCGAGGTGGTGCCGTTCGAGGC
>CAZZNP010000084.1:9906-13424 GCA_964655785.1 uncultured Gemmatimonadota bacterium
TCGGCGACCAGGTCTGATCAAACAGCCGTCGGCGAGCAGGTCCGAGTTGGCCGCTGGGCTCCCGCACGAATCAGTCGGCCGACGGCGAGCAGGCGTGAAAAAGCCATCCGCACAGGTCATCCGCGCGGCTCACCCGCCATCCCCGTTTTCATCCGCCCGTTTACGCAGGGTTCTGAGCCGTCGAGAGAGTTTCTGGATCTCTTCTTCGATCAGTCCGACTTCGTCTCCTACGCTGATCCGTCCGTCCCTTTCCAGGTGCAGGCGCCTTTCTTCCGATTCCCGTTCAGCCTGCGCCTCCGACATGGAATTTATGATGACGCCGATGAAGAGGTTCAGCATGATCATGGTGCCCAGCATGACGAAACTCACGAAGAAGATCGCGCCGAAGAAGGGCATGGCCCGGGAGGCTTCGCGCAGATGGGCCTGCGCGAAATCGGCGTAGTTCGGATAGGCTTCGCTGCCGTACATCTGGATATACATCACGTCGGTCCAGTCCTCCAGGGTCACCACGCGGAATAGGGTCAGCAGCGCCGTGGACAGGTCCTGGAAGTGGACCGGATCGTTGCCGCGGAAGAGGTAGACGCCCAGTACCGCGTAGACGTAGAACAGCACGCCGAGCAGCAGGCCGACGTAGCCCAGCGACGTGATCGACTTGAGCAGCGAATTGACCAGCAGTTGCAGTTTCGGCACCGCGGTCACCAGGCGGAGCGCCCGGAGCACCCGGGCCAGGCGCAGCACCGCGGCGTACTGTCCACCCGCGGGCATCAGGCAGGCCACGACGATGAGGAAATCGAAGACGTTCCATCGGTCGCCGAAGTACCGGTACCAGTGGCGGCCGTGACGGGCCATCTTCAGCGCGGCTTCCAGGATGAAGAAGAGCAGGACCAGTTGGTCGAGCCGATGCAGCAGGTCGCCGTACCTGGCCACCATCTCCCGCGAGGTTTCCAGCCCCACCAGTGCGGCGGCTACCGTGATCACTCCGAGCACGGTGTGCTGAAACCCCTTTGAGTCGACCAGCTTTCCAATTTGGTTTTTCACGGGCCTACGCTCCGGAAAGCCGCGCAAATCTGGCATCCACTTGATACTCCCCTGGACTCCACCTTTGACATCATCTGAGGTCCTTTACCTCGCACCCAGGATCTGGTAGTAGAACGTCCTTTGACATCATCTGAGGTCCTTTACCTCGCGCGCAGGATCTGGTAATAGAACGTGCCGGTAATCTCCAGGTGGGGATGGAGGAAATCCGCGGGTAGTGGCGGGAAGGGACTGGAGGAT
Source organism: uncultured Gemmatimonadota bacterium (assembly GCA_964655785.1). Taxonomy (GTDB): domain Bacteria; phylum JAAXHH01; class JAAXHH01; order JAAXHH01; family JAAXHH01; genus JAAXHH01. The sequence goes on from CAZZNP010000084.1 coordinate 11,182, forward strand.
TCGATGGCGTTGCGGCTCGAAGCGACCAGGGACTGGTAGGGTATGTCGTTGTCCCGGTAGGACAGGACTTCGAGGTCGCGCAGGGCGCCGTCGGGCATGATCTTGAAACGGATGATGACCCGTCCGCTCACCAGGCCCAGGTTGAAGGCTTCCGGGGCAAACCAGCGCCGTCGTATCCGTTCACGCAGTATATACAGGTACGGGGCGTAGTCCCAGGCGTAGGTGCTGAGCGAGAAATCGCCGTAGTCCTTTACAGAAGTGTGGCGGTTGTTCGTCCGGGGTACCCGCGGCCCCGAGTTGCCCAGACCGAAGCCGAACCGCCTGTGCCGTTCGTAGGCGGGGTCCCGGTTCATCTGGGCCAGTTCGTTCAGGTCGTCCTGGGGGATGTATACCGGGGCTTCCGGTCCCGTGGGCCGGGGGGCTGAAGAGACCATATCCCCCTCCATCCCGCCTTCACCGCTGCCTTCCCTGCCGCCGCTGCCGCGAAATTCGGGCCGTATGATCAGGTCGGAAGTCCACATCGGCGGATCTTCCAGCTCCTGGAAATCCTCGATTCCGCCCTGACGGGGCGTGAGCGGGGCACCGCCCGCGAAGGGCTCGGGCCGCTCTTCGTCCTCTTCGTTCGGATCCTCCATCGTCCTGATCTCCAGGTCCCCCTCGGAGAAAGCAGGTCCTTCCGGCAATTCCGTGTCCTCGAGCAGGTCCCTCGATAGGGCGTTCCTGTCCGCTACGTCGGCTGCGGGATCGTCCGGGGGTTCCTCCACGCTGGCCTCTTCCGGCACGTCGACCAGGGTCGGCGGGTTCTGCATTTCCAGGTAGGTCCGTTCGAGCTCCTCCAGGCGTTCGTAGGGCGCCAGGGTGAGATCGATCATGTTCTTGTCTTCAAGCAGGCCGGTGGACAGGAGGATCAGCAGGGAGAGGCCATGGAGCACTCCGGCAATTGCGAAGGCGATCAGGAGGTACCTGGCCGTATTGCGGCGAAAGGATACAGTCCGTCCCAGGGGCCGGGATTGGTGGTCGTATTCTTTCGAGTATATATCCATGCATGATTCTTGGGATGAGGTTACGAGCGGGCGTCCAGTTTGCGATCCAGTCCGCGATCCGACCTGAGATCCGGCCCGTGGAGTGGATCGGCCTGGATTCCCTTCAGGCGCTCCGCGATGCTGCAGGGAGTTCTGGACATTTCTTCGAGGAAAGAATCACGTTGCTATAAACGCTGTGAATGTCCGTGGGTTCCATCCCATGTGGCGAATGTACGCTTACAGCGGGTCATCCTGCCTAACGCAACCCCAGGCTCTCCCGGACTTCCGTCATGGTCTCGGATGTGAGCGATCTCACCCTGTCGGCGCCCGTAGCGAGGGCGTCCCGCACGTCGTCCGGCCGCCCGGTCAGGTCTTCGTACTTGTCCTGGATCGGGGCCATCGCGGTTTCCATGTTGTCGCCCAGCTTCTTCTTGCAGTCAACGCAGCCAATGCCCGCGCTCCGGCATTCCGTATCGATGGTCGCCACTTCGTCCGCACTCGAAAAGGATTTGTGCAGCGTGAAGATGTTGCAGATGTCCGGGTTTCCGGGATCTGACCTCCTCAGCCGGTTCGGGTCGGTATAGGCAGTGCTGAGCTTCTTCCTGACCGTGTCTCTGCTATCCTTCATCGCGATGTAGTTGTCCTGGCTCTTGCTCATCTTGGCCTGGCCGTCCAGGCCCATGATGCGCGGCGCCGGACTGTACAGCGTCTTCGCATCGGGAAACACCGGCCCGTACAGGTGGTTGAACCGCCGCGCGATTTCCCGCGTCAGCTCCAGGTGCTGGGACTGGTCATCCCCCACGGGGACGCCGTCGGCCTTGACGCCCAGGATGTCGGCGGCCTGGAGTACGGGGTAGGTGAACAGGCCCGCGTTGATGTTCTGCTTGTGCTGGGCGGCCTTGTCCTTAAACTGGGTCATCCGCTCCAGCGCGCCGATGGCGGTACAGGTGCTGAAGATCCAGGCCAGTTCCATGGTCTCGGTCACGTGGGACTGCACGAAGAGCGTGCAACGGTCCGGGTCGAGGCCGCAGGCGATGCCCATGGTGGCGGTGTCCAGGATGGCGTCCCGCATGGCGCCCGGATCGTACTCGATGGTGATGGCGTGGTAGTCCACGACGCAGTAGATACAGTCGTATCGCGGAATCAGCTTGACCCAGTTGGCCAGGGCGCCGAGGTAGTTCCCGATGTGAATGTCGCCCGTGGGCTGGATGCCGCTGTACA
>CAZZNP010000084.1:13524-16776 GCA_964655785.1 uncultured Gemmatimonadota bacterium
ACTCGACACTTTATGATCATCCACGTTCATGTCTTATCGTGCTCCTTCGCGTACTTGCAGGGACCCTGGGGCCCATTTATACACTGCGCCTTGCCACAAAAAACGTTGTCAAGACACCGTACTCGCCGTATCTTGATACCGTCCAAAACAGACGTGTTAAAAAGTGGCGAAACCCCCGTTGTGTCAAGCGAAATCATGGCGGGAGTTCCGTTTACGAAGAAGGACGGGAAGCCGTTTTAGTCGATTTGGAATACGGCCCGGTATCTACCTTGAAGCCAGGTTGATCCGGGGGTCGATCGGGGAGTGGAACTTGGATCGGAAAAACGAAATGTCGCTGGACGAAAAGTACAAGGCGCTCCGGGAGGATCTGCGCGCCATGGGTGGTGTCCTGGTGGCTTTTTCGGCCGGCGTGGACAGCACGTTGTTGCTCAAGGTGGCCACCGACGTGCTGGGTGGCCGGGCCCTGGGGGTTACGGGCGTGTCCGAATCGCTGCCCGAGGAGGAGAAGAACGAAGCCGCCGAACTGGCCGAATGGATGGGCGCCCGTCACCGGTACGTGGATACGGAGGAGATACATAACGCAGAGTACATGCAGAACAATCCGCGCCGGTGCTACTTCTGCAGGGATGAACTGTATACCCGCCTTGAGGCGATTGCCAGAGAAGAAGAGGCCGTTTTCATCTGCGAGGGCAGTATCGTGGACGACATCAGCGACTTCCGTCCGGGTATGCTTGCAATCCGGGAGCACGGGGTGCGCAGCCCATTGAAGGACGCCGGTTTCACCAAGGCGGACGTCCGTGCTTTGTCCGAGCGGCTTGGCCTGCCCACGGCGGACAAGCCGTCCCTGGCCTGCCTGTCGTCGCGTTTTCCCTACGGCGACCCCATCACGATCGAAGCCCTCGAGCAGGTCGGCCGCGCCGAGGCGTACATCCGTGGACTGGGATTGAAGCAGTTCCGGGTGCGCCATCACAGGAACATGGCCCGCATCGAGACTGAACCGGGCGACCTTGCGAAAGTTATCGAACATCACGACGAGATCGCGGCGTACCTGAAGGAAATCGGTTACGACTACGTGACCCTCGACCTGGAGGGATACCGCACCGGAAGCATGAACGAGGTGCTGAAGAAGCGGAAAGCGGCGGCCGCGGAAGTCACGTAGAAACTGGCGGAACTCGACTGGCAGCGAACGGTGCACGGCGCATTCCGCTCGAATAACGAAAGGATCGACCATGTCTGCCTTCGACCCTGGCGCCTACGGATCCGCCTTCGCGGAACTGCTCAGGACGCCCCGCATCATGCCGCTGGACCCGGGCGAGGAAAACAGCTCGGCGAAGGCCAGCCTGGAAGCCCTGGACCTGGACGAGGCCTTCGCGCCAAACCGCATCGGAGACCGGACGATGGCCGAGGGATGCCAGTCCGGCCTCTGGCTGTACCATGACTTCCTGGTCACGTCGCACACCCTCAGCCAGAAGATCACCACGCCAACGGGCAGTTACTGGCACGGGATCATGCACCGCCGCGAACCGGATTATCCCAACGGGAAGTACTGGATCGGCCGCGTCGGCGAGCACGACATCTACCCCGAACTGAGGGACGAGGCGGCGACCATGGCGTCCGGTACGGACAACCTGCCTGACGAGGCCGCGTACCTCATGTCCCAGTCTGCCTGGGATCCCATCGCTTTCATCGATCTGTGTGAAGGCGCCAACGTGGGCGGCGTCCCGGCGGGCGATCTCTGCCGCGCTATCCAGCAGCGCGAGTGGGAACTGCTCTTCGATTACTGCTACCGCAAGGCGATCGCGTAATCCGGCAGGTCGACGCGCGGTCCGGGGCGCCCGTCAATTCACCTGGATAGAGTCCGCGGCGTCCGGCACGAATGCCACGCTCAGTCAGCGGACGGCCCGTGCGGATCATCCCCCGTTCCTGAACTTCCGCATCTTCTCCATCCACGTACGGATCTTCTCTTCCCGTCCGCGGTCGGTGGGTTCGTAGTATCGGTGCCCCTTTAAGGACTCGGGCAGATGCTCCTGGTCCACGGAAGCGCCGTCGTAGTCATGGGCGTACCGGTATCCCTTGCCGTGGCCCATCTCTTTCATCAGCCGGGTCGGCGCGTTGCGCAGGTGCATGGGCACGGGCTCGTCGCTCGTCTGCTCCGCGTCCTGCCGCGCCTTTGAAAAGGCCGTGTATACCGCGTTGCTCTTCGGGGCGGTGGCCAGATAGACCACCGCGTGGGCGAGCATCAGGTCGCCTTCCGGCTGCCCCACGAAATGGACGGCCTGCTGAGCCGAGGTGGACAGGGTCAGGGCGAAAGGGTCGGCCAGTCCGATGTCTTCCACCGACATGCGGATGATCCGGCGCGCGATGTAGAGCGGGTCGTCGCCGGCGATGAGCATCCGGGCCAGCCAGTAGAGGGCGCCGTCCGGATCGGAGTCCCGCACGCTTTTGTGCAGCGCCGAAATGGCGTCGAAGTGCCAGTTCCCTCCCTTGTCGTACTGCGGCGCGCGGTGTTGCAATGCCTCGTCGATCGCCCCGACGGTCAGCCGGATTCGTGCCTCGTCGTCGCGCGGCGTGGTCATGGCCGCCACTTCGAGGGTGTTCAGCGCTATCCTCGCGTCGCCGCCTGCCACGGATGCGAGGTGCGCCACCGCCTCGTCGTCCATCTCGATGTTCCGTCCGCCCAGTCCCCGCTCGCCGTCCTCCAGCGCGCCGCGGACGATGCTCGCCAAATCCTCTTCCGATAGCGGTTCAAGCCGCAACACCCGGCAGCGGGACAGGAGGGCGGAATTGACCTCGAAGGACGGGTTCTCCGTGGTCGCGCCAATAAGGGTCAGCGTGCCGTTCTCCACGGTCGGCAGCACGGCGTCCTGCTGCAGCTTGTTGAAGCGATGGATCTCGTCGATGAACAGGATGGTCCGCTTGCGGTGCATGCCCAGCCGGTCCCGGGCCTCCGCCGCCGCACGGTGCAGGTCCTTCACGCCGGCGCTCACGGCGCTCAGCGGCACGAAATGGGAATCCGTGGAACGGGCGATGATGAAGGCGAGCGTGGTCTTGCCTGAGCCCGGCGGCCCCCAAAGGATCATCGAAAAGGGTGTGTCCCGTTCGATGGACTCGTTCAACAGCCGTCCCTCCCCGACAAGCCCCCGCTGGCCCAGGAACCCCTCCAGCGAGTCCGGCCGCATGCGCGAAGCAAGCGGCGCTTCACGACGCAGCTGTTGTTCGGCCTGTTCTGAGAAGAGATTGGTCATGACGGGT
>CAZZNP010000085.1:0-16578 GCA_964655785.1 uncultured Gemmatimonadota bacterium
TCGGCGAATGGGTTTCGGGGACTTTTTTCGGCTCGGCCGGAAACTCCCTGCCGAACGGATCGGGCGGCGTTCCGGATGGCGCTGGAAAAACGGACCCGGCGGGTTCCGGACAGGCTTCGGCTGACGCAGGAAGGATCCCGCCGGAGCCGTACTGGCCGAATCCGCCCGATTCGGGCAGCAGGGAGCCGGTATTTTCATCCGGGTCCGTGGATATTCCGGCTGAAGCGGAGAAAACAGCGCCCGGATTGTCCACGGACGCCGCTGCTGACGCACGGAAAAAAAGTCAGTGATGGTGGTCGTCGTCGAACTGAAGATCCTCCCAGTCCCGCATCCAGGCAAAACTCCCGGATTGCGTGTCCCAGTCCTTTCCGGCCTCATCCCCAGGCCCCTGATCCTGTCTGGAATATTTTTCTGCATCATCCCCGGACGCCTGATCCTGATGCATGAAATGGAATTGGTGGATGGCGCGGTCGAGGGCCAGGGTGAGGCCGGCGGCGGCGATCCACAGGACGGACGCAGCCAATGCCAACGCGAAGAACGCTGCGCCCGCCGATCCGGGAGCCGGGAATTGGAAGAGAACGCCGAAGATGACGCAGAGAAAAACGCAGGAAAAAAACGGGCCGAGGACGATCAAGCGTTCCTTCCGGGTTTTTCCTGCCTTTGCATGTTGGCGCGGGGGACCTGGTTTGTGGGTGGCCGTTGGGGGGCGTTCGGATACCTGTTTCAAGGAAACCTCCGGGCGGGGTCGGTCTGCGGGGCTGCGGGCGGGACTTCCTTCTCCTCCGGCCGCCTGATACGTCCCCCTCCGGCCCCGCTCCGCCTCCGGGCGGTGCAATGAAGGGATTCGGCAACAGCACCCTCCGGGGCGGCCAGACGGTCTTTCATGGCATCAGGATGTCAGCGGGCGGTGCGGCATGGACAGCGGGCACATTCGATGCATGCATCACCGGTTTTCCGGGTGACATGGACAGGTGACGTGTGCCCCTGGCATTGCCTGGGTTGCCGTAGTCTGACGGAAAAGCCGCTGTGGAAATTCCGGGATGACGACAGGGTCGGAAAAGGCGCCATGCCGGAGCGGATGCGCATGCTGCCGGGATCGCAGAGAGTCTCCGGAAAAAATTTCCTGATCGGCCTTCACCGGCGGAGGGTCTCCACTCCACAATATCGGATCAATGTACCTCGGGCTGACCCTCGGCCATCCAGGTCTGCCACGGTACGCCTGCCATGCACCCTGTTCGCCTGGGGTTGAATTTACCGGGACACCGATCCGATTACTGGACTCGTGGCAATCAAGGACCGGACCACGCACAAGAGCGAACGCCTGCGTCCGCTATCCTGGATCGCATGTGGCAGCAGCAGAATCCGGTCATCCCCGGCCCGGCGTTCCCGGCCTTTCGGAACCTTGCCCCGGCGGGACATCGGGCGGACCCGGCGAAAGGGGCGGAAACCGGCTGGAAGGCCTTGGGAAAACACCGGGGAACGCTGGAAGACCGCCGAAAACAATGGAAAACGGCGGTATTGCAATGCCGGACGCATCTGGAGGAGAATCGCCCCACCAACACAACGGCCGGAAGGTTCGCATCGCCGCGGTCGCCGTGCGCTCCGGTTTTCCGTGCGCCGGCATTTGCGCCGTCCGTCCGCCGCCGTCCCCACCGCACCTTGAGAAGAGATTCGAGAACAATGAAAACAGCATTAAATGGCACGACATTCAGCGGCGGCAGGATCGCGGGAATCCCTTCCGCGTCCTTTCCCGGTTTCATGGCGACCCGGGGGTTGACAGGGTTTTCCGAAGCCGCTTCGCTGTCTGCAAGCAAGCAAGCAAGCAAGCAAGCAAGCAAGCAAGCAAGCAAGCAAGCAAGCCGGACATAAGCGTTTCCGCACGGCGGCGCCGGTTCCGTCTTTCCGGCCCCTGCCGGCCTGATTTCCTTTCTTCTTCCTTTTCCGCTTCCCGTTCCGCCTCTTCTTCCTCTTCCCGTTCTTCCCGATCAGGCCCTTTCCGGCCGTTCTCCCCGTTCCGGGGCCGGGTCCGTGGCCTTTTCGCTTCCCTCCTGCTCCTGCCCCTGACGGCGTTCTTCGCCCCCGCGGCGGACGCCCAGACCCCCACGGCCAATGCCGACGGTTCCTACTCGGTGCCGGAGGATTGGGCGCTCAAGCCCTCCGGGGTGAATGCCGGCGAGAAGTTCCGGCTGCTGTTCATCACCGACCAGTGGCGCAACGCGCAGTCCACCAGCATTGCCGCATACAACAGCCACGTCCAGGGCCGGGCGAATAATGGTCACACCGCCATCCGCACCTACGGCTCCCTGTTCAAGGTGGTCGGCTCGACCGCGACGGTGAACGCGAGGGACAACACCGGGACCACGGGCGCGGGCGCGGGAATCGAGATCCACTGGATGGGCGGGTCCAAGGTGGCCGACGACTACGCCGACTTCTGGGACGGCTCCTGGGACAACAACGCGAGCGGGGACCGGCGGAACGCGAACGGACAGGCGAGCAATTCGGCCACCCTAAGCGACTGGCCGTGGACAGGGACGAACAACGACGGCACCAAGTCCGGCGCTGCCCTGGGCACGCTCAATCCCCGGCGGGGCTCGTTTGGGACGAACAGCCCCATAAGCCACCATACTGGAGCATTACGAGGCCAGGATCATGCCTTCTACGGCCTGTCCCCGGTCTTCTATGTAAAGCCGGGCGCGCACACTCTCGCCCAGCAACGCCTGGCCAGACGGGCATGCGACCGTGGCCATGGGACAATCGACAAGTCGTGGGACAAGCCAGTGTACCTCGCTGGCGAGACTGCAACAATCACCTTCCGCACCAGGAATGAAAGATGCGACACACAATCCAGACTTTTCCACCTGCGCGTCTTTTCGCAGACGCAGGAAGAAACGGATCAGGACTTTCCGCATTTGAGGATCAGAGGACCTAATCATCCCATCGTCCAGGATTTCGGCACAAGTTTCTTTAGGACCATAAGGGCGGGCCACACGGAGTTTTCGATTGACGTGCCGTTGAAGGAAAACGTCACGGGCAGGATCGGCTTTGAAGAGGTCGGACGCGGCGGCCGCCGTACTGGATCGCGTGTGTGGAGCAGGGTTGTCAACCAGCCCGTGTTCGAGTTCAGGAAAGCGGCCTACAGCGTCTCCGAGGGCGCGGGGTCGGTCGATCTCACGGTGACGAAGACCGGAAGCGGGGCCGCCTCGGTGGATTATTCGACAACCGCTGTCAACGCTGTCGCAGGGGTGGACTATATCGCCGCGTCCGGCACCCTGACGTTCGCGGCGGGGGACACCGAGAAAACCATCACGGTCACGATTCTCGACGAGGACTGGCTCGATACCCCGGGGGCGGCCTTCAGGGTGGATCTGACCAACCCGCAGGGCGGCTTCGTGGGCGGTGTCGACCGGGCGACAGTCACCATCATCAACAACGACGTGCCGGAAGTGACGATCTCGGCCGTTGATGCGGTGCTGCCGGAATGTCGCCAAGTGAACTCGGGCACCGTGAAAACATGCCGTACAAAAACATACCCGGAGTTCAAGCTGACCGTAACTCCCACTCCGGTCGAACCGCTAACCGTCACGGTGGACTGGACGGCGGAAGGGACTGAAATTGCAACGCAGCGATCAGAGCATCACCAAATCGTAAACAAGAGGTCTGGAAGCAAAACGATCACCCTGAACGCCATTGACGATCCTTATGACGCAACAGACAAGTTCAGATTAGACCGTCTGGCAACCGTGACGCTTGGGCGTACAAGTCCTAGAGGGACCATCGTAACCAGTAGTGTTGTTGGCGGGTATATCGCGGACGACCAGATAGCGGAGCCGGAGGATGGTTCGGTCAAGATCGAGCTGAGGCCGGACGACGGCTACACGGTCGGCTCCGCGTCCGTCGCAACCTTCACCGTGAAGGACAACGAGATACCCACCATACCCGTCGTGACGGTCTCCGGCGGCCCGGACATAGCAGGCGGGCCTAGCTCTAATTCAAAGAGAGCCACCTTCACCTTCACGATGACCCCGCCCCCGACCATCGTGGTGCCGGTCCAGGTGTCCGTGACGTCGGACGGGGTGGCTGGCGTCGAGGCGGGGGACTACCAGGTGCGTTTCGGTCCCGGCCAGGGCACGGCCACGTTGGGACTGGGTGGTGTGGGCAACCCCTACAACCCGGCGACAGGCAACCTGATATGGGCCACGGTGAAGCCGAGTCTCCACAACAGGATCATCTGGGCCGGGGGAGACCCCAATGACAAGAGCGTGATTGGAACGCGGTATTGGGGGGGCTACAGTATCGGCACCCCATCGTCGGCGTGTGTGAAGCGCTACCTTCCCGGCACGACGCCCCCGACGTGCGTCGAGCCTCCGGCTAGGGGTTCCCTGGGCGAAGGCGTGGTCTCCCAGGACACGGCAACGACGGTGACGATCAGCGCCGACGCGACCACGGTTTCGGAGGGCGGCGACGTGACGTTCACGCTGACCTCGACCCCCGCGCCGCAGGCCGACCTGTCGGTGAGGGTGTCGGTCGATGAAATAATGGGTTCCGGCAATGACGTGGTGGGGGGGACGCTGATCGTCCCGGCGGTGACGATTCCTGCGGGACAGACCACGGCGACCTTCACGGTGACCGCGATGGACGACAACGTTGAGCGGGCCGACGGCACGATGACGGGTTCCGTCCTGGCGGGCAACGGCTACACGCCGGGCACCCCGTCCACGGTCACGCTGACGCTGACCGACAACGACGGGACGACGCAGGAGGGCGAAGGGACGCAGGACAGTGCGCAGCTTCAGGGGCAGTCCCAAACTGACGCAATCGTGCCCCCGAAGCCGGAGATTCCCGCCGCCCTCATTGCGGGCGTGCGGCAGCTTTCGGGCCAGACCCATCACGGCACGGCCCATGTGAACCGGTGGAAGCGTGTCCTGATGGCGTTCGGCCTGGAGGACTATGCGGGCCTGACCCCCACGACGGCGGCGGAGGCGGAGGCCAACTCGAAGAAGTACAGCAGCCCGCTGTGGCCGCAGATACAGGCGGTGCTGGAGAAGCTGGAGGAGTACGCGGCGAAGCTTGCGCAGCGGGACACCCCGGCGCAGGACGACGCCGTGCCGGAGACACCGGAACCACCGGAAACACCGGAGACTCCCGAGACCCCGGAAACACCGGAACCGGTGGTGACGCTTTCGGCCAGTCCCGACGTGACGGAGGGCGGCAACGTGGCCTTCAGCCTGTCCGCGTCGCCCGCGCCTTCCGCGCCGCTTGCGGTGAGCGTGACGGTTGCGGTCGACGGCGACTGGGGGATCGCGGCGGGCACCCACACGGTGACCGTGGGCACGAACGGCCACGGCGCGTTACGGTTTGCCACGACCGACGATGGAGAAGATGAAAAAGACGGGTCGATCACGGCCACGCTGAACGACGGCGCCGGCTACACGGTCGGCACCACGAAGACCGGCACGGTCGCGGTGGCGGACAACGACCTGCCCCTGCCGGTGGTGACGGTTTCCGGGGGCGCTGACGTGACGGAGGGCAACGGTGCGGTGTTCACGTTCACGGCGGATCACGCGCCCGCGGCAGCCTTCCAGGTGCGCGTCACGGTCACGGAGACCGGTGGCGGTGACCATGTGGGGGCCGACAACGAGGGCGGCCATTCGGTGACCTTCGTCAGTGGCAGCACCACGGCCACGCTGGAGATCGCCACGACGGACGACGGCGTGAACGAGGCGGACGGCACGGTCACGGCCACGCTGAACGACGGCACCGGCTACACGGTGGGCAGTCCGGCGTCCGGGACCGTGGCGGTTGCGGACGACGACGATCCGGTGGTGACGGTTGCGGCTGGCAATGACGTGACGGAGGGCGGCGACGCGGTGTTCACGCTGACGGCCAGCCCGGTTCCCTACGCGGCCCTGCCGGTGGACGTGACGGTCTCCGTGGACGGCGCTTTCGGCGTGTCTGCGGGCAGCCATACGGTGACCTTCCAGGCGAATGCGGCCACGGCCACGCTGACGCTGACGACGGCGGACGACTCCACCGATGAGCCGGACGGCTCGATCACGGCGACGCTGGCTGGAGGCACCGGCTATACGGTGGGCACGGCGTCCAGCGCGACGGTGGCGATTGCCGACAACGACGATGCGCCGGTGACGACGCTTCCCGCGCTTTCGGTGGACGACGTGACGGTGACGGAAGGCGAGGACTGGATGGCGGCCTTCACGGTGCGCCTGTCGGCCCCGTCTGCGGAGACGGTCACGGTGCGCGTGGACACGCGGGCGTCCAAGCCGGAATCCGCCGTCGCCGGGGAGGACTACTGGCCGGAGCCTCTGGAGGGCGACACGGTGCGTTTCGCTCCGGGAGAGACCGCGAAGGCGGTCAGGGTCCTGGTCTATGACGACTCCCACAACGAGGACCCGGAGACGTTCGAGCTGGTCCTGTCGCAGGCGACGGGCGCGACCATCGCGGATGGCATCGCGGTCGGGACGATCACCAACGACGACCCCATGCCGGCGGCCTGGCTTTCCCGCTTCGGGCGGACGATTGCGGAACAGGCGCTGGATGGCATATCCGGGCGTCTGTCGAGTGACCGGACGGCGGGCCTTGAGGGTACGTTCGCGGGCTACATTGATCTTGGATCTTTGACCAATCCAGTCGAGACCCCCCGTTCCGAAGGGGAGTGGAACGACAGGACGGAAACCCACGGGATGACGCTGAAGGAGGCGCTTCAAGGGAGCAATTTCACGCTGACGGGGAACCGGGACGGTTCGGGCGGCAGCATGGCGTTCTGGGGCCGTGCGGCGCAAGGCAGCTTCGACGGCAGGGAGGGCGCGTTCTCGCTGGACGGCGAGGCGACGACGGCGTTCCTGGGATCGGACTATGCCCGGGGCAAATGGCTGATGGGACTTGCGCTGGCGCAAAGCGACGGCGAGGGCGATTACCGTGACGACGGCACCGGGGACAAGGCCGAAAGCCAGACTTGCCCCGGCGACGCGGAACAGTGCCGCGACGCGGTACGCGCCGGAAACGGCAGCGTGGAAACAAGCCTGACGGCACTTTTGCCCTATGCTTCCCTGCAAGCCACCGACGACCTGGAGATATGGGGCGCGGCGGGCCATGGCACCGGTGAAGTGACGCTGAAAACGGCGCTGGAGGGCCGCTACAGCGCCGACACAAGCTGGAGCATGGCGGCAGCGGGCGCAAGGGGCGTCCTGTATGCGCCTCCATCCGGGGGCAGCGGCTTGGCCTTGGCGATTACTTCCGACGCCCTATGGACGCGCACAAGTTCGGACAGGACGGACCAACTGGCGGCGTCGGAATCCGACGCGACCCGGCTCCGGCTTGGCCTTGAAGGCAGTTACCGTATCGCCACGGAGGGCGGCGGGGAAGTGGTGCCCAGGCTGGAGATTGGCGCACGGCATGACGGCGGCGACGCGGAGACCGGATCGGGCCTGGAGATTGGCGGCGGCCTGAAGTGGAACAGTCCGGGGATCGGGCTGACGCTGGACGTATCGGGCCGGACGCTGGTTTCCCATGACGACGACGACCTGGAGGACCGGGGCTTTGCGGCGTCGCTCGCATACGACCCGACCCCTGCCACCGGACGGGGCCTGTCGCTTGGTCTGCGCCAGGATTACGGCGGCCAGGCCCAGGGCGGGCTTGACGCGCTGTTCCGTCCGGAGACGCTGGAGGACCGCACCGGCGGCGCAGCGGCGTCCCGATGGAGCCTGGAGGCGGCCTACGGCTTCCCGGTATTCGGGGGTCGGTTCACCGGCAGCCCGCATGTCGGGCTTGGGCTGGCGACGGACGCCCAGGACGTGACGCTCGGCTGGCGGCTTGCGCCGGAAGCGGCGACCGCGCCGGACGTGTCGTTCGGCCTCCGGGCGATCCGCACGGAAAGCGACACGTCCGCGCCGGAGCATTCCATCGGGTTCGAGGTACGGGCGTCCTGGTAAGGCGGTGTCCGCGCCGCTTCATGGGGTGCGGGCAGCCTTGCTCCGGCTGGACAGGGAATATCGGGCGGCGTGGTGTGAACACGCCGCCCGTCCCGCTTACGAAAAAGGTGCGGACCCGGTGGACCAACCGGAGCGCCTTTGCGGTCGTGCACGACGGCGGGGAGGTGCTGGGCCTTTCCTGGACACCGCACTTTCCGGGCACGAACCCGAAGGAGGCCGACGGCGAGGCTTCCTGGTCCGGGCCGATGGCGGGCGTGGACACGGGGGACGGGGGCGCGATGTCCGGCCGGGTGCTGATCACGCTGGACGGTTTTTCGGATCCGGAAGTCGAAGTTTCCTTCATCGGGGTCCGTATGATTGCATCGGGGACGCCGGTCGGGGGCATGTCGTGGGAGAACCTGCCTGTCAGTCAGGGTTCATTTTCATCGTTCTCATCATCTTCCATTACGGAAAGCTGGATCGAAGGCCGTTTCCACGGCGACCGGCATCAGGAGGCGGGTGGGGTGTTCGGGCACGGCGCCATCGTCGGCGCCTTCGGCGCGGCCAGGGATTGGGGTGCATTGGGTATAATCCGCCCGGTTCGCATTGTTGACCCATTCTTTTCGATCAATAACATGAAAATCCAGTATTTTGTCATTGCACTCGCTGCAACGATGACCATGGTGTACCGCTCTGACAACGCGGAGAGTGACGACGGGATCGGCGTCCTGCGGATGCAGGGAGTGCCGGTTTCGGAGTCGTTTCAAATGCCCGATCCGGAGCTGATCACCTTCAAGGGACAGTCCGCGAAGTCCACCAAGAAACATCAGGCCGCACTGATCAACATGGAATTGGAAGCCGCGATGGCTCCGGTCTGGCAGGGGATCACCATGATCCGCGATCCCTATTCCAACGCGGGTGAAGGGCAAGTGATCCTGACGGCGAACATGCTGTTCGGGATGGTCATGCGCCGGACTGACGGCTGGCGGAAATACGGTATTCGGACGGAGGCGTGAAATGAGTGATTACGATTTTGCAGACGAATTTGCACAAACCGTTTGGCAGGACGTTCAAACACAGTATGAAGCGGGATACATACCAAATGAGGCCACACTGCAAGCCTGCCTCTTTGCAGACTTACGTGTGGGGTTCCCCTTCTTTAGACATCACAAGTTTCCCAGGAATCACATCGTCGCCAACCCGACCGTGTATCCAGATAGGGAGAACGACCGAGACCGGATACTAAAACCCGACTTGATGGTTGTGAACGAAGCCGGTGAGATCACCGACATGTTTGAGTTGAAATTTGTTCCCGAGGGTTATGTCGAATGGAAAGGTGATATCGACAAATGGATTCCATATCTCAAAACGCTACGCTGTCAAGTCGAGACAGACCCAGAATCCGGGCAATTTACAGGCAAGTGGCATAAGAGCGCGGAGCGTTGCAGCTTGCACTTCGTCGCCGTCGCGCAACCCGACGCCGAGGCGCTTTGCACGGAAACGATAAGAAACTACATCAATGGTCGAATCCCTGGATACCCTTTCTATCACTGGAAAGGGCCATCCGGACCAATAGCGGATCGGCAATGGACAATAGAGAAGGTGCAATGTCGATGAAAAAACACCCTCATTTCCGCGAAAGGCACGTTACAGCCTACTGTCCCAATTGCCAGGAAAGCATAGCGATGACACAGACAGTGCCTGCTCACCTTTGGCATTTGGTGAGTGCAGTTTTATTGGGTGCCGGCATATCAATTGTAAGTGGCGTCATGTGGCTGTTTGTATGGCTTTACAGTGCTGCAAGTTGGAGAAGTCCACCAGTCTGCCCCAAGTGCCATCAGCCTGAAGTGGGGTCGAAAAAAGACAAAGCGGAACGCCGTCTATTATGGGCGGGAGGGGTCACAATTGTTTTGGGATTGGTCATCGCTTGGTCCATATCCCCGGCGGCAGCATCTGATCTAAAGGAAGAAATAGCAAACGAGATTGTGGAATGCAGACGTGCCAGTGAAACTTTTCATGGCACCGTGCCGGGGCCGTATTCCAGGGAAATGAAAACCATCATTCTGCACTTGAAACTATCCGATGATTTTAAAGAGCTGGTGGATTCCGTCGCGGAAATGGTGAAAGACATGCCCGAATCAGAACGTCGGGAAACCTACGGGATTCTTTTTCCAACCTGCGCCGCAGTGCGGGCGGAGACAGGACTATGATATCCAAAGAACTTGAATACCGCTTTGCGGAGTTCCGGACCGACGCCGACGGAATCGCCGGCGATGTACTGCCATACCGGATCGATCTCAAGGGAGAATCCATGCGAAAGAAGAAATCGGGGATCCTGGCCGGATCCGGGGAGTCGGACTCATGACAGGCAGGACGGGGTGGAGAGATGGCCGGCGACCCCGTGGAGGTCGAGTTGACCACCGCCTGCCCACCGGCTTGCGTGGGGGAGGGACGCCGCCCGTGGACAGCCCGTGGACAACTCGCCCTGCACCCGCGATGGAGTCCGAAACTGGAAATGCCGAAGTGCGTGGCGTGAGATTCCCGCCGCTTCCGGGCCAGAGGGAGTGATTCCTTCAGTTCGATGACCTTTGCGTCGCTACGCTCCGATGGGATTGGAAACACCTTGGTCCAGGGTGGTCAATTTACCGTGGATTGGGTGGTCACTTTGAGCGTGGAATCGGTGGTCAGATTCCGTGGAATAACCAGTGTAGAGAACCTGTACATCCTTTCGGCCGTCTGGGATTGATCAGGGCGGATTTCCTGACCCCAAACTACGACATTACATTCAGCGCTCAGGCCGAATCCTATAAACAAAGGCCCAGGGGTGCGACATACCGCGACATCAGCCTGCTCCCGGATGGGAACGAGGAGCCGATCCTGTTCTTCGGCGGCAGACCCTATGTCGATCTGTTCTGTGCCTTGACGAAACATACCAGGGGAAAGAGGGTTCTCTGGCACAACTCTAAATACAGGCCGATGGTCGATGGGTGTGATGTCCGGCGATTCCATACAACGAAGGAAGGGATCTGGTATTACGAATGTGCCCAGGCATTCATTGACGGGAAGTTGTCGATTTGACTCCGAACCGGGCAGTTTCGGCTCAGTGGCATAATTCGCCGGTAGCTTGCTTCCCGGCTACGGAATTCAGAGAAATCAGAAGAATGGCAATCTACGAAATAACAGAAACAGCGCTTAGAGAAATTGAAACCACGAATTTCGCTGATGCGGGATTCAGGGAACGAGAACATCTTCAGCAATTGCTGAAGATGCAAATCGATGTGATCGCGCCGGATACGTTGGTCATTTCCGAAGAATTCGGCAGTTGGGGTGACAGCCAACGCAGGATTGACCTCCTGGGTGTTGACAGGCAGGCCAAGCTCGTCGTCATCGAGCTCAAACGCACCAGGGACGGGGGGCATATGGACCTGCAGGCAATTCGCTACGCGGCCATGGTATCCAACATGACTTTCGACAGTGCGGTAAGTGCCTTTAGACGCTATCTGGATGAACTGGGGAAGGAGGATGATGCCCGGGAACGGTTGCTGGAATTCCTGAAATGGGAAGAGGAGAATGAAGACCAGTTTGCCCAGGAAGTACGAATAGTTCTTGCGGCGACTGAATTCTCTAATTGTTTATAATTGGTAATTTCGAATTATCTATAGAATCGGGAAATGGCATGAATCGGTCCGGGATTGATCGGCGGATCATCGGGGTTCTGACCGCCATGGCCCTGTTGATGCTGGCGGGCTGCGGGGGTGGCGGAGGAGGATCGTCTGGCGGTGGAGGTCGGATGCCCACCTCCCCGCCTGCGCCCGGGTCGCCGAACCCGGTCGACCTCGAGTTCCGCTCGACCGCGCTCGGCACCCCTGCATCGCCCGACGGGCGCAACTACCGCACATCGGAATACATGGGGCACTGGGGACTCGACGCCATCTCCGCCAGCGAGGCCTACGAGCGCGGCTATTTCGGCCAGGACGTGACCATCGCGGTGGCCGACGACGGCATGGACCCCAATCATCCCGATCTCGCGGACAGGATCAGGGCGCCGCGCCATGTGGTCAATGGAAACGCCCATGTCTTTGAGCCAGGCCATGGAGGACAACCCGGCGAGGGACACGGCACTTTCGTCGCCCTGGTAGCGGCGGGCGCGAGGGGCAATGCCGGGGGGCCGTTCGGGATCGACATTGAGGGCGGCGTCCCGATTCCCACGAAAAACGCCCACGGCGTCGCGCCACAGGCCTCGGTCATGCCGATACAACTCGCCGGCGGCGGCCAGCCCACGGCGGCGATCCGGCACGCGGTGGCCAACCGGGCGCAGGTGCTCAACCTGAGCATCGGGATATCGCAGCACTATTACGGGGAATATGCCGGCAGGGACGGCGTGTGGCTCACGGTCGGAAAGCCGCTGTTCCGGCCGCTCATCAGCCTGGACCCACACGGGGGTGCGAGTCAGTTCCGGAGGGATTTCAGGGAGGCTGCGGGATCACTCCGGGGCGGCGATACCGTGCTGGTCTGGGCGGCTGGCAACGATGGCTGGAATTCCGTCAACAACGAAGTCCGCATGTGTGGCAAGAACTTCATCGACGAGGACGGCTGTCCGTTGGGTGAAGGCCCCGTAACCGCCGAAGACTTCATGGCGAACTTCAGTTGGCTGTACGACGAGAACGATCCCTCCCGCAAATTCCCGTTCAGAGACATGTGGGGGGAGTGCGGGAGCGGGGACTGCGCCGACTACAACTCGGGATCGGGTTGGGCGGTGGCCCCGCTGTTCGAACCGGAACTGCTGGGCAAATGGCTGGTGGTCGGCGCATTGGACAGGAACGGCGGGATTGCGGGCTTTTCCAACGGATGCGGCGAGGCACGGAACTGGTGCCTGTTCGCACCGGGGACGGATCTTTCCGTCGGGACCGACAGTCGCGGCAACCTCAACGGCACGTCCTTTGCCGCCCCGATGGCCAGCGGAGCGCTTGCGGTGCTCAAGAGCCGGCTGCCCGGCATGCCCATGGAAGTGGTGCAGGCGGTTCTCCTGGTCTCGGCGGACCCGCTTGGCACACGGCTTTCCGACCCCGGCGAGCCGGACCCAGTGTATGGCTGGGGCCGCCTGAACCTGGGACGGGCGGTGACGATGCAGGGCTCGGTCCGCCTGCCCTACCCGGCGGCCGGGACCACGGGAACGGGGCAGGGCGCTTTCTTGAGCGATGCCCGTATCAACCTGTCACCCGCCTTTGCCCATGTCGGCGAGCGGCTGCAGGCGGTGGATGTCGCCGTGGGCGGTGTGGGCGAAGCGTACTACAACATGCCCCTGTCGGGCGCCGTGACCATCGGGACCGGTGGTCCGCCTGCGCTCGGCTACGCCGCGAGGGATCTGCTGGTGCTGCGGGAGCTGTCGCCCGGGGTCCCTTCCGGGATCCAGGGCGCGTTTGCCGAGACCGGCCTTGGCGGCAGGGCCGTGCAGGCCGTCGGGATGGAAGTTTCCGCCGAGACACTTGGCCGCTGGCGGTTGCGTTATGGCCTCTGCGACGGCTGCGGGAGGTCGGCATGGGGTGAGGCGGACGCGTCCGGTCCCGCCGGTTCCGTCGCCGCCTCTCCCTTTTTCGCCCACACCGGCGGGGTGGTGGCTTTGCAGATGCAAGGGGACGGCGTGCGTCCCTTCGCTGCGGCCGGCGGCGGGGAGGCAAGGCGGGCGCCATGGCGCCAGGTCGGCCTGCGCTGGAGGCATACGCGGAGCGGCATCGTGTCGGTGGCGGAAGCCTCGCACATCGACGAAAGCCGCAGCGTCTGGGGGTCGAGTTTCGGCGCGCTCGGTGCCACCCGGACCGGGACCGTGCAGAACCGGCTTCTGCTGTCGGCTCCGCTGGGCGGAATCTGGCGCGGGCTTGTCGGCTACGAGCACAGTCTCGCGACGGTTTCTCCAGTCGGCGGCGTGCTGTCCGGGATATCGGGACTCAGGGCGGAGGGATGGCTGGCGGAGACCCGGGGAAGCGGCGTGTTTCGGCGGGGCGATGTCGTGCGGCTCTCGATCCGCCGGGAGACGGGAGTCAGCGGCGGCCAGGCCAGGATCGATCATGTCGTCGCAGTCGGGAGCAGCTTCGCCGATGCATTCTACCGGGGACGGCCGCAGTCTCTGGAGCGGAAACGGACGGTGATCGACCTGCGTGGCCGGCCGGTCACACGCTACGCCCTGGGTTACGGCCTGCCGTTCGGAGAGAAGGCGCAAGTCGCCGTCGGCCTGGAATACGAATGGGAAACCGGGGGCCGCGCAGCCTCGGCCCATTTGCGGATGGGCTTCTGAATTGGGCGCGCCGGAATCAACAGCCTGTCAGCGGCATCGCCCACACTCTTGATCTGAGCCCTCATATTCGTAATCAGTAGGTCGGAGGTTCGATTCCTCTTTCCGGCACCACTCAATTCATTGAAATATAATAATGAGGGGACCATCGTTAATACCCGGAAAGGCTTTTACCAGTTGATACTGGAAAATAAACACCCACCCCGAACGGAAGAAGGGATGGGTGCCCGCATCCCGGAAGGACCGATGGGCCGGAATGCTTGCCGGAAATGGCTGATCAGCGAACTCGCGGTCTCGGATATGGCCAAGAGTATCAGGGATTGATTCGGGATAGCGCCATTCCAAATCTTCATAGCTGGACGGTTTTCTGATAGTTTTCTGACTGGGGGTTGACATTCAATTTGAAATTGATGACCATGAGTATCGTAAGAGTGTAATTTAAGTCACTGCTAATATCTGAATGTTACCTACCATCAGGGAACGGGTTACCAATCGGTACAACTTCGCATCTGAAGAAAAGTCCAGCGGGGCAACCTATACGCCGAAATCCCTTGCAGACTTTGTTGCCCGGCAAATTGCAAGAAACGCCGGCGTCTCTCCATCGAGCAGCACAATTCGTATCCTGGATCCAGCAGTTGGAGATGGGGAACTCCTTGTCAGCTTACTGGGCTGTTTGCCTACTGACGCACATACAAAAATAGAGGTTTACGGGTTTGATACAGACCCAAAAGCGCTTTCAGTTGCCGGGACCCGAATCAACCAGCTTTTTCCATTGGTAGCGATCAATTTCGAAGTTGAAAATTTCCTTGAATTTGTCCTTGAACATTTTGACGGTAACGGGGATAGGAAACTGTTTTGTGCCTCTGCACCCGAATTATTCGATCTGATCATTGCCAATCCGCCTTATGTGCGTACTCAGATTCTGGGGGCCGATCAGACACGGTTTCTCGCTAAGCAATTTGGCCTGAGTGGGCGTGTAGACCTCTACTATGCTTTTATTCTTGCTATGGCAAGGGTCCTCAGGCCACAGGGCATTGCGGGAATCATCGTATCCAACCGCTTTATGACCACCAGATCCGGAGCCTCTGTTCGAAAGGCTCTTCTGGAAGAATTCAAAATACGGCACACATGGGATTTGGGCGATACAAAAATTTTCGACGCTGCCGTACTCCCGGCTGTACTACTGTTGGAAGGCAAGAATAATAAATATTCTGATATTCCGGCCTTCACATCAATTTATCAGACCAATGAGCCTGCGATATGCTTTACTAAAACTCTGATGCAGGCTTTGGAGGGTGAGGGGCCAATTCAGATCGAGGATGGACGAACATTTCATGTAATGCACGGTAATCTCGATACGAGTGGTAAATGTGATGGTGTCTGGCGCATCGCCACTGAAGGGATGACTTCATGGCTGGATACGGTAAATTCACATTGCTGGGGAACCTTCAGGGATATCGGAAAGGTTCGTGTTGGGGTCAAGACCTGTGCCGACAAGGTGTTTATCCGTGCTGATTGGCTTGGCATGGAAGAGTCGGAATTACCGGAGTTACTCAGGCCTGTAGTCACGCACCACGTTGCCCGGCGTTACAAGCCACTTGAGTTGGAATCACCGAAGAAAATCCTTTATCCACATGAAACTGTGCAGGGTCGTAACTGCGCTGTCGATCTTTCCGGCTTTCCGCGTAGCAGAGAATATCTGGAACGCCACCAGGTCACGCTCAAAGACCGCAAATATGTCACTGAGGCAGGCAGGCAATGGTATGAAATCTGGGTACCACAGGATCCCTCCTCCTGGAGCCGAACCAAGCTGGTTTTTCGGGATATTGCTGAAAAACCCACATTCTGGATCGACCATGATGGCTCTGTTGTCAATGGAGACTGTTACTGGCTGATTTGCCGGGACCCGGCCCAGTCGGACCTGCTGTGGTTGGCAGCTGCTGTGGGAAATTCAACATTCATAGAGCGATTCTATGATTATTCATTTAACAATAAACTTTATGCTGGCCGGCGTCGTTTCATTACCCAGTATGTTGAGAAATTTCCTCTTCCCGACCCTGGGTCTCATATTGGAAAATCAATTATCTCCATGGCCAAGCGGATCTATGAATGTACCCCGTCCATCGAATCCGATGAGATTCAGATGAAACTGGATGCCATGGTTTGGGAGGCGTTTGGCCTACCCATTGAAAAAGTCTGCCGGTAGCGGAATCTGCAGTTTACTGTTTCTTATTTTTCCCTGAAATTGTGGAAATCGGCTGAAGAAATCCTGTCCGGTTGTCACGAACAGGTGGGTCAATGTCACATATCGAATAGGCTCTTATCCTTCGTGCCCCGCATGGAGGATAAGATCGATGAAGTGAG
>CAZZNP010000086.1:0-4049 GCA_964655785.1 uncultured Gemmatimonadota bacterium
CTTTGCGAGATATCACAAGAAGGTCTTGAACAGAAGTCGTATTCTTAATAACATGAGGCAATACCGACCGCAAGGCAAAATCAGTTGGACCCGTAACTTGCGGCGTGGCGTGCCGGTGTGCGGCCTGATAGTGTGCGAAATGAAAATGGGCGGCACGGCCTGCCAACGCTTGGCTTGTTCACTTATCGCCTGCCTGTCTCAGGATAAAATGACCATGGCCCTTTCCGAAGGTAAAACCGTAAACGGCAAGAAACACGGCTACTGGATCACCTACTACGCCAACGGCAACAAGCGTAGCGAGGGCAATTACGAGATGGGCGTGAAGGACGGAAACTGGATCCAGTATTACAGCAACGGCAACAAGAAGAGCGAAGGCCGGTTCAAGAGCGGTCTCAACGAGGGCTGGTACGTCTGCTGGCACGAGAACGGGACTAAACAGTGGGAAGGTGACTACGGTCCCCACGTGGGGAAGTCCTACGACGGCAAGAAGGAAGGACAGTGGCTGTGCTACTCGGCGAAGGACGGCGAGACGGTCTGGCGGACCATCAACTACAAGCACGGCACGCGCACCAAACCCGACGAGCATCCTCTCGGACCATGCTCTTCATGTGGCGATCCCATCCACGATCCCGATACGGACTGCTGTCCGGAATGCCAGTGATGACGCGGATCTCCCTGTCTCTGAACGATGATCGCCCGGCAACTTGATCACTTGAAACAAGACCCGATCCCGAAGGGACCGCCCGCCTGTGAAAACCCGGATGACGCGCCGCGCATTCTTGCAGTCGTCGACCGCCGCGGGCCTGGGCCTGGTGGCGGGTTGCAGTCCGGCTCCATCGCCCGGCGTCATCTTCAAGGGATGGGTCTACGAACCCGACCTGGTCCGGGAGAACCTGGACTACTTCGAACGGCAGACCGGCATCCGGGTGGACTACAACGCCGTTTCTGGCAACTATCACGACAAAATGGTGGCGCTGCACGTGGGCGGGGCGCCCATGGAATGCTGCTATGTCCGCGACGACGATTTCGCCGAATGGGTCGAAGCGGGCTGGCTGCGGCCCTGCGACGATCTGCTGGCGGCCGATCCTGAAACGTCGTCGACGACTGCGGACCTTTTCCCCTACAACCTGTCGTCCATGACCTACGGCGGGAAGCGGTACGGGCTTCCCTACTATACGGACTTCAACATCTGGATCTACAATGAGGCCATGCTGGAAGCGGCGGGGTTCGACGCGCCCGCGCGTACCCTCGACGAGCTGACCGAACAGGCCATCAAGGTCCGGGAGGCCCGGATCCGCACGCCCGACGGGGATATCATGGAGTATCCCATCATGCTGAACTTCCGGCAGAGCGTGCTCGGATTCGCCGACTGGTGGACCCTGAACTACGCCAGCGAGGTCTCCCTTTTCGACGACGAACTCAACCCCACGTTTCCCGATGACGAAGGACGCCGCGCCGAAACGATACTCCAGTGGCTCACGGATGGGATCAACCGCCATCGCATCATCTCGCCCTCTTCGCTGACCGCGGGCCAGATGCGGGATCATGTCGCCGGCGGCCGGCAGGTGTACGGCATCCTCAACAAGTACGACCTCGAGTACGCGAACAACCGCCGGAATTCGGTAGTGGCGGACGAAGAACTGAAGCGGAGAGGTTCCGACGCGTTGCACGCGAAGGTGTACCGGATGGCGCCGGTCCCCTCGATCTCGGCCGACCAGAATGGCACCCTGGGATGGACGCGCATGTACAGCCTGACGTCGCGATGCCGGGAAGACCGGATGCAGGAGGCGTGGGAGCTGATGAAGTTCCTGGGCGCGAAGGACGCCGCCGGGGAATACTACACCGCGCGGCGCTGGTTCAGGCTCCGCGGCCTGGGATTCGCCTACCAATCGCTGCTGGACGACCCGGAGGTAGTCGCCCAGACGGAACAATGGGGAGAGATCGACAAGATACGGGAACAGGCCCGTCACGTCCGGCCGAGGGAGAACATCAAGGCGCCCTGGTTCCCCGATTTCAAGATCTATTACCAGCCGGAGATCCAGAAGGTCCTCCTGGGACAGCAGTCTCCCCGCGACGGCCTCGGCCGGATCGCGCAGCGCTGCCGTCAGTTGATCGCTGAGTGGAGTTGAGTTGCACTGCCGCCAGTTGATCGCGGAATGGTCGTAAGAGGAGCCGCTTCCGGAAAAAGAGGCGGCGTCATATAAGCGTAGCCGCGTTCTGTAAGTAGAGCCGCATTCTGACGTAAAGGCATCGGAGTCGAGCCAGGTAGCCATGACCGTAATCAAGCCATTCCATCTCATGTCGCGGACGCGGGACGTCCTGCCCATCCTGCTGAATCTGCCGGCGGTGATCCTGCTCCTCGCCTTCATCGCCTATCCCATCGGCATCTCCTTCTGGATGAGCCTGCACCGGTACAACCTGCGGCGGCCGGACCAGGTGTACTTCCACGGCCTGGAGAACTACGCGACCATCCTCGCAAGCTCCGAGTTCTGGAACGCCCTGTGGATCTCCCTGTACTTCACCTTCATGGCCGTGCTCCTCGTCATCGTGATCGCCATCGCCATCGCCCTGCTGCTCCACGAATCCTTCCGCGGCCGCGGCGTCGTCCGGGCGCTGCTGCTCATTCCCTGGGCCATCCCGGGCGTGGTCAACGGCCTCATGTGGGTGGGGCTGCTCGGTGACTATGGCGCCTTCAACGCCATGCTGGAGGACACGGTCGCCGCCGCCAACTACCTGTTTGGCATAAACATTGTATACACAGGCATGGCCTCGCCCTTCGTGGCCCTGAACGCCGCCATCGGCGCCCACGTATGGCGCAGCGTGCCCTTCGCCTGCATCATCTTCCTGGCGGCCATCCAGGCCATACCCACCGAGCAGTACCGGGCCGCCCGGGTGGACGGCGCCACGTCCTGGAACCGCTTCCGGTTCATCACCCTTCCCTGGCTCTACCACGCCGTCCTCGTCGTGGCCATCTTCGAGACCATGAACGGCTTCCGGGCCTTCGACCTGATCTACGCGCTCACGGGCGGCGGACCGGGCGACGCCACGCACGTCATCGCCTGGCAGACCTACAAGGAGGCCTTCGCCCGCCTCGATTTCGGCGGGGCGAACGCCTATTCCTACCTGATCACGCTGATTACCATGACCCTGGCCATCATCTACATCCGGCTGCTGTACCGCCGCGGCCTCGTCCAGGGATAGGGGAAAACCATGTGGCGTCGCGCCTCGCTCTACATCTACGCCTTCGCGGCGGTGATTTATCTGACCCTGCCCTTCGCCTGGGTGGCGGCCGTCAGCTTCATGCCCGAACGGGAGGTGACCCAGCAGCGCTGGTGGCCGGAAGAGCCCACCATCGGGAACTACAGCCTCTATTTCGACGTGGATGGCCGTGCGGCGGACGTGGGCGCCGCCATTGCCCGGCAGTTTCCCCGGGCCATCGCGAACAGCCTGATCATCGGCACCGCGGTGATGTTACTGAACCTGACCTGCGGTTCCCTGGCGGCCTACGCCCTGGCGCGCCTGTCCTTCCGAGGCAACCTGCTGCTCCTGCTGTTCTACCTCGGTTCGCGCAGCGTGCCCGGCGTCGCCATCATGATCCCCATGTACCTGCTGATGCGGAGCTACGGACTGCTGGATACGCACCTGTCGGTAATCCTGTCCCACACGACCTTCACCCTGCCGTTCACCATATGGATCCTTAAGGGCTACTTTCAGACCGTGCCCCTTGACCTGGAGCGTGCTGCGCGGGTCGACGGATGCACACCGCTGGGTGCGCTTTTGCGGGTATTCCTGCCCGTGACGACGCCGGGACTGGTAGCCGTGGGCATCTTCGCCTTCATCGCGTCGTGGGGCGAGTTCCTCTTTGCCCTGCTCTTTACGACCACCATCGCCTCCCGGCCGGTGACGGTGCTGGCCTCGGATTTCGCCCAGGAACTGCAAGTGCCCTTCACGGTCATCGCCGCGGGCGGCGTGCTGGTCATCCTCCTCCCCCTGGTCCTGTCGTTCCTGTTCCAGCGGCTCATCATCCAGGGCATCGGAGGATCGGTGAC
>CAZZNP010000086.1:4149-9568 GCA_964655785.1 uncultured Gemmatimonadota bacterium
GATTTCATTGGCACGAGTTCGGTTAAATAACCTTTCGAAGCACTTCGGCGACGTGGTGGCGGTGGACGACGTCACCCTCGACATCGCCGACCGCGAGTTCCTCACGCTGCTTGGTCCGTCGGGCTGCGGCAAGACCACCCTGCTCAACATGATTGCCGGACTTGAGTCGCCGACGGCGGGCGAGGTGTGGTTCGACGACCGGAATGTGACGGCCGTGCCGCCCGAGCGCCGGGACATCGCCATGGTGTTCCAGACCTACGCCCTGTATCCCCATATGAGCGTCTTCGACAACGTCGCCTTCGGACTCAAGATGCGCGGCGTACCGGCGGAGGATCGGAAGCGGCTCGTGCATGCCGCGGCGAAGACCATGGAGATCGAGCACCTGCTGGACCGCAAGCCCCGGGCGCTCAGCGGCGGCCAGCGTCAGCGGGTCGCACTGGCCCGCGCCATCGTCCGCGATCCGGGGGTGTTTCTCCTCGACGAACCCCTGTCCAACCTGGATGCGCAGCTTCGCGTTGTGATGCGAACGGAACTGAAGCGCCTTCACGGCGACCTTGAAATGACCTTCGTCTACGTCACCCACGATCAGGCCGAGTCGCTCATCCTCTCCGACCGGATTGTGGTGATGAAGGATGGAAAAATCCAGCAGATCGGCACGCCCGAGTCGATTTACGACAGTCCCGCCAATACCTTCGTGGCAGGATTTGTGGGGAGTCCGCCTATCAACCTGCTGAAGGGTGTGCTGGAGCAGATTGGAGGAGGCGATTGGCGGGTGGTCGGCGAAGGGTTCGCGTGCGGAGTGGCGCCGTCCTTAATCGAGCGGATGGGCGAGTCGGCCGGCCGGGAGGTTTATCTAGGTGTGCGGGCGGAGGATATCGGGATCGGCGAGGGGCTGACGTCAGCGGAGTCGGGTGGCGCGTCGGGCGACCAGGAGGGCAACCAGGTTCAGTCGGTCGGTCGCGCGGAGGTCGTGGTGCGCGAGCCCATGGGCAGTGATCTGTACCTGACGGTCGACGTCGGAGGCACCAACGTCAAAGTTCGAACCCGGCCGGACAACCGGATGGACAGAGGGGACGCGGTGGAACTCTTCTTCGAACCGGGGAAGATCCATCTTTTTGATCGGGAAAGTGGGAATACGCTGACTCCCGACTCCTGAATACGACCCGCCTTCCTCGTGAAGGTATACTCATCCTTCCGATTTCTTAACGCACTTCTGCTGATCCTACAGCAGTTTAGCAATCTTAGGATCAAATACTTTCTTGAACCTGTGTAGAAAGTCCAGCATCCACGCCCTGGTTTCTTCGAGTTTATCCGTCGGATCGTCTATACTGGCGTCCTTCCTGATGTTGATACTGGAGAACCTGTATCGATCTTGCCGTCGCCAATGCCATTCCGGTTCGGGGTGGACCAATATGTCAGATTCGATCTGATCTTTTTCGGCTCGTAGTTTATCGAATAAGTCCTTCGTCATCTCGTTGTCATCGCATCGAATATGCACAGTCACCCAGGCATCGTTCTTGCCCTCCAGAGACGCGCCATACCAAATACCTTTGTTGACAAGGGAAGGAAAGTAACGGTCAGTGTGGTCAAACATTCGTATGGGTATTTCCGCGGAAAAACAGGTATCGCGGAGTTTTTCGATCAAGGGATCGAAGAAGTCGGTGTATTTCTGGTTAGGATGTGGAGCGTCCGGCGGTAGCGTATTATCCCGATCCCAACCACCAGGGTACACCACCTTTGAAAACCTGGGTTCGGGATCTGAGTCTTCGGTCCATCTGACGACCTCGACTTTTAGTCCATAGAACTCGATTCCTTCATTCGTCCATTCGTTCAGCCGACTCAGGACCTTGGCATGTTCATACAGGAATGCCGGTGCAACCCAAATAGCGATACGAGCATTGAGTATAGTCGAATAGGCAATGAGTCGGCCCATATGATCGGTATCTGACCACTCCAACTGATTCTCGATCGCGACCAACTCGCCCGTATCGGAATCTTTGGCAAGGATATCGAGATACAGAAATGAGCCGACTTTTTTCTCCTGTTCAACGAGTTGCATATTCTTGGCGATGAGCTCTCCGATACTGTCGAGATTGCACGCCAGCCAGGGAGTGAAATCCAGTGCTTCATCCGGCCACTTAGAGCGAACATTCAAACGTTCAAACGGCGCTTTCGTCTCTCCCATTTCCCCCTCCCTCAAACACCCCTTCGCCGTTCCAACCTCAATACTTCTGCTCATTCGGCGCATTGGGCTGGCCCGGATGGGAACCGCCCGCGTTCTTGGCCGTATTGCCGCCGTCCAGCGGCATCAACGCCCCGGTGACCCAGCTGGATGCGTCGGAGGCGAGGAAGATGGCCAGGCCCTTGATATCGTCCGATTTGCCCAGGCGGCCGATGGGGATGCCCCGCAGGTAGGTGTCGCCCAATTTGGAGTCGGCGTCGATGCGCTCGCGCAGGCCATCGTTCATGATCTGGGCGCATACGATGGCGTTGACGCGCACGCCCTTGCTGCTCCACTCGGTGCTCATCTCCCGGGTCATCTGGGCCACGCCGCCCATGGCGATGCTGTAGGACATGTGCCCGCGGCCGAGGGCCGACAGCCCGGCGATGGACACGATGTTGAAGATGCTGCCCCGGCCGGCCTCGATCATGCGCCGGGCGCCTTCCTGGCAACAGACATACCGCCCGACGACCAGGGTGTTCAGGGTCTGTATGAGCCCGGCTTCCGTGATCTCCAGCGGTAACTGGTTGATACCGCCCTCCCCGGCGATGTTGGCCAGTATGTCGATACGTCCGTAGGTTTCATCCAGCGTCGCGAACATCGCCCGGATCTGCGCGCCGTTGGAGACGTCGCACACGACCGGTTCGGCGCGGCGTCCAAGGCGCTCGATCTCCCTGGCCGTATCCTTCATGCCTTCTTCGTTGATATCGGCCAGCATGAGATCCGCACCCGCCTCGGCGAAACCGATGGACGTCGCCCTGCCCATGCCGCTGGCCGCCCCGGAAACGAGGGCCACCTTCCCGCTCAGATCAAATAATGGATGAGACATTGCCACTCTCCTTTGCATTTTAGACTTTTCCGGCGTATATTATACGGGTCGAAGGCCCCCTTTAGCCAGTCGAAATTACGGCAATCTTCTCGACGGACTTGCGAATGCCTCCTTTCACGGTCGTATCCGACTACGAACCCCGGGGCGATCAGCCCAGGGCGATCGAGGAACTCGTCCAGGGCGTGGTCCGGGAAGACAAGCATCAGTGCCTCCTCGGAATCACGGGCAGCGGCAAGACCTACACGATGGCGCAGGTCATCGCCGAGTTGCAGAGGCCGACCCTGGTCATCTCGCCCAACAAGACCCTGGCCGCCCAGCTCTACGGCGAGTTCAAGGGGTTCTTCCCGAATAACGCCGTCGAATACTTCATCAGCTATTACGACTACTACCAGCCGGAAGCGTACATGCCGGTGACCGATACCTATATCGAGAAGGATTCGTCGGTCAACGAGGATCTGGACAAGCTGCGGCTGCGGGCGACGAGCGCGCTGCTGGAACGGCGGGACGTGGTGATCGTCGCGTCCGTGTCGTCCATCTACAGCCTGGGATCGCCCGACGAGTGGAAGGAGTTCATCCTCCTCGTGGACCGGGGCGAGACGTACGAGCGGGACCTGATCATGCGCAAGCTGATCGACATGCACTACAACCGGAACGACTACGATTTCGCGCGGGGCACGTTCCGCGTACGGGGCGACACCCTCGACATCCTGCCCGCGGACCAGGAAAAGGGTGTCCGCATCGAGATGTTCGGCGACGAGGTCGACCGCATCACCGAATTCGATCCCCTTACGGGCGAGGTGCTGGCCGAAAGGGACCGCATCGCCGTATATCCGGCCCGTCACTTCGTCACCACGGCGCCGCGCCTGGACCAGGCCATGAAGGCCATCGAGGAGGAACTGGACGAACGGCTCCGGGTGCTGTACGACGAGAACAAGCTCCTCGAGGCGCAACGGCTGGAGCAGCGCACGCGCTTCGACCTGGAGATGATGCGGGAGATCGGGTTCTGCGCCGGTATCGAGAACTACTCCCTGCACCTGTCGGGCCGTTCACCGGGTGAACGGCCCATTTGCCTCTTCGACTTCTTCCCCAACGACTTCCTGCTGGTCATCGACGAGTCCCACGTCTCCCTGCCCCAGCTCCGGGCCATGTACAACGGCGACCGTTCGCGGAAGACCACCCTGGTCGAGCATGGTTTCCGACTGCCGTCGGCGCTGGACAACCGGCCGCTCACCTTCGAGGAATTCGAGACGATGGTCAACCAGGTGATCTACGTGTCTGCCACGCCGGCCGACTACGAGCTGAACCAGTGCCAGGGCGTCGTGGTCGAACAGATCATCCGGCCTACGGGGCTGATGGACCCTCAGATCATCGTGCAGCCCGTGGAAAACCAGATGGACGATCTCCTGATGCGCATCCGCGAGCGGGCGGAGCGGCAGGAGCGGGTACTGGTGACGACGCTGACCAAGCGGATGGCCGAGGACCTGACCGATTACCTCCGGCAGCTGAACGTCCGGGTACGCTATCTCCATTCCACCATCGATTCCATCGAGCGCGTCGAGATCCTGCGCGACCTGCGCCTCGGCAAGTTCGACGTGCTCGTGGGCATCAACCTGCTCCGCGAGGGACTCGACCTGCCGGAGGTCTCCCTGGTCGCCATTCTGGACGCGGACAAGGAAGGGTTCCTGCGGTCGGAACGGTCGCTGATCCAGACGGCGGGCCGGGCGGCGCGGAACGTGCGCGGCGAGGTGATCTTCTACGCCGACAACATCACAGATTCCATGCGCCGGGCCATGGATGAGACGAACCGCCGCAGAAAGCTGCAGCAGGAGTTCAACGAGTTGCACGGGATCGAGCCCGAGACCGTGTACAAGTCCATCGAGGAGATCATCAAGACCACTGCCGTGGCCGATGTGAAAGCGGTGGACGACGACATGCCGGTCCTCAATACCATCGCAAAAATGGACCAGAGCACCGTCCTGGAGGAACTCAAGCACGCCATGTACGAGGCCGCCGCCAACCTGGAGTTCGAGAAGGCGGCCAAGCTGCGCGACGAAATCAACCGGCTGGAATCCCAACCCGTGAAATGAGGCGGACCATCCCCTGGCCGGCCGGATCGCACCCCCGTCCTGGCCGTCCAAACGGCGACGGTCCGTCCACCTTCCCATGCTCCTACCGCTCCAGGCTGAAAGCCCTTCCTATTCCCGGCCCGTCGTCACCTACGCGCTGCTCGCCGCCAACGTGGCGGTCTTTCTCTTCCAGTTCGTCCTGGGTCCGGTGGGCGAGCAGATATTCATCTTCAAGACGGCGGCCATACCCTTCGAACTGACCCGTTTCGTAGACCGGGACGCCATACCCATTCCGGGCACGTC
>CAZZNP010000086.1:9668-16454 GCA_964655785.1 uncultured Gemmatimonadota bacterium
GGAAACGCCTTTTCTGAATACGTTCGGTATCGGCCGGGGGGATGCCGTGGCCATCGTGGGCAGCGGTGGCAAGGCCACGCTGATGTACCGTCTGGCCGCCGAAGCCGTCGAGCGGGGTTACGCCGTCATCACCACGTCCACAACCCACCTGCATCCGCCCACGTCCAGGCAGACCGGTGCGTTGTATGTGACCGGCGAGACGCCGGACTGGCCGGCGATCGTTCCGCGGGAACTGGAAACGCGCCGTCACGTGACGGTACTGGGGGCCCGTCCCCGGCCCGACAAGCTCAAGGGGCTGGAAGCGGAGGAGTTGGAGAAGCTTCGGGAAGTCTGCGCGGCCGATCTGTTGCTCATGAAGGCCGACGGAGCACGCACCCGGCTCTTCAAGGCGCCCGGAGACCACGAGCCCGTGGTGCCGGTGGGAACGACGCGGGCGGTGGTGGTCGCCAGTCTTAAGTCGGTGGGCATATCCCTGGACGAGCGGCAGGTGCACCGGCCGGAACGCGTGGCGATGCTGTCGGGGCTGGGGTCGGACGCGCCGGTTACGCCCGAGGTCATCGCCGCGGTCGTGAGCCATCCCGAGTCATACCGGCGGGCGATACCGGAATCCGTTCCCCTTTCTCTCTATCTGTCCTGCGCGGGGGACGATGAAAGCCGCGCGCTGGCCGACCGTATCGTCGTGGCCGTGCCGGACCGGGTTTTTGAAGGAATCTACTGCGGGGAGTTGTCCCGGTCGAAGGCCGAGGTGACCTGCCTGGCGTAATCATTTTGCTTCCGTCGCCGTTTACCGAACGAGCGCGCCGAACAGCTCACCCCATACGCTGGCGTGATCCATCCGGCACGTTATCGGAGTCCAGTAGTTGCGCGGTCCGATACTGCCTGACCTGGCAATCCCGCCGGCAAATCCGCGTTGACACCCCTGCCCTGTCGTGGTAATATCTACCGGAGCAACGGATACGCGCGGATAAAGAGACGGCGAGTGTTCTGTCCAGGCATCTCGGTCGAGCTCGTACACTTCCAGGTTACCGAATCACTTCCAGGTTGAAAAAATGTATAG
The DNA here is from genome assembly GCA_964655785.1 of uncultured Gemmatimonadota bacterium. Taxonomy (GTDB): domain Bacteria; phylum JAAXHH01; class JAAXHH01; order JAAXHH01; family JAAXHH01; genus JAAXHH01. Next base: position 10,726 of record CAZZNP010000086.1, read on the forward strand.
ATTGCGCCTAACCCTCCTGACATGCTGCATGGCCGTCCTGGCCTGGGGTTGCTCGGGCGGTGATCCGGACAAGCGCATCGTGACGGTCTACTCCCCCCACGGAAAGCCGATCCTGCCCGAGTTCGAGAAGCAGTTTGAAGCCGCCCATCCCGACGTGGACGTCCGCTGGCTCGACATGGGCTCGCAGGACGTGCTCGACCGGGTGCGATCGGAACGGGCCAATCCCCAGGGTGACGTCTGGTGGGGCGCGCCGGCAACCAACTTCATACAGGCCGCCGACGAGGGGCTTTTGAGTCCCTACCGGCCGACCTGGGCAGATGCCGTGGCTCCGGAGTTCCGGGACGAGGAGGACCGCTGGTACGGCACGGCGCAACTGATCCCGGTCATCGCCTTCAATAGTCTCGAGCTCATGGAGGAGACAGCGCCGGGGGACTGGGACGAACTCCTCGATCCCCGCTGGCGGGACCTGATCGTGATCCGGTACCCCCTTGCGTCGGGCACGATGCGGACCGTCTATTCGGGGATGATCTGGCGCACGTACCGCGACACCGGAATGCCCGACGCGGGGTATGAATGGCTCACGCGGCTCGACGCCAACACCAAGGATTATGCCGCCGACCCGAACATGATGTTTCAGAAACTGGCCCGGAAGGAAGGACTGGTTTCCATCTGGCTCATGAGCGATATCATGTTGCAGGTGGACCGGTACGAATATCCCTTTGGATTCGTCGTGCCGGCCAGCGGCGCCCCTGTGCTGACCGACGGTATCGCGCTGATCGCCAACAGCAGGAATCCTGAGGACGCCCGGCTGTTCTACGAATTCGTCACCAGTGTCGACAGCAACGTCCTGCAGGCCACGGAATACTACCGGATCCCTACACGCGGCGACATCCCGAAGGACCGTCTGCCCCCGTGGATGGCCGATCTGTCCGTCGCCCCCTTCGACATCGACTGGAAGGTCTTTTCCGAACAGTCCAGGACCTGGATGAAGTACTGGGACGACAACATCAAGGACCGGGGATAGCCCTTCCCCCTACTCCTTCCGCTATCCTCCTTCCAACGCGGTTTGTTACTGATCAACGCCCATGGCCCAGGTCACCCTCAATCGCCTCACCAAGCATTTCGACGACACCCCGGTCGTGAAGGGCATCAGCCTGACGGTGGCCGATGGGGAGTTCTTCAGTCTGCTCGGGCCGAGCGGCTGCGGAAAGACGACCATTCTCCGCATGATCGCCGGGTTCATCTTCCCCACTTCAGGCACCGTGTGCTTCGACGAACAGGACGTCACCAACGTCCCAGCCAACCGGCGCAACACCGGTATGGTATTCCAGAATTACGCCCTTTTTCCCCACATGACCGTCTTCGAGAACGTGGCCTTCGGCCTGCGTACCCGTAAGGTGACCGGGGCCGAGATTGCGGACCGCGTAGCACGGGCGCTGGACCTGGTGGGACTGTCCGGACTGGAACAGCGTCCCGTGCCCCAGATGTCCGGTGGACAGCAGCAACGGGTGGCCCTGGCGCGGGCCGTGGTGATCGAGCCGGACCTGCTGCTGCTCGATGAACCGTTGTCGAATCTGGACGCCAAGTTGCGGGAGGAGACGCGGGACCAGATCCGGGAGCTGCAGACCAAACTGGGCATCACGGCCATATACGTCACCCACGACCAGGAGGAAGCCCTGGCCGTGTCCGACCGGATCGCGGTGATGGAGGAGGGCGAGTGCCGCCAGCTGGACCGTCCGGACGCGATTTACCGCAGGCCGGCCAACCGCTTCGTGGCCGCCTTCATGGGCAGCATGAACCTGTGGGAAGGCGTGGTTACGGACGAAGGGAGCGGCGCCGTATTCCGGCACGAGAGCGGACTGACCGTTCAGTTGCCCCCGCCGCCCGCTGACAAAGAGCCGGCCTCGCCGTCCTCGCCGCCCGCTGACGCAGAATCGGCCTCGTCCTCGCCGGTCGCTGACAAAGAGCCGGCCACGCCGTCCTCGCCGCCCGCTGACGCAGAATCGGACTCGCTGCCCTCGCCGGCCTCGCCGGCAAAAGGTCCGGTTTGCCTGGCCCTGCATCCCCAGGCCGCGCGGTTGACCGATGACGAATCCGAAGGCACGGTCGAAGGCGTCGTGTCCACCCGGCGTTTCAAGGGCGCAATCGTCGAGTTCACCATCGATGCCGGCGGCGTGCCGATCCAGGTCGTCGTAAACGCCGATCAGCCCATGGCCGCCAGTCAACCCGGTGACAGGGTGCGCGTCCTCATCCCCGGCGACCAGGCGATCATCCTCAGGGACTAACTGTACCATGACCGTGCACGCCGCCCGCCGTCAGCCCCGTCTCCTGTACACGCTCATCCGGCAACCCCGTTTCCTCGTCTTCCTCCCGCTCGGATTCATCATTCTCGGCTATATCGTCTATCCGGCCGCACTCGTGCTCTGGGAAAGTCTGTTCCGCGAGGGACAGTTCGGATTCGGAAACTACGGGGAATTCTTCGATCCACAGCATCCGTCCTACATGGAAGGCCTCTTCAACAGCGTCATGGTCTCCGTGGGGAGCGTGCTGCTTTCGGCCCTGATCGGCGTGCCCCTGGCCCTCATCTTCACCCATTACGAGTTCCCCGGCCGGTCCGTCTTCTCCGCGCTGGCCACGTTGCCGATCGTCCTGCCGCCCCTGGTGGGCGTGCTCGCCTTCCTGTTCCTCTACAGCGAGAGCGGTATGATCCCGCGCCTTATCCAGGCGGCCCTGGGTCTGGAGCGTCCGCCCTTCTCGCTGAACGGGGTGTGGGCCGTGCTGCTCGTGCACGGCTACACGATGTACGTCTTCTTCTACCTGTTCACGTCGGCCGCATTGCGAGGGATAGATCCCGCGGTCATGGATGCGGCCCGCAACCTGGGCGCGTCGTCCTGGTTCAGCTTCCGGACCGTCACCCTGCCTTTGCTGACACCGGCCATGGTGGGCGCGACCCTCCTGGTCTTCATGACGTCCATGAACTCCTTCAGCGCGCCGTTCATCTTCGCCGGAGGGTTCCGCTTCCTGAGCCTGAACATCTACACGTCCAAGCTGAACGGCGATATGGCCATGGCCGTCACGCAGACCGTGGTCCTCTCCGCCTTCTCCATCGCCTTTCTCTTCTGGATGCGCCACTACGAGGGACGTCGGCAATACGCCATGAGCACCAAGGGCACGGCGACCGTCCGCCGCGAGATCCGCGGGCGCTGGGCGCGACTCCTCGCGGGCGCCGCAGGGATCGCCATGGTGATCGTGCTCCTGCTGCCCCACCTGACCATCCTCCTGCTTTCCTTCGTCCAGGACGGCACGTGGACGCACCAGATCCTGCCCCAGGTATATACATCGGACAACTACGGACAACTTTTTAAGGACCCCACTTTCTGGGAGCCGATCCGGAACAGCCTGAACATGGCGGTGATCTCGACGGCGGCCGACGTGGCGATCGGCGTGGCCGCGGCCTACCTGGTGGTCAAGGGTACGTTCCGGGGCCGCAAGGTCCTGGACGCCCTCGTGATGGTGCCCTGGGCCCTGCCCGGCACGGTGGTGGCCATCAACCTGATCGTCGCCTTCAGCCAGGGCACGCCCTTCAGCTTCGGCCAGATTCTCGTGGGTTCCTTCTGGCTCCTGCCCATCGCCTATTTCGTCCGCCACCTGCCCATCGTGTTCCGGGCGTCCTCGGCGGCCTTCAGGCAGCTGGACGACTCGCTCGAGGAAGCGGCGCGCAACCTCGGCGCGGGATGGTTCTACGCCTTCCGCCGCGTCACCCTGCCGCTCATCGGCCCAGGCGTGCTCGCCGGCACGTTGCTCGCCTTCGTCACCGCCCTGGGTGAATTCGTGGCGTCCATCCTCCTGTACGTCTACGACAACCGGCCGATCGCCATGGAGATCCTGTCCCACCTGCGCCAGTTCAATATTGGCAGCGCCGCGGCCTACGCCGTCCTGCTCCTGCTCCTCGTGTCCGTCGTCCTGCTGGGATCGAACTACATTTCCCGCGGCACCGCCCAGCGGAGTCTGTCATAACCGTGCTCAAGCGTTCCGACTATTTCCTCTTCATTACCGCTTTCGCCATGGATTTCTGCACGGGGCTGGTTTCCTTCGCCGTGCCCCTGCGTGCCCTCGACATGGGCGCTACGGTGGTGGAGCTGGGGTTCATCGGCACAGCCGGCTCGCTCAGCTTTACCGTGGCCTGCACTTTCACGGGCAAGCTGGCGGACCGGTTCGACCGCCGCAGGCTCCTTGTCATCGCCGCCGGACTGACCTCGCTGGTGTTCTGCATGCTCTTTCTTGCGGTGAACTACTGGATGCTGCTCGCCGGCGCGGCCCTGGGATGGGGTTTGCTGGCCCTGTTCTGGCCGTCCCTGCAGGCGATCCTGGCCGAGAACCGCAGCCGCGGTCAGATGGTGAAGACCCTCGGCACGTTCAACATGTTCTGGACCCTGGGGTTCATGCTGGGACCCGCGGCGGGGGGCTATCTCTACCTGGTGGGTCCCCGGGTTCCCTTTGCGAGCGGCACCATCGGCATGGCGATCCTCACGCTGGCGATCTTCCTGCCCTGGTTCAGGTCGACCGCGGTCCGTGAGGAAGAACCGGAAGAAGAAACCCACAAGCCCGTGGACATCGCGCGCTTCCGCTGGATCGCGTGGACGGCCAGTTTCACGGCCTTCTTCATGATCGGCATGCTCAACAACCAGTTTCCCAAGCTCGCTGCCGTGCTGCTCATCCGTCCCGACACGCTCGGCTTGCTCCTGGCCATTCCACGGCTCATCCAGATGCTGATCTTCCTGGTCGCGAAATATACCACCTGGTGGCAGTTCAGGCTCAGGCCCCTCGTCATCCCCCAGATCACCGCCGCGGTCGGCATGATCGTCGTGGCCACGCAGGATGACCCCGTGGTCCTGGCCGTCGCTTTCGGAACGGTCGGGTTGCTGGTCGGCGCCGCCTTCTCGGCGAGCCAGTTCTATTCTTTTTTTCAGGAAGAAAGAAAGGGAGAGAAGGGCGCCCGCAACGAGATGTTCATCGGGCTGGGCATGGTCTCGGGACCGCTGATCGGCGGTCTGCTGGCCCAGCATGTCGGCCTGCGCATGCCCTACGTGCTGTGCTGCAGCGTGCTGGTCGTGGCGATGCTGGTCGAGTACCGGTGGTACCGGAAACGGGCGTGAGGCGTGCGTGCCGGCCATCGGGCCGAATCGCGACTAAGGCCGATCACCTGGCTTATTCCGCCTCCGCAGTCCGCTTGACGACCTTGAGCGCCTTGGGCCAGGTTTCGTTAAAATAATCCACGAAGTCGTTGAACGTGTCGGTTACCACGGTCAGAATAGTGCTCCCATCGGCGTCCTGCAGCGTGTAGTTCTCAAAGGCCGGTGACCACGACTTCACTTCGTCGCTATCCCTGTCCTCCACGCCCTTTACGATATACCCGAGGTGGCGGATGGACATGTACTCGTGCGGGCGATTCTCGTCGATCATGCTGACCATGCCGTCGCCGCCCTCGACCAGGAACCGTATCTCGCTGCCCTCGCTCCAGTCCCCTATGTAATAGGATCCCGCGGCAAATTCGCTCGCCCATTTCCGGAACGGTTCGTCGTTGAACAGGGCGTGCCACACCCGTTCGCGCGAAGCATCGATGGTGATCGAGAAAGTGAGTTTCTTCGTGGCATTCGGCTCGGTCATTGGGCTGTCCTTTCATTTCGCTTCGTCGCGTATCGCCGCACGCCGCCACGTATCGCCGCACG
>CAZZNP010000087.1:0-3715 GCA_964655785.1 uncultured Gemmatimonadota bacterium
TAATACTCTTGGAGATCATACGTGGTCGAAAAGTAAAGCTGTTTGGCTGATTTCAACCTATATGAAACTGGATGAACATCATGGCTAGCGCTAATCAACTCAAGGCACTGCTGAGGTCGCATGTGGAAGGCGACGACGATCATTTCTTCTCGGTCGCCATGCAGGTTGCCGCCCATGAAGCCAGGTTGGGCCACGGTAAGCTCGCCGAAGAACTGCGAACTCTGATCGATGAAGCCAAAAGACGGCGCGGCACGGATTCTGTGGTACCGATCACCCGCCCTTCCGGCGAGCTTGCGGAACTTCTGGAAGCATCCTATCCGAAGGCTCGGTTGGTAGACATGGTACTGAGCGATGTTCTCAGAGACCAGATTCAGCGCGTCATTCGCGAGCAACGTCAAGCCAGCAGGATCGTTGAACATGGCCTGACGCCGAGACGCAAGTTACTGTTGACGGGGCCTCCCGGTACGGGGAAAACGATGTCGGGTTCCGTTTTGGCTGGTGAACTTGGCCTTCCTCTTTTCCAGGTCCGCCTGGACGGTCTCATCACCAAGTACATGGGCGAGACCGCGGCGAAACTACGGCAGATATTCGATGCCACAAGCCGAACACGTGGCATCTACTTCTTCGACGAATTCGACGCCATCGGTTCGCAACGCGGGTTGACTAACGATGTGGGAGAGATCCGGCGAGTACTGAACAGCTTTCTTCAGATGATCGAACAAGACCGCTCTCACAGCCTCGTGGTGGCAGCAACGAATCATCCAGGAATCCTCGACCCGGCACTCTTCCGACGCTTTGACGACATTCTACACTACGAATTGCCTGACAAGGTGCAAATTGCCATTCTCCTGAAGACACGTCTTACTGGATCCGCTGCAGCAAATATCAAGTGGGAGCGCTTGGCAGATTTCGCAGCGGGGTTGAGTTATGCTGAAATTGCCCGGGCTGCCAATGAAGCGTTGAAAGATGCGCTGATTCACAATCGTGAGCGGATTCAGGTGAAAGACATCCGCGCGATGCTCTACGAACGAAAGCACATTGCTGAAAAGCTGATCCAGAAAACTTAACGTAGTAGATCCAATCCAAATGGCAGAAACGACCGGACAACATCGGCATTTTTTCCTCGAAGGGGTCACTGAGACAGAGGCGTATCGCTATCCGGGTAGAGGTGGTGGCGATCCTACGATACCCGTACAGGATCGGGCTAGCCACAGTCTAGCGTTGCGAGGTCAGATAGATCGGCTTCGAAATGTAGCAGAAAACGCCCGGGAGGTCCAGCGTGAGGCCGGTATGGAGGATGGCCTGGGCCTGCAGGTGGAGTTCGAAAGTTTCCCCGATGTCGAACTGGCTTTTGAAAGTCTGGCTCGTGAGCGTTCAGGGATCGAATTGTTGAATGTCCGCCATGAAGAAAATCGAACCCTGGCCACTATCTTCGTCCCTGACGGAAAGCTCGACCATTTTGAAGATCTGATTCGTGATTACCTGGCGGAAAAGCGCGACAGGGCCGGTCGTCTCCGAGACAATCGGCGCCTATTAGACGCCATCCGGCAGATCCGAGCTGCGAGTCTGCGAGCGCTCTGGACCGACGATTCTGGGACATTCCCGACCGACGACGAAGGTTCGGTTTGGTGGGAAGTCTGGCTACCAGCACGCCGTGACCGGGTTGCGACAACAGAGTCGTTTCTCGAGCGCGTTGCCGCCCAGGGTATGGATGTTGCGCAAGGAGAGTTGATATTCCCGGAACGCACCGTACTTCTGGTACGCGCATCGCTCGAACAGATGCAGCATTCCATGGTTACGCTCAACAGCATAGCCGAACTGCGCCGCCCAAAGGAAACCGCGGAGTTTTTCGATTCTCTACCTGCCAACGAACAAGCCGAATGGCTTGATGATCTGTTGAGCCGGACTCGATTTGCAAACGACACCGAACATAGTCCTTATGTCTGCTTGCTCGATACTGGCGTCAATCGTGGCCATCCCCTGCTTGCTCCCGCCCTTGCTACGACCGATTTACACACTGTAGAACCCGACTGGGGTACCGACGATACGAAGGGACATGGGACCGAGATGGCAGGCGTGGCTCTAGCTGGGAACTTAACCGATCTCCTCGCGGGCAATGGACCTGTAGAATTCCCGCATCGCCTCGAATCGGTGAAGCTGCTACCAACGGATAGTATGACCGGTACCGATCCACGGCACCATGGTTATCTGACGGTAGAAGCGGTGGCACGGCCCGAGGTTACCGCTCCGTTGAGGCTTCGAGTCTTCGGGATGACAATTACGGCAAGGGATAATCGCGATCGAGGGCGACCTTCCGCCTGGTCGTCGGCGATTGATTCCCTGGCCTCAGATGTCGATGGTTCTGGAGCCAATCCACGTTTGCTGATTGTGTCGGCTGGCAATATCGAGGATCTTAATGCGTGGTCCAATTATCCTGACTCCAATGAAACCGATAGTGTGCATGACCCCGCTCAAGCGTGGAATGCACTTACTGTCGGAGCATGTACCAATCTGGTACGGATCACGGAATCGGATACGAGGGGCTATACACCTATTGCTCCAGAAGGCGGCCTTAGTCCGTTCAGTACGACCTCATTGACATGGGATAAGCATTGGTCGATCAAACCAGATATCGTTTTTGAAGGCGGAAACGCGGCAAAAGACTCCTTGAGCGCAGTTTGGATGCCCAGCCTCAGTCTGCTCACGACTCATCACCGTCCGGAAGATCGAGTCTTCACGACGACTAATGCCACTAGCGCCGCGAATGCGCTTGCCTCCCGACTCGCGGCCCAGGTCATGGCCGTCTATCCCAAATTGTGGCCGGAGACGGTCCGCGCCCTGCTCGTCCACTCGGCAGAATGGACGAGCGAAATGAAGCGACAGTTTCTGCCTGCTGCCGGCAATCCATCGAAGAAGGACTATCATGATCTACTGCGCCGGTGTGGATTTGGAGTGCCAGACATCAACCGGGCGTTATGGAGCGTCAACAATTCCTTGACGATGGTGGTCGAGGAAAGCCTGCAGCCATTCAGGCGGAAAACGGGCAAGCTACCAACCCTACGCGATATGCATCTCCACAGCTTGCCCTGGCCGATCGACGAGCTTTGGAGCCTGGGAGAAGTTCGGGTCGAGATGCGGGTCACGCTGTCCTATTTCATCGAGCCTAACCCTTCAAGCCGAGGTGTCCGTTCGCGTTACCGTTACGAATCTCACGGCCTGCGTTTCGACGTGAAACGACCAACCGAATCCACTGATGAGTTTCGCAGGCGGATCAATCTGGCAGCCCGAGACGAGGATGAAGGGACCCACCGCGGTAGCGGCGACGACCCCGCCTGGCTGATCGGAACGCAGGGTCGGCACCGAGGTTCGTTGCACGGAGACATCTGGCGAGGACCTGCAGCGGACCTGGCAAGCAGGGAAGTTATCGCTGTTTTTCCCACTGCGGGGTGGTGGAAGACACGTCAGGCGTTGGAACGGTATGACCAGCCTGCCCGGTATGCCTTAATCGTCAGTATCAGGACCCCGGAAGTCGATGCCGACCTGTACACCGAGGTCGCGAACCTCATCGCTTCGGCGATCAAGATCGAGACTTGAACCGTAGTTCCAGTTTGTTCTCTCATACCGGTCCGGGTGACGCGGGATATCCGGATCATCCTCCACAAGACTTCTGCAAATCTCCTGCTCTGACACGTAAATCACCACGACGCCGCATACC
>CAZZNP010000087.1:3815-12082 GCA_964655785.1 uncultured Gemmatimonadota bacterium
GCGACTCTGGCCGTGACTCTGGCCGTCTCCGTTCGTCGCGCAGGCGTTTGGGGCACAGATCCTGTAAATTTACGCTATTGACTGATTTTACTCAATATAGTAAATTTCCAGTATGAATTCTTATGAACGCCTCCACGTAAAAACCCTTATCGACCGCTTGTCAGAACCGGTCAACAGGATCATCGCTCTGTTCGGACCGCGGCAGACAGGCAAGACCACGATCGTTCAGCAGGCGCTGCGCCGGATAGACCGTCCAGGCCGATACCTGGCTGTTGATGACTCGACGCCCGGAAGCCCCTTTGACGCCCGCGACGCGCTTGGCAGCGAAATCTACTCTATACCCGGGCCCCCCAGGGACGCGGAATGGTTGATACGACAATGGGAAGATGCCCGGGTCGAGGCGCGGCGAAATGAACGTGGATGCGTGTTGGTGTTTGACGAGATTCAGAAGATTTCCCGGTGGTCGGAGACCATCAAAGGACTATGGGACGCAGACCGGGCTGAAGGCCTTTCCCTGCCCGTGATCATACTCGGTTCGGCGCCGTTACGCATGCAATCGGGGCTGAACGAAAGTCTCGCCGGCCGCTTCGAGACGATCTTCGTTACCCACTGGTCATTCGATGAAATGGCCAGGGCGTTCGACTTCGACCTTTCTTCCTATCTCTATTACGGCGGATATCCGGGCTCGGCGCCGTTGGCACGAGACGCCGAGCGCTGGCGCAGTTACATCCTGCGTTCCCTCGTGGATCCGAACATCGAACGCGACATCCTCTCCATGCAGCGGGTGGACAAACCCGCGCTCCTGAGGCAACTCTTCGAGTTAGGCGCGGCCTATTCCGGCCAGATCCTGTCGTATAACAAGATGCTGGGGCAACTGCAGGATGCCGGCAACACCACGACGCTGGCCCGTTATCTCGAACTTCTGTCAGAAGCCGGACTGATTGCCGGTTTGCAGAACTTCGCCAGGCGGTCGCACAGGCGACGGGCCTCGAGTCCCAAGTTTCTAGCGCTCAACACGGCGCTGATGACGGCAGATTCCGGCTACTCCTTCGATGAAGCGAAGGCGGACCGGACGTTTCGGGGGCGTATCGTCGAAAGCGCCGTCGGCGCGCACCTGTTCAACTCCGCGGCGGCGGATATGCGCCTCCACTATTGGCGGGAGGATTCGCGCGAAGTTGATTACGTCCTGCAACGCGGCCGTCGCCTTATTGCGATCGAAGTGAAGAGCGGCACGAAGATGAATCTGTCGGGCATGGAAAGGTTCATTGATCGATTCAGCCCTGCCAGGTCGATGGTCATAGGTGAAGATGGGGTTCAACTTGGTGAAGACGGGGTTCCGCTGAACGAATTTCTAACGGTTCCCGCCCCCTTCTGGTTTGATGAAGCATGACCGTTTCTGGTTTGATGAAGCGTGACCGTTACTGGTTCGATGCACCATGACAACTCTTGTATCCCGCACATGCACAGAAATCGCTGAGGACGACAGGTACGGGAACAGCGAGAAGGTCTCGCGACCGTTGGAATCGTTCCGTTCCGTTCCCGCCTACGTGCTGCTAGGCGATCCGGGTGCCGGAAAGACGACCGCCTTCGAAACGGAATGCCACAATATCGAAGACGGCCACTATATCACTGCTCGCGATTTCCTCGCTTTCGGGGTGAGCAGCCACCCTGAATGGCAGGGCAAGACGCTCTTCATCGACGGCCTGGATGAAGTCCGTGCTGGCAAGGGCGATGCGCGGGTACCGTTCGATGCTATCCGAAATCGTCTCGATGAACTGGGGAAACCTCGATTCAGACTTTCCTGTCGGGAGGCAGATTGGCTCGGAGATAATGACCTTAAAAAGCTGGAGGACATTTCCCCGGATACCAGCGTGGTCATGCTGCGACTCGACCCGCTGACGGATTCGGACGCAACCCGCATTCTGCAATCTCATCCCAGCGTTGAAGACGCGTCTGCGTTCATTGAGAAGGCCAGGCAGGCGGGAATCGAAGGATTGCTCGAAAATCCCCAAAGTCTGGATATGTTGGCCGCCTCGGTGACCGGTGACAACGACTGGCCTCAAAGCCGTCTGGAAGTCTTCGAATTGGCCTGCCTGGAGATGGTCCGGGAGCACAACGATGAGCACAATATTGCCGATCAGGCCATAGCCGAAGGGGGTCTGGCCAATCCGGACAAGCTCCTCGACGCCGCTGGCCGGCTCTGTGCGCTCATGCTGATTTCAGGCGTCGCCGGTTTCGCTCTTCGCCGCAGCCAGGAGAAGGCCGACTATCCCGCCTGGGACCGGTGCGAGTACGAGCATCCGGAGTATCTGAGGTCCGCGCTGTCTACAAAGCTGTTCAAAGCGTTCAAAGCAGATTCCGCAGGTCGTCTCGCGCCGGTTCACCGCTATGTCGCGGAATTCCTGGCCGCCAGATACCTCCAAAGGATCATCTGTGGCGGATCTGACCGGAATAGCCGCAACGGCCTTCCCGCACGGCGCGTCATCGCGCTTCTGACTGGAGAAGACGGCATGGTCGTCTCCGAACTTCGGGGTTTGTCCGCCTGGCTCGCGGCGCATTGTGCACAGGCCAGGCGAGAACTCATGTCGCGAGATCCTACGGGTATCGGGTTATACGGCGACGTCCAGGGATTCTCGCTCGACGAAAAACGTGAACTTCTTATGGCCTTGAAGCATCATATATCCGGGCTGGAAAACATCTACCGGGCGGCGCCATCTTTTGCCCCTCTTGCAACGCCAGAAATGGAACCTGCCCTGAGGGAGATACTGAAAGATTCGAATCCAGCGAAAGAGTACCAGGAGTTCGTCGACTTCGTGCTCTGCGTGCTCGGTTACGGTGACCAACTGCCAGGGCTTTCGGATGTGCTATTTGCGATCGTCCGCGACAATGAGAGGTCGCTGTCGGTCAACGGTTCGGCGCTTATCGCCTTTAGCCAAAACTGTCCGAAAAGCGACAGAACGGGCAAGCTCGAATATCTACTGAATGAAATCGAGACAGGAGGCGTGCAGGATTCCGAGAACGAATTGCTTGGCCAGGTGCTTTCCCAGCTTTATCCGGAACGGCTGCCACCTTCGGTAATCTGGGACTACCTGAGAGAATCAGCCCGGCATATTGGCGGTGGAATGTATGACACTTTCTGGCAACACGACCTTCTTGAACGGTCCTCTGACGATCAAGTGGCTGAACTCCTCGACTGTCTGGTGGAAAGGCTCCCAGACCTGTATATCGCAATCAAGAGTCGTCAGGCAGGTGACACTGTAATGGAACTTCTATTAAAGGGACTGGTGACCCACGGCGACACTATCAGTACGAAGCGTCTCTATGATTGGCTTGGGATTGGCAAATCGGATTTCGAACACTTGGTGAGGGATTTGAGCAACACCAGACCCAAAATACGCACGTGGCTGGAGCAACGGCCCGATGTCTACAAGTCCATCCTCTTGGAGGGACTGAATCGAGGCGGCGACACAGACGATTTCTGGTCTCACGCGTTTGATGTTGAAAGACGGCTCTATCATGCGACTAGGCCAGCAGACTATGGGCTTTGGAGTCTAAATCAAGCCGTCGCATTAGCGGATACGAAGCCGAGGGTTGCGGAACACTTATGGGAACAGGCGATCGACGCTCACAGGTACCAGAGAAACAACGAGGGGTTGTCGCTTGAACTTCTTGAGCAGCACGCACGAAAAAACGACGGTTTCGCGGTGAGATTGGATGATTGGTTAAACACGCGATCTGTCCGAACGGAAACACCAGAAGGATCCAGAGATCCTAATGAACCGGACGCTAACGTCGTCCGGGAGTTCGATGGTCGGCAGACGGCGTTATCGGAAAGGCATAGAAAGGCTATCGAACAACGGCAGCAAAAAGACAAAACGTGGCTTGACCATATTCGCGCCAATGAAGCGACGTTACGCGAGAATCACGCCGCGCCTGCCTTGCTTTACCGTCTGGCTCGGGTTTATTTCGGACCATTCTTCAATTTCAGTGGCGGGGACGGACCGAAGGCCATTAAGGAAAATCTGAAGGGCGACTCGGGCCTGGCAGATGCGGTGCTCGTTGGCCTTCGGGGTACAGTAGATCGCGAGGACGTACCTGATGTAGAAGGAATCCTGCGCCACTACGAATCTGATAAGAGATACTACATTGGACTACCATGCCTGGCAGGTCTGGCGGAAAGAGAACGGACCGCACCGGAAGATATCACCCAATGGAGCGATGACCGGACGCGAAAGGCGCTTGCGTTTTATTTCACGGAAGCCCATGGGGACTATCAGCCAGACTGGTTGCGACGCCTTCTTGCTGACCGGCCGCAGACCGTGGCCGACGTTTACATCAGATTCGCCCGGTCCAATCTCAGGCGTGGTGCAAACAACATCCAGGATATCCATCAGTTTTCAAGTAACCCGGAGTACGCGGAAGTCGCCAGGTTAGCAAGTCTGCCAATGCTAAAAGCGTTTCCAACGCGTTGCAGATCAACACAGATTGAGACGCTGGAACACTTGCTGACGGCCGCGATCAGACACGCGGACCGGTCATCGTTGCAGAGTCTGGTTGAAAGTAAACTGTCCCGGACGAGTATGAATGTCGCGCAACGCGCCCACTGGTTGGCGGCGGGGCTCATTATTTCGCCGGGGAAGCACAATGACAGCGTAGTGAGTTTTGTCGGAACCGGACGAGGCAGGATGTCCCGACTTTATGATCTGATGGCGTTGTCTTATTCTCGCGACTTCGAGCCTTTGCGTTTTCCTGGTCCGGGTATTTCGGAATTGGAATTGCTCATACGACTTTTCGGACGCGACGTTGAACCGGATGCGGTATTCGGAACCGAGGAGTTTGATGAAGACGGAGAATCGATGGGTGGATTGGTTACGCTGGCGATGAGTGCCTCCTTCTTCGTTCGTGAAATGGTAAAACGTATGGCCGCCGATCCGAATCGGGAAGCCACCGATGCGCTGGAAGCCCTCCATGCCGATGATACGCTGTCCGCTTGGCACGACATGTTGGCATCCAGTCTGCATACACAGCGAAGAATCCGTGGTGACGCGTCATATCATCGTCTTATTATCGAACAGATAAGTCAGACGCTAGAAGGTGGCACACCCGCAAATGCCGGTGATCTCGCCGGGCTGGTGACGGACCGTTTGGACGAAATCGCTGTGGATGTAAGGGACGGCGATACCAACAACTGGCGAAACTACTGGAACGAGGACTCGTACAGAAGGCCGGTCAACCCCAAACGCGAGGAATCCTGCCGGGACGCATTGCTAACAATTCTACGAACAAGACTTCCAGATGGCAAGCATTCGGCCCAACCGGAAATCCGTTACGCCAACGATAAACGATCCGACATTACCATCGGTTATCCCGGTTTTCAGGTTCCTGTGGAAATCAAGAAGAACAGCCACCGCGAACTCTGGAGCGCAATGCGCAAACAGTTGATCAAGCAGTACGTTCGGGATCCGGAGGCAGACGGATACGGAATCTATCTCGTATTCTGGTTCGGCGAGGGGTATACTCAGGCGCCACCTGAAGGGAAACTTCCAGACAGCGCTTTGGAGTTGCGGGAGCGACTGACGGCAACGCTTTCACCGGAAGAAGCACGGAAGATATCGGTCTGTGTAATTGACGTCAGTTCGCCTATGACAAAACCCCGGCGGTAGGGGGGTTGCCGGGGTCTGCCGTTAGTCGCTAAGACAAGTATGTTTGCACTCGATTCAACTCCTCGGGTTGGATTCGAACCAACAACCTAGTGGTTAACAGCCACCCGCTCTGCCATTGAGCTACCGAGGAATAGGCCGTTCGCATAATGCAAAACAGCGGTTACAACGGCGACAAAATATAGGTTGCCTCACCCGCGATGTCAAGCGAATTGGTAGAGCCGGGTCCGCGGTTCTTCGTCGAATTCGCTGAACGCCATCCGCCGCGCCTCACGCCACGACCGGCGGATCCAGGCCGCTGCCGGTTTCTTCGCCATCCGCCGCATCTCACGCCACAGCCGGCGGATCCAGGCCGCTGCCGGTTTCCTCGACCACGAGGTCCACCACGGCCCGCAGGGCTTCCTCTTCCGAATCCCCTTCCAGGCGGCGCAGTCTGTAGTGATCGATCTGCCGGTCCGATCCGGTGCCGTACCGGATGAGGTCGAGGAGGTGCCGCAGTTCGTCCTCGCACCCCAGGGCCTGCGCGTCGCCGGTGAGTTCTTCGACCAGGGCGCCGGCGTATTCGTCGATATCCAGACGGCCCGAGCCCTCGGTGTCGCCCAGGAAGGCGACCACGCCGTACCGCTGAGCCAGCCAGCAGTTCTCCTTGATCAATTCCGTCGGCGGTTCGGGAGGAAGGCGATCCTCTATTTCCAATCTGAGCAGGTATCGAACGAGACAGGTGTACAGCGCCACCACGCACAGAGCGTCGTCCACGGTCTGGCAGATGTCGCAGATGCGCAGTTCCAGGGTGGGGAAGGCCCGGGAAGGTCGGATGTCCCACCAGAGTTCGCTGCTGTCCTGGATGAATTCCATCCTCCGATAATCTTCGACCAGGTGCTCGAATTCCACCCAGGCGTGCAGCGGCCCGGGCAGCCCCGTGCGCGGCATGCTGCCGAAGAGGGTCAGGCGGTAGGACTTGAAGCCGGTTTCCCGCCCGCTGCTAAAAGGAGAAGAGGCGGAGAGCGCATGAAGCAGGGGCAGGTACCGTCGCATGGCCGTCATGACCCGCACACGGCTGTCTCCGTCGCCGAACCCCGCGTGGATGTGCATCCCGCCCACGAGCAATTCCCGGACGGCCTGCTGGTAGGTCATGGCGAACTGTTCGTAGCGTTCTTCAGCCGTGGGGACCTGCTGGTGCCAGGCCGCGAAGGGGTGGGTGGACGCGGCCATGACCGCGGCGCCGTGTTTTGCCGCCGCGTCAATGACAAGGCGTCGGGTTTCGTTCAGGGCGGCACGCACGTCCGCCACGGACGAGCAGACCCGCGTCGTGGTTTCTATCTGGGACCGGAGGAATTCCGCCACGACCTGGTGGTCCCCGCGGTTCTTTTCGCACTCCTGGAATATACGGGGATCAGGGTCGGACAGCAGGTCACGCGTTTCCGGGTCGACCAGAAAGAACTCTTCCTCGACGCCGAGGGTGATGGCAAGGGGATCTGCGGTACGGTCTTGTGCCATGTTGCCTCCCGTGCTGAATTCGGGGAGATTTTACACGGGAGGGAAGACAGAGTCAACTTGTATCAAGCAGTTTTTCCCTCACCTCGTGCCAGTTCATTGCCCTGTCCGCAGGGTCCTGGAGACGTTCGATCGCTACGCTTAGATCGTCATAGTCCTCGAGGTAACGCTCCAAAGCCTGGTGAACCAGGGCGGCATGGCTGATCTTGAACTCCTTCGCGACTGCATTCAGTGCATCTTCGAGTTGTTCTGGTAAATCCACAGTGATTTCAGCCATGCTCACTCCAGCGTTCAGGTGAGTCAAAAACGATCGGTTCACTATAACAACAAGAAATACACCATGTTTCCCGAATATCCAACGGAATTTGCTGACGCGATCGTCCTGCCTATCAGGTTGACACCTTGTGATTTATGAGCTAACTTCAACAAACCCGATCACTATAATCGAACGGTCTCATGTTATCAAGAACACTTCAAAAGCGGCCCCTGAACGATAAGTCCGCCTCGACGGACGATCTTGCTTTCTGGATGAGCAAACACCGGAAGAACGGATCGCCGCAGTCGAATACCTCTGAAACCGGTTTTATGGGCATAAAGGCAGACCTCGACTTAAGCGCGTTGCTCGCGTTGTTTAACGCTCATCACGTTGAGTACATGATCGTCGGAGGACGGGCAGAGAGACCTTGCGGATCTGGAGATGTTAAAAGGTGAGTAACGAAATCCAATAAAGGAAACTACTATGCGACGTGTATTCTCCCAGGTGGCGATTCCGTGTATGCTGGCGATGCTCCTTCTGATGCCCGGCAAAGCAAACGCCCAGATTTCGATCGAAATCGAAGGCCATGCATCCTTCGCCCTGGAAGAACTGAGCAGACTGGCGGACGGAACGGGAGTCGGCGGTCTCGTAGCGGTTACCTACCCCGTCTACTATGAGGACAGGGTCAAACTGATCGGCAAGGTTGGATTCAATCACTATGGCACCAAGTCGGGTGACGTCGAGGTGCAGGCTAGCGTATTTCCCGTAGACTCGGCGTACCGGGGCATACCGATCACCGTGGGCGCCAGGCTGTATTACGGCCAGGAACGGAAGTTCTATACCGAAGGACTTGTGGG
>CAZZNP010000087.1:12182-16334 GCA_964655785.1 uncultured Gemmatimonadota bacterium
CCTCCCCTCAGTTCACCACCTCGTAATCCGCGTCGATGGCGCCGTCTTCCTTCTTCTTTTTCTTCGCCTGCGGATCGCCATCGCCCTGCCCGTCTGCGCCCGGAGGTGGTCCCTGGGGGCCATCCTGCGGACCGTTGGGACCCGCCTGCGCGCCGCCCGCCTGAGCCGCCTGGGCGGCGGCCTGCTCGGCCTGGGCCTGCTGGTAGAGGACTTCCGCGAGTTTCTGGGAAGCCTGGGTCAGCTTCTCGGTGGCTGACTTGATGGCCGCCGGATCGCTGCCCCCGAGGGCCTGCTTCAGCTCGGCCAGGGCTGCGTCGATGGCGCCGCGGTCCTCTTCGGAGAGCTTGTCGCCGTGCTCTTCCAGCGACTTCTCCGTCGAGTACACGAGCTGGTCCGCCTGGTTGCGGGCTTCCACCTCTTCCTTCTTCTTCGAATCCTCGTCGGCATGGACCTCGGCGTCCTTGACCATCTTGTCGATCTCGGATTCCGAAAGGCCACTCGAAGCCTCGATGCGGATCTGCTGCTCCTTGCCCGTGCCCATGTCCTTGGCCGAGACCTGGAGTATGCCGTTCGCGTCGATGTCGAAGGTCACCTCGACCTGCGGCATGCCGCGGGGCGCCGGGGGAATGCCGTCCAAATGGAACTTGCCCAGCGTCCGGTTGTAGAGGGCCATGTCGCGCTCGCCCTGGAGGACGTGCACTTCCACCGACGGCTGGTTGTCGGCCGCGGTGGAGAAGACCTGGCTCTTCTTCGTGGGGATCGTCGTGTTCCGGTCGATGAGCCGCGTGAAGACGCCTCCCAGTGTCTCGATGCCCAGGGACAGCGGTGTGACGTCGAGCAGGAGCACGTCCTTCACGTCGCCGGACAGCACCGCGCCCTGGATCGCCGCGCCGATGGCCACGACCTCGTCCGGGTTCACGCCCCGGTTGGGTTCCCTGCCGAAGAGTTCCTTGACGATTTCCTGCACCTTCGGCATGCGGGTCGATCCGCCCACGAGCACGACCTCGTCGATGTCGGAGGTCGACAGCCCCGCGTCGGACAGCGCCTGGCGGCACGGCGCCACCACCCGCTGGACGAGCGGATCGACGAGCTGCTCGAGCTGGGCCCGCGTCATGGTGCGATTCAGGTGCTTGGGACCGGAGGCGTCCGCCGTGATGAAGGGCAGGGCCACATCGGTCTGTCCCGCGGTCGAGAGTTCGCACTTGGCCTTCTCCGCCGCTTCCTTGAGCCGCTGCAGGGCCATGGCGTCGTTGCGGAGATCGATGCCCGCTTCCTTCATGAACTCGTCCGCCAGGTAGTCCACCAGCGCCTCGTCCAGGTCGTCGCCGCCCAGGTGGGTGTCGCCGTTGGTCGCCATGACCTCGAAGACGCCGTCGCCGATTTCGAGGATCGAAATGTCGAAAGTGCCTCCGCCGAGATCGAAGACCGCGATTTTCTCGTTGCTCTTCTTGTCGAGTCCGTAGGCCAGCGACGCGGCCGTCGGCTCGTTGATGATGCGCTTGACGTCCAGGCCCGCGATGCGGCCTGCGTCCTTGGTGGCCTGGCGCTGGCTGTCGTTGAAGTACGCCGGGACCGTGATCACGGCTTCGGTGACGGTCTCTCCCAGGTAATCCTCGGCCGTCTGCTTCATCTTCTGCAGGACCGCCGCGGAGATCTCAGGGGGCGAGTACGACTTGCCGTCGATTTCGATGCTGACCTGGCCGCTTGCACCTTGCACCACGCTGTAGGGCATGCGGGTGCGCTCGTCGGGCACCTCTTCGAAGCGGCGTCCCATAAAGCGCTTGACGGAGTAAACCGTGGCTTCGGGGTTCGTGACCGCCTGGCGCTTTGCCGTCGCGCCGACGAGCCGTTCGCCGTCCTTTGAAAAGCCCACCACGGAGGAAGTGGTCCGGCCGCCTTCCGCGTTGGGTACTACGGCCGGCTCGCCGCCCTCGACCACCGCCACGCAGGAGTTGGTCGTGCCCAGGTCGATTCCAATGATCTTGCCCATAGTAGTTGCTCCTGAAATAGTTACTTCCGTTTTAAAAAAGAAAAAGCGAGCCGTTCCCGATCCGTGATGCGGTCGAGTACAGCCGGCCCGTGAAGAAACTAGGGTGAGCCCGCCCCCGCGAGGAGGCGAGCCCGAACCGTTTCGATAGTGAGGCGGGGCGCTCCCGCCCGTGCTGAAACCCGGGTCCGGCCCGCCCCCGCGAGGAGGACGGGCTACGGCCGATTCGGCAATGAGACGGGTTCATCCCGCCCCGAGATATAGCCGGATCTTATCCCACGTTGATCGGAATCTGCCTGGGCTTCGATTCCTTCGACTTCCGCAGCGTAATCGTCATGACGCCGTCCTTGTACGTCGCGTCGATCGAATCGATATCAACCGAGTCCGGCACCGGGAACGCGTGCTCGAAACGGCCGTCGGCCTTCCGGTCCGTGTCTCCGTTGAGATCGAAAGGACTCTTGCGCTCGCCGCTCACGGTGAGCACGCCCTTGTCCAGGTTGATCGCCACGTCCTCCGGGGCCACGCCCGGAAGGTCCACCGCGACCAGGAAGGCGTCCTCGGTCTCATGGGTGTCCACGCGAGGCGACCAGCGGGCCGACAGACCGGACCGGAACGGGAATTGCCGGAACATGCCGTCCAGTTCGCTCTGCAGGTTGTGCAGGTTAGGCAGCGGAATAATCGTTGTCGCTCTCATGATGCTTCTCCTTTCAGGGTACAAGGTAACGATTCTAAAACTCTTCACCGTCTTTCGGAACCGAATGGCATCGCCGGCGTACATTAGTTTAGATACGCGGGCGATGCGGCAGACTCGGCATCCGCAACATAGGTATCGCAAAGAACGTGCCAGTTTGGGAGCATGCATCCGAAAGAAAGTTAGACAGAAGTTGTAACTCGTTGATTTAAAGATGGTTAGTTTACAATAAAAAACTCGAGAAAACGGTGAGTAACTCGACTATAACAGTAAGACGACAGATGATATGCCAAATTGGCAGAGCATGTCAAAATGGCATATTCCGGCTGCCAACAATACACACGCAACAGGGCTGGCAGGGAGGTGACACGGAATGAAATTGACCACGAAGGTCCAGGTTAGAGATGACGAGTCGCTCGACGTATACCTGAAAGAGATCGGCGATACGGAACTGCTGACGCCCGCGGACGAGGCGGAATTGGCCCGCCGCATCCGTGACGGCGACGAGAAGGCTCTGGAGGCCATGGTACACGCCAACCTGCGTTTCGTCGTAGTGGTCGCCAAGCAGTACCAGAACCAGGGTCTCGCCCTTTCCGATCTGATCAGCGAGGGAAACATTGGCCTGATGAAAGCCGCGCGCCGTTTCGATGAGAAGAAGGGATTCAAGTTTATCTCCTACGCCGTCTGGTGGATTCGGCAGGCGATTCTCCACGCGCTGGCCGAACAGGCCCGGTTGATCCGGCTGCCGGTAAACAAGATCGAAGAGCTGCGACGGATCGAGCGCGCAATCAAGAAGCGGGAGGCTGAAAGCGCCAAAATGGGGGACGCTTCCGGTGAGGGTTCGGACGAGGAGCTGAGTTACAGCAACGGCCGCCATCCCGCCAAGCCGGAATGGGCAAGCACGCCGCTGTCGCTGGACGCGCCGGTCGGCGATCAGGAAGCCTACACCCTGATTGACCGGCTACGGGACCAGGACAGCAAGATGCCGGACGAAGAGCTGCAGGAAGAGCTTCTGCGGACAGAAGTGCGCCGCGCGGTATCTACGCTGTCAGACCGGGAGAGCGAGGTGCTGAATCTCTACTTCGGTCTGAATTCGGACCGGTCTTACACGCTGGAAGAGATCGGCGTTCGATTCGGTCTGACGCGGGAACGAATCCGCCAGATCAAGCAGAAGGCCATCAACAAGTTGCGCCATACCCGCCACGGCAGCCGCCTGACTGCTTACGCGGATTAAGGGAGATTGGCTTAAAGGAATAGCGAGGGAAGGATCCGGTAGGCGCGGTATTTGGCCGACCGGCGAAAATCAAATCGGCCGTCTGCGAGGAAAATGGCGGCGTCGCGTGAACTCTTGTACGGACCAGAACACAATCCGTGAGCCGTTGCCCCGGCGGGAGTTTACCGGCGCCGCATTTTTTATTTCTTCTTCTCCCGCTCCATGTACATGTCGAAGTCCATCTTCTCGTACCATCCGCCT
>CAZZNP010000088.1:0-2070 GCA_964655785.1 uncultured Gemmatimonadota bacterium
GCTTCAGGTCGTCGGCGTGATCGATTCCCGCCGGTTCAACCAGCTCAAGGACCTGGACGACGAGAAGCTCACGCCGGTCGATCTGGTCCAGGAAAAAGGCAAGATCGCGCAACGCATCGGCGAGGACCCCCGCCTACAGGCCGAATCGCCGCCCGAGGCCTTCATACACCTCGAATCCAATAACGTCATGATCCTGCCGTACGAGACGGTCATGGACCTCGATGGGAAGACGTACTCGGTCGCCATCACGGACTTCGTGGACGCGGAAGGGCAGCCCAACCCTGATTTCGACCGCGATATCGAGGACTTCCTCTCGCGGGTCGCCATGACCATGTTCGTGGGCAAGGAAGGTACCGTCAACGTCTATAGTTCCATCGGTTCCACTTCTATCGGCGGCATCGGCAACTTCCTCATCCCGATCCTCGTCGCCGCCATGATCGTCCTCAACACCATGATGGGCGCGGTGCACGAGCGCTTCCGTGAAATCGGCGTCTACAGCTCGGTCGGACTTGCGCCGAGTCATATCGCGGCCCTGTTCCTCGCCGAGTCCTCCGTATTCGCCACGGTCGGCGCGGTGCTCGGCTACCTGTGTGGACAGACCATCACCCTGTTACTGTCGAATTACGACTTCCTGGCCGGACTGTCGCTGAACTACTCGTCCCTGTCGGCCGTATGGTCGGTCGTCGTGGTCATGGCCACGGTGTTCCTGTCGACGGCCTATCCGGCCAAGAAAGCGGCGGACATGGCCGTGCCGGACGTGGGCAGAGAATGGAAGTTCCCGGAACCCGACGGGGACAACTGGAGTTTCGACTTTCCCTTCACCATCGGCAGCGTCGAGGTTCTGGGCATGTACGCCTATCTCACGCGGGTCTTCGAATCCTACGAGGAAGGTTCCCTGGGCGCTTTCGTCACGGAGAACGTCCAGCTGACCGCCGTGGAAGGCCCCACGGACCAGCCCATGTACCACATCTCGATGATGACCTGGCTCGCGCCCTACGACCTGGGCATCAGCCAGCGGGTCTCCCTCAGCGCCGCGCCGGCGGAAAACGAGAGAGATCTCTACGCTGTCTGGGTAGATATTCATCGCGAGAGCGGCGACGTGGCGTCCTGGCAGCGTATCAACCGGCGCTTCCTGGGCGTGTTGCGCAAACGCTTCCTGGTCTGGCGCACCCTCCCCCAGGAACTTAAAGACGAATACGCCGTGACCGGCCGGAAAACGACGGAAAGGATGCAAGAGGCGGAGCAACCCGTATGAAGTTCGCCTTCTGCAACGAGATGTTCCAGGACGTGCCCCTCCGGCAGATCTTCCGCATCGCCGCGGAAATCGGCTACGACGGCGTGGAGATCGCCCCGTTTACGGTGGCGCCGTCGATTAACCAGGTCGGTCCGGACGCCAGGAAGGCGATCCGCGACGACGCGGCGGAATTCGGGCTGGAAATCACGGGGCTGCACTGGCTCCTGCTCAGTCCGGAAGGCCTCTATCTGAACCACCCGGACGACGGCATCCGGTACTGTACCCGGCTTTATCTCTGCGACCTGATCGCGTTCTGCGGGGACATCGGAGGCCGGGTCATGGTGGCCGGATCGCCGAAGCAGCGGGACGTCCTGCCGGACCAGACCTACGAAGAGACCTGGGACCGGACCCGCCAGGCATACGTGGACTGCATGGCCACGGCCGAGGAACACGGGGTCACGATCTGTCTCGAGCCCCTGGACAGCGCCCAGACCAATTTCATAAACACCCCCGCCGAAGCCGCCCGGATGGTCCGGGAGATCGATCATCCGAATTTCCGCATGATCGTCGACGTGCGGGCGACTCTTTGCCAGGGACTGGACGTGGCGGCGGCCATTCACGAACACCGGGACGTCATGGCCTACGTCCATTTCAACAACGACAACGGCGACGGACCGGGTTTCGGCGATACCGATTTCGGCCCCATCCTGCAGGCGCTCCGGGACATTGGATACGAAGGGTACGGTTCGGTGGAAGTGTTCGACTATTCCTACGGCGCGGAGCACATCGCCAGAAAGAGCCTGGAGACGCTGAAGGCGGCCTGGGCGGCGTCGGAC
>CAZZNP010000088.1:2170-16064 GCA_964655785.1 uncultured Gemmatimonadota bacterium
GCACATCGCCAGAAAGAGCCTGGAGACGCTGAAGGCGGCCTGGGCGGCGTCGGACGCGAAGGAAGCGGGGGCGTCGAACGCGGAAGCCGCGCACTCGGCCCGACCGGCACAGGACGCATCGGAAGCGGGGGCGTCGAACGCGGAAGCCGCGCGCTCGGCCCGACCGGCACAGGACGCATCGGAAGCGGGGGCGTCGAACGCATCGGAAGCGGGGGCGTCCCGATGAGACAGCAGGTCCTCGACGGGGATGGCATCGCCAGGGCGGTGTCCCGGATCGCCCGCCAGATCCTGGAACGCAACAAGGGCGCGGCCGGCATCGCCATCGTCGGCATCCAGCGGCGGGGCGACTGGATCGCGCGGCGGCTGGCCGGGGCCATTCGCGAGGCCGAGGACACGGCCGTTCCGGTTGGCGTACTCGACATCAACCTGTACCGCGACGACCTCCAGGTCCGCGCGGACTATCCCGTCGTCCGCACGACGGACATCCCCTTCGACATCGAGGGACGCACCGTCATCCTGGTCGACGACGTCCTCTACACGGGACGGACCATACGGGCCGCGCTGGACGAGCTGAAGGATTTCGGCAGGGCAAGGCGCATCGAACTCGCCGTCCTGATCGACCGGGAGGGCAGGGAACTCCCCATCCAGGCGGACTATGTGGGCGAACACATCGAAGTCGGCCCCGGCAGGACCGTGGTCGTGCACGTACATGAACTGGACCGGGACGACAACGTCGCTGTGGAGGAGACGGCGTGATGGCTGAAGATCGTCTCCAGGCGCTACGCCACCGGCATCTGATCGGGCTCGAGGACTACTCCCGCGAGGAAATCCGTCTCATCCTGGATACGGCGGACTCCTTCAAGGAAGTCATACGGCGGCCCATACGCAAGGTCCCCGCCCTCCGGGGGAAGAACGTCGTCAACCTGTTCTTCGAATCGAGCACCCGCACGAGGCTGTCCTTCGAACTGGCCGAGAAGCAGCTTTCCGCGGACACCCTCAATTTCTCTTCCACCGGCAGCAGCGTATCCAAGGGTGAATCCCTGAGCGACACGGCGCGGAACATCGAGGCCATGCAGGTGGACTGCGTGGTGGTGCGCCATGCCGCGGCGGGCGCGCCTCTTTTCCTCTCGCGGTGCCTGTCGAACGCGGTCGTCATCAACGCGGGCGACGGCGCCCATGAACATCCCACGCAGGGCCTGCTGGACCTCCTGACCGTGCGGGACGCGCTGGGTGGCCTGGATGGCCTGCGGGTCGCGCTCATCGGCGACATCGCCCACAGCCGGGTGGCGCGGTCCAACATATGGGGACTCCGGAAGATGGGCGCCAGCGTCGTCGTCTGCGGTCCTCCCACGCTGATTCCCGTCGACATCGAAGAGATGGGCGTGGAGGTCTGCTACCGCCTGGAGGATGCCCTCCGCGGCGCCGACGTGGTCTACGCCCTGCGAATACAACTCGAAAGACAGCACGAAGCCTATTTTCCCTCGCTTCGGGAGTACACGCGGCTCTACGGCATCGACCCCACGCGGCTGGAACTCGCGAAGCCCGGCGCCATCGTCATGCATCCCGGCCCCATCAACCGTGGCGTGGAACTCGACAGCCGGGTGGCGGACAGCGGCAGGTCGGTCATCCTGGACCAGGTGACCAACGGCGTCGCCGTACGCATGGCGGTCCTCTATCTCCTCAACGGCGGAGGTGAGCGCGATGCGGCCTGACGGACCGGTTACATCAATCGGAACGGGCCTCTCGGTGGTCCGCAACGGACGCATCGTCGATCCCGCCTCCGGCCGTGACGGACCGGGCGACCTCTGGCTCCGAGACGGCAGGATCGTGGATCGCCCCGCGGACAGCGAGGCAAAGAGCGCCGCCGTCATCGACGCGGCCGGCCTGATCGTCCTGCCCGGCCTGATCGATCTCCACGCCCACCTCTGCGAACCCGGCTACGAGTACAGGGAGAACCTCGAAAGCGGTGCGCTCGCCGCCGCGGCGGGCGGCTTCACCGGCGTGGCATGCATGCCGGATACCGATCCGGCCATCGACGACGCGCCTGCCGTGAATTACATACATGAAAGGGCTGAAGTTGCCGCGGCGCGCATCTATCCCATTGCCGCGGTGACGGCCGGCAGGGCGGGTGAACGCCTGACCGGGATCGGTGAACTGGCCGAAGCCGGCGCCGTGGCGCTGTCCGATGGCGGCCGGTCCATCAGGGATCCGGCCATCCTGCGGCGCGCCCTCGAATATTGCCTGATGTTCGATCTGCCCATCCTGACGCACTGCGAAGACCCGTCGCTCTCCGCCGGCGGCCTCATGCACGAGGGGAAACATGCCACGCGGCTGGGCCTGAAGGGCATCCCTCCCATCGCGGAGGAGACCGTCGCCGCCCGCGACATCATGCTGGCGGAATGGACGGGCGGGCGGATTCACCTCACCCATGTCAGCACGGCCGGGACGGTCGGCCTCGTCCGATCGGCGAAGCAGCGGGACATCCGGGTAACCGCCGATGTCAGCCCGCATCACCTGGTGCTGACCGACGACGCGCTGTCCTCGTTCGATACGAATCTGAAAACCAACCCGCCCCTCAGGAGCAAGGCCGACGCCGAAGCGCTTCGTGAAGGGCTCGCGGACGGGACCATCGACGCCATCGCATCGGATCACACGCCGCGGTCCCTGGACGAAAAGAACACGGAGTTCCAGGAAGCCCTGGCCGGCGTCACGGGACTTGAAACCGCGCTGGCCGTCGTATTCTCCGAAATAGTCGGATCCGGCCAGATGCCCCTGATGGACGCGGTACGGGCCATGTCCGCGTCCCCCGCGGGTATCCTGGGGGTAGAAGGCGGCGGCCTGTCGCCCGGTGGTCCGGCCGACCTTGTCCTTTTCGATCCGGATGGAACCTGGACCGTGGATCCCGCGTCCTTCAAGTCAAGATCCGCCAATACGCCATTCGCGGGGCGCACGCTGAAGGGGAGCGTGATCCTGACCATCGTCGGCGGCCGGGTGAGTTTCCGGCGCGACGATGACGAATCATCTTGACTATAAAGCACAGGTAACGGTATTTTATATGATTGTCTTTAATGGATTCACCGGTAACGAATTTACAGGGATCAGCCATCAAGATGCGTACCCATGGCAGGCCTCGGAGACGTGCCGATATAGTACCTGTCGAAAGGAGTCCGTAATGTTCTTCAGAAAGGTTTCCACCTGCGTGTTGTTTGCCCTCGGCTTCGCCCTGCTGGTACCCGTCGCGGCCGACGCGCAGAAAATCGAGCTCCGTTCCGCGAAAATCTACATCCGCGAAACGCCCCCACAGTGGGACAAGGCCATGGCGTTGCTCGAGACGGCGTTGGAGAAGGACCCGGAGAGCAACGACGCCCACTACCTCCTCGGGCTCATTCATTACTACCAGGGGAATTTCGATCTGATGTTCCAGCATTGGGATGTCGTTACTTTTGACGACCTGGACAAGAAAGACAAGCAACGGTACAGGGATACCCTGACTACGATGATCCGCCAGAACTACGAGGTGGGCAGGCAGAGCTATGAAAAACAGGAATTCGCGGAGGCGGCCGATTTCTACAGTCGCTCCGTAAACGCGACATCGATGCTGCAGGCGGCATTGCGATCCATCGGCAAGAAGAACGAGACAAAGACCGCCGACGATCTGGAAGAAGCCAAGCAGCAGGGCTATCTGTACTGGGGATACGCGTCCCTGAGCGCTGAAGACTATGAAGGTTCCAGGTTAGCCCTTGAGACGCTTCTCGAGCTCGCCCCGGACAAGTACGAAGCCTGGGACGGCCTGGTCAACGTGTACTACAACACCCAGTCCTGGGACAAGGCGATCTCGGCTTGCGAAAAAGTCATCGACATGTCGGAAGAGGTCGATCTCAATACCTACCTCATCATGCGCAACGCCTATTTCGAATTGGCCGACACGACTGGTGTAATCGCCACGTACGAACGGGCGATCGAAGCATTTCCACTAGAAAAGTCGCTGTACCGGGACGTCAGTTCGATCCAGACCGCC
Organism: uncultured Gemmatimonadota bacterium; assembly: GCA_964655785.1. Lineage (GTDB taxonomy): Bacteria > JAAXHH01 > JAAXHH01 > JAAXHH01 > JAAXHH01 > JAAXHH01. The sequence goes on from CAZZNP010000088.1 coordinate 6,189, forward strand.
AGGGACGACCTGGGCGAGGCGATCGAAACGCTTGAAAAGGGACACGCCGCCCTTCCCGAGGACGTCGATCTGCTGAGATACCTGGGGGCCACCCACTACAACAAGGGATTGGCCGATCGGGATTCCGGAAACGTGGAAACCGCTATGCCGGCGTTTCAGGGCGCAGTGGACAGCATGAACAAGCTGTTGGAACTTCAGCCCAATAGCATCGAAGCCTACGATGTACTCAGCGATGCCTATGCCGGGCTGGCCAGCATCGAAACTGACGAGGCCGGAAAGATGGAGTTGTTCACCAAGAGCGAAAACTACCAGAAGAAAAAACTGGAACTGATCACTTCGGGAGAAGGCATGTAAGTTCCGGGGCGGTTTCCGGCGGTCGAACAACTGACAAAAGCAACGGGTTTTCATGAGGATTCCGGGTTTTCCCGGAGTCCTCTTTTGTTACGACCAATTTGATTGACACCCCTGTGACGGCCTCCTATACTACCCTTGCTTTTGACTCCTGTCCTGCGCCCATGCCGCCCGCCCCACCGATAGAGGTACCTGTCATGCGATTCAGCGATCCGAAAGGCAATCTGTTCCGTATGGCTATGATGGTGTTCTGCTTTGGATTCGGCCTGCATGCAGCGGGCTGCGGTCCGTTTTCATCGGGAAGAAACGTACCCGCCGCGATGCCTGAGGCTCAACCCGATGCGCCGGAGACCTATGACGACGCGCCGCAGGCGGAAAGCGAATTGTCCAATGATCCGGCCGAACCGGCTTCCGTAACCCCTACGCCCGCTCCTGCCGCCGAGCCTTCCCCGGGTTACAGGGTCCAGCTCTATTCGTTTACGAACCGCGAGGCGGCCGAAGCCGCGTTGAAGCAGGTCGAGCGGACGCTGGCGGAATGGTTCTACAGCGTTTACCTGCAGGAGGAAGCCGGAAGTTTCAAGGTCCGTGTAGGTGACTTCGCGGACAAGGTCGATGCCGACACCCTGCGCGACTGGTTCAGGCGCCAGGGCTTTGTCGATGCCTGGACCGCCAGCACCCTGATTCAGACCCCCTGACGAATTAAACCGATCGGCATACGCTCCGAAGGGAACACATCCATATGTCCGCGCACCATCATACATACGCCCCCCTCGATCCCGGCCGGCGCGTCCTCATGGGACCCGGCCCGAGCGACATGCATCCGAGGGTCTACCAGGCCTTGGGCGCCCCGCTTACGGGACATCTGGACCCTTATTTCATCGGGGTCATGGACGATATCAAGGCCCTGCTCCGGTACGTGTTCCAGACCGAAAACGACATGACCCTGGCGGTCTCCGCCACAGGTTCCGCCGGCATGGAGACCTGTATCTGCAATCTCGTAGAGCCGGGAGACGAAGTACTCATCTGCGTGGGCGGCGTGTTCGGCGACCGCATGGCCCAGATGGTCGAGCGCCACGGGGGCGAGTTGATCCGCCTCGATGGCGAACCGGGCCGGCCGTTTACGCCGGAACAGGTACGAAGAGCGCTTGCGGACTGCCGGCCGAAACTCGTGGGCCTGGTACACGCGGAAACTTCCACGGGCGTGCTGCAGCCGCTCGAGGAGATCATCTCCGTCATCCACGAGCACGGCGCCCTCGTCCTGGTCGACACTGTCGCCTCCCTGGGCGGTACGCCCGTCAAGGTCGACGAATGGGGGATCGATATCTGCTATACCGGCAGCCAGAAATGCCTGAGCGCCCCGCCGGGCCTGGCGCCCCTCACGCTCAACGACCGCGCGCTGGAGGTCATCGGCGCGCGTAAAACTCCGGTCGACAGCTGGTACCTGGATCTCTCCCTGGTCAATGCGTACTGGGACGGCGACCGGGTCTATCACCACACCGCGCCTGTGAACCTTTTCTACGCGCTGCGGGAAGCCCTCGTCCTCATCCACGAGGAGGGTCTGGAAGACGGTCACCGGCGCCATGCGTTGAACTATGAAGCGTTCCGGGCCGGGATCGACGCCATGGGCCTCGCATTTTTCGTCGACGCCCCCCACCGCGCGCCGACCATCAACCCCGTCCTGGCCCCGGAGGGTATCGACGAGGCCGGCGTCCGGCGGCGGCTGCTCGAGGAATACGGGCTCGAACTCGGCGGCGGTCTCGGCGCGTTGAAGGGCAAGGCCTGGCGCGTGGGGCTCATGGGGCAGTCCGCTCAGCGCGACCACGTCATGCTGTACCTGGGCGCCCTGGAACAGACCCTGCGGTCGGAAGGCCACGAAACCGCAGGAAGCGGCGTGGCGGCGGCGAGCGCCGTGTACGCCGCGACGGGGTAAATCGACCTGTTGGACGACCGTAGATCGACCGCTGGAAGACCGTAGATCGACCGCTGGAAGACCATCCATAGCCACCTGGCACCCTGGTAACCGCCGGAGGATTAAATGTATTTCGTCGAAGAAGAAAACATGTCCACAAAATCGATCGCCCCGGGTGTGAGCATCGCCGTAGCGGGGGGCGACAAGGCCCAGATGTCCTTCGTCACGCTCACGCCGGGATCGCAGGTGCCCATGCACGATCATCCCCACGAACAGTTGGGCGTCGTGCTGGAAGGTGAATTCGTCATGGTCATCGGCGAGGAAAGCAGGACCATCAGGACGGGCGACAAGTACGTGATACCCGGCGGGGTCCGGCACGGCGTGACCGAGGTCATGGCCAAATCCGTGGCCCTGGACATATTCAGCCCGCCCCGGGAGGATTACGCTTGAGCGACAACGACCAGCCGGGCTAACCCGTCTGCAACGTCAACGCCGCCCCTTCGATGGTCATGGGCAAATCCGTGGCATCGATTGACCGGCGCGGCCATCAGCCAACCAGTCAGGAGACTTCCATGTCCGATGCCCTACCCCAAGACCGACCCGTACAGCTCTGGAAAATGACCCGCAGGCAGTTCCGCGAGGGGATCTACGACGGCAACCTCAAAGGAGCCATAATCCCCACGGGCAGCACGGAACAGCACAACGAGCACCTGGAGATGTCCCACGACACCGCCAGCGCCGTACACGTATCCGAACGCGCGGCGCAGAAACTCTACCCTGAGGTCGTGGTCACCACGCCGCTGGCCATCGGCGTGTCGGAGCACTGGATGGACCACAAGGGCACGCTGACGACCCGGCCTGAGATCTTCACGGAACTCCTTCATGATGTGGCCGACAGCATGAAGAGAGGCGGGATCAACCATATTCTGGTCGTCAACGGCCATGCCGGGAACTCCGGTCCCGTCATGAACGTGCTGGAGGACATCCAGTCCCGTTTGGGCGTCGATTTCGCCTTCTGCAGCTACTGGGAAGCCTATACACCGGAAATCGTACAAAAATACATGGCGTCGAACAACTGTCCCGGCCACGCCAGCGAGTTCGAGACGTCCTTCGCTTACGCGGCTTTTCCCAGGCACGTACACTGGGGAGGCGTTGACTACGATTCGGCCAGACTGACCATCTCCGAGGCCGACCGGGCCGCGCAGGACCGGGAATTCCACCACGAAGCCAAGCTCGCCGACGCCGTGAAGGGACAAGGCATGATCGACGTGGCGGTCGACTGGGTCGCGGCCAGGATGAAGGCGATGATCGAGGGCGCCTGACCCGTGTCTACCGAAACCCAACCCATCATCACGTTCGAGAAGGTAAGCAAGTGGTTCGGGACGTTCCAGGTCCTCCGGGACGTCGACCTGCGCATCGGCGAAGGCGAGTGCATCGTCATATGCGGACCGTCCGGTTCGGGCAAGTCCACGCTGATTCGATGCATGAACCGCCTCGAGACCCACGACCAGGGCGAAGTCCGCGTAGACGGCGTCGCGCTGGGACCGGGCGAGCGGCTTCCCCGCGAACTGCGCGGCAAGATCGGCATGGTCTTCCAAAGCTTCAACCTGTTCCCCCACATGACGGTCCTGCGCAACCTGGCCCTCGCCCCCATGCGCAATCTCGGGATGGATAAGGCCAAGGCGGAGGAAACCGCCCTGGCCTATCTCGAGCGCGTGCACATCGGCGACCAGGCCGAAAAGTACCCCGACCAGCTATCCGGCGGTCAGCAGCAGCGTGTGGCGATCGCCCGCGCACTGTGCATGCAGCCTGATATCCTGCTCTTCGACGAACCCACCTCCTCCCTCGACCCGGAAATGATCCGCGAGGTGCTCGACGTGATCTGCGAACTCACGGACGACGGTATCACCATGGTCTGCGTAACCCACGAAATGGGTTTCGCCCGCAAGGTGGCCGACCGGGTCATCTTCATGGATCACGGCGAAATCGTCGAAAGCGCTGTGCCGGACGAGTTCTTCGACGCGCCTCGGGAAGAGAGGACCCGGGCCTTCCTCAACCAGATCCTCCATTACGAGGCTACGGCGTGATCGGCCTACTCCGCAGGCCGTGGATCAGGCGTGTCCTGTCGAACTGGATTCAGCCGGCGGCCATGGCCGGCATCCTCGTCTTCGCGGTCATGCGCGGCGCGGAGAACATCAACTACCGGTGGCAGTGGTACCGCGTGGACGAGTTTCTGTTCACGTCCGAAAACGGCGCCTGGTCCGCCGGTCCGCTGATCCAGGGCCTGTTCGTCACCCTCGAAATATCCGTCTTCAGCCTCGTCCTGACCCTCGTCATCGGACTCGCGGCCGCGCTCCTTCGCCTGTCGTCTTCGGTGATCGGCCGCGGCCTCGCCCGCGGCTACCTGGAACTGATCCGCAACACCCCCCTGCTGATCCAGCTCTACGTGATGTACTTCGTCCTCGGTCCCATTCTCGGCTGGGGACAGGTCACGACGGCGATCGCGTGCCTCGCCGCGTTCCAGGGCGCTTACACGTCCGAGATCTTCCGGGCCGGCCTGCGCGCCATTCCCCGGGGGCAGGTCGAGGCGGGGGAGAGCCTGGGGCTGTCGCGCATCGACAACTACCGACACGTTATTCTGCCCCAGGTACTTCGCCACATGCTTCCGCCGCTCACCAACGAGGCGGTGTCGCTCGTTAAGAACTCATCCATCGTCAGCGTCATCGCCATCTTCGACCTGACCACGCAGGGACGCAACCTCATCGCGGACACCTTCCTTACTTTCGAGATCTGGCTGACCGTCGCCGGCATTTACCTGGCCGTGACGCTGGCGCTGTCGACCGCGGCGGCCCTGGCCGAACGGCGAAGGGCGGGGGCATGATGTCGTCGACCGGACGCGAAAGCAGGCGCGAGGGCAACGGACGCGGCGGCACGCACGGAGGCCACAGGCGCGAAAGCGGACGCGGCAAGGGTGGCAACGGGAGCGGCGGCACGCGCGAATCGAGGCGGCGGTTCCGCCTCACCCGGCTCGACGGAATATTGCTGATCGGATTGATCGCGGCGGCAGGATGGCTGTGGTACCGTTCGGCCATCGGCGTGGCATACCGCTGGGACTGGGCCGAGGCGCTGTCGACCGTCTTCGCGTCCGGCGAGGCAGGAGACGCGCCCTTCTTTCTGACGGGGATCTACGCTACCCTGCGGCTCAGCGTCGGGGGGGCGGTGCTGGCCACCGTCATGGGGGTGTTGCTCGGCGTGGGGAGATATTCGAGGGTGCGCGCCCTGCGCGTGTTCTGCTTGACCTACATTCAGATACTCCGCAACATCCCGCCCCTGGTATTCATTTTCATCTTCTACTTCTTCATCAGCAGCCAGCTGATGCCGCTGCTGGGCCTGGACGCCCTCTTCAACCGTCCAGCGGAGGATGCGTCGGGATGGCAGCGCTTCCTCTTCGGTCCCCCGGCCCTCTGGGAGAACCTGGTCTCCGGCATATTGTGCATTTCCTTCATCAGCGCCGCGTACATCGCGGAAGTCGTCCGCGCCGGTCTCGCCGCCATACCCCGCGGCCAGTGGGAAGCCGGAGAAAGCCTCGGGATCCCGGTCCTGGACCGTTACCGGTTCGTCATCTTTCCCCAGGCGCTGGCACGCATCGCGCCGCCGCTGACCGGCCAGTACATCTCTTTGGTAAAGGACTCTTCCATCGTCTCGCTCATCTCGATCCAGGAACTGACCTTCGTCGGATCGGAGATCGCCAATTCGAGCGGTTTGCTCTTCGAGGTTTGGCTGCTGGTCGCCTTCGTTTACTTCCTGCTCTGCCTGTCCCTGTCCATCCTCCTCAGGCAGGTGGAACGGCGCGTGACCCGTCACTTTCATCAGTTCGCGTAACACGGGCTAGCGTGCAAGTGGGCTACCGGGCTAGCGTGCAAGTGGCTACCGGGCTAGTGTGCTGGTGGCTACCGGGCTAGCGCCGCCGGTTCTCCGCGTCGAACCCGCCGCGCAGCGGATCGAATACCTTCTTCACGGTCTCGAACCGGCGTTCGACGTCGGAAAGCCTGCCCAGTAACCGGTCGCTGAGCATGCGCGCCGCCACCGTGGCATAGGCATTGCCCCGGCCCGTGAATCCGGCGACGATGTGGACGCCCGGCGTTTCGGTCTCGCCGACGAAGGGACTGCTGTCGTAGGAGAAGCCCATGACGCCGCCCCAGCGGTGAGACCGCCCGAGGCCGGCAAGATAGGGGAAAGTGGCGTTGAATGACCGGTCGTTCGACCGCTGCACCGCCCGCGTGGGGCGTTCCTTGTAGCCCCCGTACGTCCGGATCGACCGGCCCCTGCGCCGCAGAAAGTGATACCCTCTTTCGGCGCGGATGTGGTGATTCCGCCCGCCGCCGTAGAGCAGGCGGCCGCCCTCTCCGGGCCCGTCGTGCAACTGCCGCCAGAAATCCCACCCGTCGTTGGCGTAGAATACGCCGTTGAACAGCCGCTCCGGAACGGGTTCCGTCGTGAAGACCTGTCCCCGGTGGGGAATGATGCGCTGCTCGTACCGGGCATCGAGCTGGGGCGTGTAGGCGTTCATCCCGAGCAGCACGTACTGGGTCCTGATCGTCCCGCCCGGCGTACGGACCAGCAGGCCACGGTCTCTCCGCTTGACCGTACGTCCGTCCATTCTATCGCGTCCTTCCGTACCGGATCCGAACCGCTCGACCCCGGTGACCGCCGTGTTTTCGAAAAACCGGACGCCCAGCCCGCGTGCGGCGGCCGCGAGACCGCGCACGTACCTGACCGGGTGGAGCTCCCCGTCGAACCGGTTCCAGAGCGCGCCAGCGAGCAGGGGACTGCGCTTGAGCCCGTAGAGCCTTTCCTCGTCCAGGTACTCCACGTCGAACCCATCCTCTTGCAGAAGGCGGCAGGACTGGACGATCCGTTCCAGGGGATCGGCATGAGAACCGCGGTCCGGCCGCTTCATCGCCAACACGTAGCTGCCGTGCCGATAGTAGTCGCAGCGAATATCGTATCGCTTCATGAGCGCGGCCATCAGGTCGTGGTTTTCGAGGGCGATCTGCCACGCCTCCCGGGCCAGTTTCCTGCCGTCGGCACCGTACATGTCCGTCAGTTCCTCCACGGCTTCGACGTAGTATTCGTGGGTCCCTGCCAGCATGAAACCCCCGTTGCGGCCGGTCGCGCCCGAGGCGACCTCGCGGCGCTCGACCACGGCCACGCGCGCGCCGCCTTCGGACAGGAACAGGGCGCCCGTCACCCCCGTCACGCCGCCGCCGATGACGACCACGTCCACGTCAAGATCATCCGAAAGGGGATCCGACGGCGTGTAGGGCATGTCCAGCCAGTAGGAGTCACGGATCATGGGATCAACCGGGCCTCAATGTGCCACTCGGCAGTAGGCCGGCGGCGGGATCCATCGTTTAAAACACTTACGAGATTGTCGAGCGATTTCCGACAATAATAGAATAAGCCAACGATATCCCATGCGTCAAGGTACACGTCCGACGGATGGTCTGATCCCTGGCTCGGCGATTGGCATTGACACGACAAATCAGGTCCGTTACGTATACAGTGATACAATCTTTTCGACACCGAGGTCTCAAGCGGATTTATGATTCCGGTTCGACAAGTGGGGTGCGTGGTGATCTCGCGAGGCGTATCGTGCTTATCCTGTCGGATCTCGACGCCGCTTCCAAGCCATCCGATCTTGATCTTCCAGGATACCGTCTGCATCCACTCAAGGGAAGCCTGAAGGAGTATTGGAGCATTTCCGTTTCAGCCAACTGGCGAATCATATTTCGATTAGTAAATAAGAACGTGCACGGTGTCGATCTGGTCGACTATCATTAGGAAGGGTCACGCATCATGGCAATGCACACTCCGTCGCATCCAGGCGACAGTATCAGGCAGAACTGTTTGGTTCCCTATGGTTTGAGCATCACCGAGGCGGCAAAGGTACTTGATGTTTCCCGCCACACGCTATCGCGTCTGCTGAATGGACATTCGGCGGTTTCCGTAGAAATGGCGATTCGGCTGGAAAAGGCCGGATGGTCCAACGCCGAATTCTGGCTGCGTCGCCAGGCCAACTTCAATCTTGCCAGGGCACGCCAAAACGAAGATCAGATTAAAGTAGTGCGTTTTCAGCCTCAGTGAAGCACATCCATCATACCTCCAGGACCGCCGCGATCGTCTCGCCCTCGTGCACGCGGTTGAAGGTGCGCAGGACCAGCACGTGGCCGGACTGCTTGCACACGATCTCCTCCCTCCGGTCACCCAGCAGGTCGGTGACCACGCCGAAAACGTCTCCCGGCGCCACGCGATCCATCAGTTCGACCCAGGGTTCGAAGAATCCTGAAAAGGGGGACGGGTAGTTCAACTGGATGTGGCCCGACCCTTCCCGGTCGTCCTCCACCGTGTGCCGGATTCTCGACGGCGGCTGGTCGCGCTCGATCATGCCCAGCACGCCCATGACGTTGAGACAGCCTTCGTAGTACGCATCGACACCCTCGGGATCGCAGTCTCCCGCCCCCATCCACTCCGAGTATATGGCGGGAATGCCGGCATCGCGGGCGATGGACAGCGTGCGCCCGTCGTGCCCCGCGTACGTTCCCCAGACGATGGGCATGTTGAATGCACGGGCCATCTCCCGCTGGCGCGCCAGGACCTGGGCGTCGGCATGCAGCATGTAGCCCACCGTCGGGTAGAACCTGGATATCAGGCCCCCGCTGTGCAGATCGATCAGGTAGTCGGCCTCTCGAATCATCGCGCTCACCGCGAAGGCGACACGCTCGGTGATGGTGCCGTCCTCCCGTCCGGGACAGGTACGCGCCAGGTCCAGGCCGTCTTCCGCGGTCCGCTCGCCGCGCCAGTAGGCCGCCTCGTTAACGACGGGAACCAGGGTTACCGTGCCGCGCAGTTCAGCCGGATCCAGGGCCTCCTTCAGCCGCCGTATGGTCCACATGGACTCGAATTCGTCGCCGTGTATACCTCCGAGTATGAGCAGTTTCGGACCGGCCGCCTTCCCGGTTATGGCAATGGACTTCAGCTTGACGGGGCCTGACATGGTGGACTCCTTGGTTTATATTCCATGTTGCTTGTATTTCATGATGCCCGCAATTCCATGTTGCTCGCAGGGTACGACGGAATATACGGATGCGGGTGATGCGGATCAAGCCATGCGCGCCGTTCCATATCAGCCGGAGAAAATATGATCTCGATCCCCATCGTGTTTGCCTGGGACGCCAGGCGGAACCCGAAGAAATGGCCCGTGACCCGGGGCGTCCCCCTGCCCCGCGGCGCGCTTCGCGGGACAGCGGAACTGAGCATATCGGATGTGCAAGGGATCGGCATTCCCGCCCAGTTCCGGGTGCTCAGCCGATGGCCGGACGGATCTGTGAAGTGGGTGCTTGTGGACTTCCAGGCGGATGCCGAATCATCGGGGAAAGCGGTCTATACGCTGACGGACGAAGGGACCGGGGGAGCGCGCATACGGGCGACTTCGGCTGCTTCCGTTCGCATCGAGGAAACCGAAGGCGACCTGCTTGTGGATACAGGCGCAGTGCAGTTCCGGATCGAGCGCCATCGATACGGACTCTTCCATTCCGTGTCGCTTCCCCACGCTC
>CAZZNP010000089.1:0-15991 GCA_964655785.1 uncultured Gemmatimonadota bacterium
AAAGGGCCTGGTCCACGGGAACCGCGGGCAAGCCCCAGGTTGTGTAGCCGATTTGTATGTGACAGTCGCTTTCCTTGTCGGCGGGCGCTTCGCCGAGCCCGCCGGGCTGCTTCGATTATAGCATGCCGCCATCCGCCAGGAACGCCTTCAGGTGCTCCATCTCCTCGTCCGAGAGATCGGGCAGGGGGCTTCTCCGCCAGCGGCCGCATACTCCAGCCAGTTCAAGGACGGCGTGCTGTGCCGCGTCGCCGCCGGCCGGATAGGTGTTGTAGAGGTGGTCGAACAAGGGCATATCGTATTGCGCGATGATGTCCGCGGCCGCATCGAGATCAACCTTCTCGACGGCGGACCAGTAGGCGTGTGCAATGTCGGGCTTGAACTTGATGAAAGTCGACATGTACCCGTCGCAGCCATAGGGCAGCATGTCCATGTGGGTCTGCTTCTGGCCGCCGGCGAAGATCGCCCATTTTTCGTGGGCTCTCACGCAGGCGCCCCGGGCAAAATCCGGACCGAAATCTTCTTTGAAACCCACGACGCCGGGCACCTCGTCCAGGAGCCGTTCGACCGTTTCGAGCGCGCCCCGGACGCCTACGCTTACCAGCCCGGCGCTCAGGATGAACGCCGGAAGGGCCTGCGACACCTCGCCGTAGTAAGCCACGAGGCCGTCCACCGTCATCCCTCGGTCGGGAGGCGCCACGATCACCGCGTCCGCACCGCAGTCCCGGGCATACTCCGCGAAGGCGGCGGTCTGCGGCGTGGACCAGAATCCCGCGCTCGCGATGAACAGCGCCCGGTTTTTTACGATGCCCGCGGTAAAAGCCGTCATCTCGGCGACTTCCGCCTCGGTCAGCAGCGAATAGAGACTGTCCCCGGGGGTGAACAGCACGGTTCCCGCGCCGCCTTCTATACAGAAATCGACGAACCGGCGCAATCCCTCGTAGTCTATACCGTCATCTTTGAGAAAAGGCGTGTTGATCGAAGCGACGGGTCCGGACAGGTGGTGCCGGAAGCGATCGATATCCATCTATGCCCGCCCTTCTTCCGGCCAGTCGTCGAAGGGGTTGCCGGTCTCGCCAAAGGGGAAACGCACTCGCGCACCCGTAATGTGGGAGCGGTGCGCGCCCATGGCCATCTCGATATGGCGCCGGGCCGTGCGCGCGTGGCACAATTCGTATTCGGGCTTCCTGCCTTCGATGAGGTCCATCATGGACCGCGCCATGCGGTGGTGGGCGTTGATCCATTTCTGCCCGCCCGGTACCCGCTCGTGGGCAAGCACTTCCCAGCGGTCGTCGTCGAAAGGCTGCGGGTTCGAATGGGGATGGAAGTAGATGTCCGGTCCGTCCTGAGTGGGACCGGGCAGCACGAGCGTTCCCGCTGTCCCGTGGATGTCGATCCGATAGGGATTCTCGATGCCGTCGCCAGCGAAGGATTCGAATTCCGCGTTGAATCCGTCGAACTGGTAATGGGCCCACATGCCGTTTCCCGCGGAGGTACCCATGCCGAACAACCCCTCTTTCCGGTCCGATGGGCCGGCCGGACTCCCGTCCTGGGTAATGATCGCCTGACACCAGGCCGGTTCGCCGAAGAGCTGCCACAGGAAGTCGAAGAAATGGGGATATAGATCGATGAACCACTGGTCTCCCCCGTTCTCGCCGCCGAATCCGTACATGCGGGCCCAGCGCGGCGCGCCGATCCCACCGTCCCGGATCATCGGGATGGCCTGGCGCTGGATCTCCGGCCGTCCCCGCCAGGGATGCGCCATGATCAGCAGGACGCCGGCCCGGTCGCAGGCTTCCACCATGGTATCCACCTCGGCGGGTGTGCGCGCCAGCGGTTTTTCCGCGTACACGTGAATCCCCTGCTCGGCCGCGGCCAGCACCATGGCGAGATGGTTGCTCATCTCGTGGGTGGCCAGGACGACGATGTCCAGTTTCTCCTTCTCCATCATTTCCTTGTACAGGGCGTAACCTTTCTTTGCCCCGGTACGTTGCATCGCGGCCAGCCTGCCCTCCTCGACCGGATCGGCCAGGGCGGCGATCTCGGCGCCTTCCACGCCCACGAAAGCCTGGTCCAGGGAATGCCCGTAGTCTCCGCACCCGGTGTGCCCGACGATACCGATTTTCAATGCTGTGCTCCTGTTCATTTACATAGGGGCCGCGAGGTAGCGGCCGCGTTTTACATTGGGACCGCAGAATAGCGGCCGCGAGGTAGCGGTCGCGTTTTACATTGGGACCGCAGAATAGCGGCCGCGTCTCACATCAAGACCGCGAGGCAGCGGCCGCGATCAGACCACAACCATGCGTTCGGTCTGGATAATGAATACCTGCGCGCCGCCCACCATGGTCGTTACCGCCTCGCCCAGCCCGAGGGCGTCGAGATGGGTACCGATCTGCGCGACGTCGATGGCTTCCTCCCGCGCGTGGCAGTGGTTCTGGATGAGCTCGAGCACGGGGGGAACGCGTTCGTCGTCCACCCCGATCAACAGGGTGACGTTGCCTGCGCGCAGGAATCCGCCCGTGCTGCCGATCTCGGTGAACCGGAAATCGTTGTCGATCAGCGCATCGGAAAGATGCCGGATATCCCTTTTATTGACGATTGCGATGAGGAGTTTCATGGCGCGCCTCCTGTTCCCTGTGTCCACAGTCACCCCGTAACCGATTCGATCGCTTCACCGGCTACGTTGACCATCCGATCCAGCTCTTCGGAAGTGACGACCAGCGGGGGAGCGAAATTCACACTGTCTCCCCGGCAACGCGTATAGACACCGTTTTCGAGCATCTTCTTCACGATGCGTGCACCCGTTTTCAACGCGGGATCGTAAGGTTTCCGGGATGGGGGGTCTTCCACTACTTCAACGGCCGCCATCAGTCCGATTCCGCGGATGTCGCCCACGTGCGGCAGCGTTCGCAGCGACTGCAGTCCGGCCATGAGCTTCACTCCCATTTCCCGGCTTCGTTCGACCAGCCCCTCGCTTTCCAGGATTTCGAGATTCGCCAGCCCGACGGCGCAACAGGTCGGGTGGCCCGAGTAGGTGAAGGAATGGTTCCATTTCCGGTCTTCGGGCGCGTTTTCGATGCAGTCGTGGATTACGTCCGAGACGATGATGCCGCCCAGCGGGACGTACCCGCTGGTCACCCCCTTGGCGAAGGTGATGATGTCCGGCTCGACGCCCCAGTGCGAAAGACCGAACCAGTGGCCGATGCGGCCAAAACCGGTGATCACTTCGTCGGCGATCAGGAGCACGTCGTACTTCGTGCAGATTTCCCGTATCCTGGGCCAGTAATCATCCGGTGGTACGATGACTCCCGCGGCGCCCTGCACGGGTTCGCCGATGAAGGCGGCCACCGTGTCCGGTCCTTCCCGCAAAATCGCCTCTTCCAGGGCCCTGGCGCCGGCCTCGCCGCATCCCACGCCGGGTACCTCCGGCCTGTAGTGGTAGGGATATGGCGCCTCGATATGTTCGTACCCCGGCAGGCTGGTCGCGAAATCCGCCCAGTAGGCCTCCAGGCCGGTGGCGTTCATGGCGCCGATGGTGACCCCGTGGTACGCGTGCGTTCTGGAGATGATCCTGGTCTTTTCCGGCCGTCCGGCGCGCTGCCAGAAATAACGGGCCGTCTTGATCGCGCTGTCGTTGGAAACCGCCCCGCCGGAAGTGAAAAAGGTGTAGTTCAGCGATCCGGGCGCCAGCTCTCTCAGGCGGTTCGCGAGGCGAACGGCGGGTATATTCGTCGCCCCCGCGTAGCATGAGAAGTAGCCCATCTCGACGATCTGGTCCGCGGCCGCCGCGGCCAGTTCGCGGCGCCCGTGACCGACGTTCACGTTCCAGAGGCTCGACAGCCCGTCGATGTACCGTTTGCCCTCGATATCGGTCAGTGTAGACCCTTCGGCCCGTACGCAAATCAGGGGTTCGTCGTGATCGTTGCGGTGCTGCAGCGGATGGATCAGGTATGCGTCGTCCCTCAGCAGTTGTTCACGATCGCCGTAGGTCATCGCGTGGTACTTTCTATCGTATGTGTATCGGGAAGCGGTTAATGGGAAATTGACAGGGTGCCGGGCACCGTATATGGTATATTATACGGAGAGGCCGGCACACAATCAAGATGAATGAAAGGGAGGGTCCATGCCCGCCGATCAGCTCCATGGTTGGTGTGACGGATACGAAGGAGCCGTGTCCCTCACGTTCGATGACGGCATGCGGTCCCAGCTGGACCGGGCCGTGCCGATTCTGGCCGGGAACGGGCTTCACGGGACCTTCTACGTCAACCCCCGGGGACCCGACTGGCGCGGGCTTCTCGCGCCGTGGAAAGCCGTGGCGAAAGCGGGCCACGAGGTAGGAAACCACACCGTCAACCATCCCTGTTCCTGCGCGTTCAAGGAGACCCGTGCCGACTGCCTGGAGACGATGACGCTCGACGACATGGAATGGGAGATCGGCGAAGGCAGGCGGCGGATTTCCGAGGCCATCCCGGAGCAGGTGGACTTCACCTTCTGCTATCCATGCTATCACGCCCACGTGGGCGAGGGGCCGGACCGGATGAGCTACGTGCCCGTCGTAGCCCGTCACCATGTCGCCGGACGCGGCAAGGGAGACTTTGCCAATCACCCCCTGACCGCCGATCTGCACCATCTCTACTCCTTCCCCGTGGAGCGTCGCGCGCTCTCCGAGATGATCGGCCTGGTCGAGGAAGCAGCGAGCAAGGGACGGTGGGCCGTGTTGACCTTCCACGGCATATCGGAAGGGCATCTTTCCGTCACCGAGTCCGATTTCGACGGACTTTGCGCCTATCTCAGGGCACACCGCGATCGAATATGGACCGCGCCGGTCGTCGCCGTCGCCCGGGCGATACGCGCGTGGCGGCCGACCGTGAACACATCACCGACCGGCCAGTCCGGCCAGTCCGACCAGTTAGGCGAGTCCGGCCAGTCCGGGCGGTCCGACCAGTTCGGCGAGTCTGGGCAGTCCGGGCGGCCGACCGCATGAAATCCCCTTCGGCCGAATCCCGTCCCGTACCGGTACTGGTCGGTCCCACGGGCGTTGGCAAGACCGCCGTGGGTATCGAACTGGCCCGGCGTATCGGCGCCGAGATCGTCTCGGCGGATTCCCGCCAGATCTACCGGTACATGGATATCGGCACGGCTAAGCCGACGCGGGAAGAGCAGGCCGCGGCGCCCCATCACCTGATCGATATCGTAGATCCGGATGTCCGTTTCAGCGCGGGGGAGTACGGCCGCCGCGCCCGCGAGGCGATGCATGAACTTGCCGGCCGCGGCGTGCCCGTCCTCGTGGTCGGCGGTGCCGGCCTGTACGTCAAGTCGCTCGTCGAAGGGCTGTTCGAAGCGCCGGAGATCCCGCCGGGGCTCAGAAAAAGCCTGGCCGAGGGATACCGGGCGCGGTCCGCGACCGCACTGCATGCGCGACTGAAAGAAATCGATCCCGAGTCTGCCGGCCGCATCCACGAGAACGACCGGCAACGTATCGAAAGGGCGCTGGAAGTCCACGACGCGACGGGCGAGACCCTGACTTCCTGGTTCGAAAGGCCCGTCCGATCGCGATCCCACGGGACGCGTCTCATCGGGTTGCAGCGGGACCGCGCCGCCCTCTACGCGAGGATCGACGCCAGGGTCGAGGAGATGATCGAATTCGGCTTCGAATCAGAGGTCCGCGGTTTGATGGACCGGGGGTACGGTGCCGGGACCCATGCCCTGTCAACGTATGGATACGAGGAGATGCTGAGATGCATCCGCGGCGAGATGGACCCGGAAGAGGCCGTTACGAGCATTCAGCAAAGGACAAGGCGGTACGCAAAGCGCCAGTTGACCTGGTTCAGGCAGACTGGCGGGATCGGTTGGATATCCGTGGACGACGGGGAGGATCCGGCCGACACTTGCGAAAAGATCATCCGGGCATTTCCGGATCTTTTACTTTAGGAACAGCAGCTTCCGGGTTACTTCGGAACGCCCCGCCGTCCCCCCAGACGTCATCCGGCAGAAATAGACCCCGCTCGCTACCCTTCTACCCCGGTCATCTCTTCCATCCCATGTGGTGGTGTAGGTTCCCTGCGAATGGATCCCGTCCACGAGCGTACGGACTTTCCGGCCCCGCACATCGTACAGTGCGAGCACGACGTCTGCCGACCGGCCGACTTCGTAGCGGACCGTGGCGGGTTCCCTGTCCAGGTAAAATGGGTTCGGGAACGTGGTGAGGGAAGCGGCGATCGGGCGTGCGGTGCCCGTAAGACCGGGATCGTAGGTCGCCGTGTAGGCGTACTCGAAACCGGCTCCGGTGCGTTCTAACGATGCCACGACGAGCATGACGGTCTCGAAACGCGTCCAGTCGGGTACCTCGATGGTGACGCTTCCCCTGGTCGCGGGGGCCGTCACCACCGTGTCCATAACGCCGCTGCCCGCCACGGAAACCCCCCACTCCCCGGAAATGCCCGTGAACTCGATGCGCAGTCCTCCGTGCCGGGAGGAGTCCGGCACGAACTCGATGTAGTTCGCGGCAAGGTGCTCCGGATAGTGGCCGGCGGGTATCTGGGGTCCGTCGAACTGTATCGGGCCGGAAGCGCCCATTAGTTGGAGCTCGTGCAGGCCGCTCAATTCGACCAGCGGATAGGAGGCGCCTTCTTCGTAGAACCGGTCCGCGTCGGCCCGCTCATCCGTGAAGACGTTCCACGCGGTGAATTCATGGAATGCGGCCGCAAGGTCGCTGCCGGCGCCGCGCAGTTCCCCGTCGATGGCTTCCAGCGCCCGGGTCGTCTCCGCCCGCTCCCAGATGCTGCGGATCAGGTCCCTGCCGTGGCGCTGCTCCAGGAACAGCGGCCAGAGTACGCCCGCGTATTCGTGCTCACCGTCCGCGGTGTCCAGCGCAATCCAGGGCTCCGTCAGGAAACTGCTGAATGAAGGCAGGTAGGTCAGGTAATCGTTGACCTCGTCATAGACCTGCTCTTCGATCCAGACGGCGCTTTGTTCCAGCCAGAATGCCGCTTCCCCGGCGTCGTAGCCGAACTGTACGGCGTGGAAGTACTCGTGGGCGAGCGTGATCTTCAGTAGATCGAGGGCCTCCTCTGCCGTCCTGCGGGACTCGATATAGTCGTTTTCCACCACGATGTAGGAAGGCAACTTCGCGCCGGACGTGATCGCTTCCGGGCGGGAATAACCACTGAACTGACTTGGAAGATCGGTAATATAAACGTCGTATAGTCCGTCTCCTCCATCGTCCGAATTCATGGCCTCGTACCGATCATGATACTGATAGTCTACGGGCGGTGGCCGGTAGCCCAGTTCATCCACGATCACCCGGCGTGATTCGTCCAGGAACTCCGCACAGTACCGGACATATTCGGGTATGCCGTTGTCGTTTTCGGCTTCCAGCTCCGGCCAGCCCGCACCGGGCCGGTCTTCCGTCGTGGCGACGTACCAGATCTTGAAGTGGCCGCCGGGACTGATATGGAATTCGGGCTCGGAAGTGTAGGTATGTCCCAGGTCGCCCGTGCGGTTCCCTTCACCTGGCACGGTTGGTCGCCCCAGGATAGTCTGGTCAGGCCGGTGGGGCCTTGCGGCGAGCCCGCCCGATGCCGGCTGGCCGAAGGGAAGGACCTGCAGCGTTCCGCAACGCGGCCCGGTATGCACCTGGGCATAGACGCCGGAATGTATGATCAGCACGATCGGTCCGGCGATGACAGACAGGATCAGGCGTTGGATGAAAGGGAGGGCTGGAATCAGGCGTTCCATGACGTCGTAATCCGCAGCGTCATAATCCGCGGCGTCTTGATCCGCAGTGTCGTGACCCGTGGCGTCATGATCCGCGGCGTCGTAATCCGCGGCGTCGTAATCCGCAGCGTCATAATCCGCGGCGTCGTGATCCGCGGCGTTGTGATCCGCAGCGGCAAAATCCGCGGCGTCGTGATCCGCCGGCCATTGGATGGAAGGACGGATATTCCGAATAGAATACACTGAGCATAGCGATCATGCGCAGGAGAATCGTACCGTCCAGGTGATCAGCTTCCTTCCGCCTCCTCACGCTGGTGCTTGGGGGGAATGGGGAAGCGCTCCGCATAATGGGAAAGATCCTTGCCTGCGATCAGGTCTTCCAGGATGTCCAGGTTCTTGTCCCAGTGCTGATCGTTGGGGTGGACATCCAGGGCGATGCGCCCCTCGCTGTCGATCAGGTAGGTGACGGGAATCCCGTATCGCTGGTTGGTCTTGGCCCGGAACTGGCGTTCCCAGTAGCCGCGAAAATCGAAAAGGGAATTCTTGCTGGTCATATAGTAATCGATGACTTTCTCGTTCCGCTCCGCGATCTCGGCCATTTTTTCCGGATCGTCCTTTTCAGCTTCGTCGGCGGGCCGAACCAGGTTTCTCTTCAGGAGACCCTCTTTGAAGCGTTCAAGCCCGGGACCGAATCCCTCCTCGAATTCCGCCGGATCGAGAGGCTGCTCGTCCTTGTAAAATGTGTTCACACCGACAAACAGGAAATCGATCCGGCCTTCGTAGTCCTTCGCGATGTTCATCAGAGGTTCCGCGTCCCTGATGCAGGGCGGGCACCACCAGGCCCAGAAGTTCACGAACAGGGGACGGCCCCGGTAGTCTTCGAGGGTTACCTTCGTTCCATCCATGGCATACACCTCGAAATTCGGCGCCGTCTGGCCGATCTCCGTGCCGATTGTCGTCTCAGGCTCGCTTTCGTTTTCGCCGGTCGTCCCGCTGCATGCGATTCCGATCATTCCTGCGAGCAGGCCCGCCATCAATAGCGATGGTACCGTTTCTGTCCATATGCGCCGCATACGTTTCCTCGCTTCGGTAGTATAGTTGAACGGCTGGTTTTGAGATCCGGTATTTCGTGGAATTCGAAAGCAACTTCGGTAAGTTTACCGGAATTGTCAACAAATATTTTAAATGCCGCGGTTGGTCACAGGCGGCCGAGAGCCTTTTCGAACTGTCTGACGGCCAGCGGTATGTCGGGCGTGGTCACAGGCGGCCGAGGGCCTTTTCGAATCGTCTGACGGCCAGCGGTATGTCGGGCTTTGAGAGCACCGCCGAGATCGCGGCGACTCCGAATGCGCCCGCGTCCAGGCATTCCTCCGCGCGGACGGGCGTCACGCCGCCCAGGGCGAAAACAGGGATCTTCACCGTGCGGGCCGCTTCCGCGAGCGCCACGAGTCCCTTGGGCGGACCGTATCCGGCCTTGGACGGCGTGTCGTATACCGGCCCGTAGGTGATGAAGTCGGCTCCCTCGGCTTCGGCGGCGCGCGCGCCTTCCATGCCGTGGGTCGATCTGCCGATCAGGGCTCCGGCCGGGAGTCCGGCGCGGGCTTCGCGGACCGGCATGCTCCTCTCAGGCAGATGAACGCCCTGCGCCGAACAGGCCGCGGCCACCTCCGGGTTGCCGTTGACGATCAGCACGGGCCGAAGCGGTACGAGTTCCCGTTGCACTTCCCGGGTCAATGAAAGGAGGTCGGGGGTTTCCAGGTCTTTCTCCCTGACCTGGATCGCGCCCACGCCGGCGAGGCAGGCCTGGCGCAACGCCGCGGCCAGAGACCGCCCGGCGCAAAGGGAGCGATCGCTGATCAGATAGAACCTGAAGTCTACCATGACGGCTATTCGGCGGACGAATGTATCACGCCGGCCAGCGGACTGGATGCGGACGCGTAGGCCTTCATGGGGATCCGTCCCGCTTCGTAGGCAAGGCGTCCGGCTTCGACCGCCTTTCTCATGGCGATAGCCATTTTCACCGGATCCTGCGCACCGGCCACGCCGGTATTCATCAATATACCGTCGCAGCCCAGCTCCATGGCGACTGACGCGTCGGATGCGGTCCCAACACCCGCGTCGACGATGACGGGTACCCGGCTGTTCTCGACGATGATGGCGATGTTGTGGGGGTTGCGTATGCCCAGGCCGGAGCCGATCGGCGCGGCGAGGGGCATGACCGCGACACAGCCCGCATCTTCGAGTTTCTTGCAGATGATGGGATCGTCAATCGTATAGGGCATGACGTTGAATCCCCGGGCGACCAGGTCGCGGGCGGCTTCCAGCGTGGCCTCGTTATCGGGGAACAGGGTCTTTTCGTCGCCGATGACTTCAAGCTTTACCGTTTCGGTGCCCAGTGCCTCCCGCGCCAGTTCGCAGGTCAGCACGGCGTCGCCGGCCGTATAGCATCCGGCCGTATTGGGCAGCAGTTCGTAACGTTCGCGGTCGATATAGTCGAGCAGGGACTGCCCGGAGGGATCATCCAGGTCGATACGGCGTATGGCCACCGTAACCATGTCCGTGCCGCTCGCTTCGAAAGAGTCCCGCATCAGTTCGAAATTCGCGTACTTCCCCGTTCCGAGTATCAGACGGGATTTCAATTCCAATCCGCCAACTTTCAGGACGCCCATGTTTTACCGCTCCTTTGCCTGTCCGATCCCTGGCCGCAATGCGTGCCCGGGTTACGTTCTTTTATGATGTATCGTCTCGTCGCGACGGCGAACGGCGCGGGACGGATCGAGACGTTATCCGCCCGCTACAGCTCGAATCACTTCGACCACGTCATCATCCGAAAGCATCGCGGTCCCGTGTTCCTTTCTCGGGACGACCGCTCCGTTAAGCGCCACTGCGGTCCCTTCGGAGGGTACGCCGAGTTCCTTCAGCAAGTTGGCGATGCTCGTGTCCCGGGGCAGTTCCCGGGTCTTCCCGTTAACGGTCAGGTTCATCGTTCGTCTCTCCGGTTCGATCGGCGTAAAACCGATCGGGCAGGAAGGGCCGCATGATGGGAGGAACCCGGTCGTGCAGGATTGCCTCGGCGACCAGGTCTCCCGTCAGCGGCGCCAGAAGTATGCCGTTCCGGCCGTGCCCCGTTGCCGCGTAGAGGCCCGGCGTACCCGTGGCGCCGAGCACGGGCCATCCGTCCCGCGCCACCGGACGCAGTCCAGACCAGGTGGATTCCAATGGCCAGGATTTCAGGCCGGGCGCCAGTTCGAGCGCGCCCCGGAACAACTGCATGACGCCGCCCAGCGTGACTTCGTCTCTAAACCCGGCTTCCTCCACGGTCGCGCCGACGATGAGGCGACCTTCCCCACGGGGGACCAGGTATACGCCGCCGGTATAGATCGTATGCCTGAATGGGGGCGCGGCGCCTGACCGCAGCGCGAGTATCTGGCCCCGCACAGGCCGGACGGGGATGCGATGCGCGGGCGCGATGCCGTCCAGGTAGCGCGCCCTGCAGCCCATGGCGATCACCACCGTCGGCGTGGTCCATCGTCCTTCCGATGTATCCACCCCTGCGACGCGGTGGCCGTCCAGCACGATTTTTCGTGCGGTGACGCCTTCGCGGATCGAGCCGCCGTACTGGCGGAAGGACTGTGCCAGGGCCGTTACGACGTCCCTGTTTTCTACCTGGTGATCGTCCGCGTAGCGCAGCGCCATGCGTATCCGGTTCGACAGATTCGGCTCGATGCGCCTCGCCTCGCGGACGGTCAGCCTCTCTACGGACACGCCGCTCGACCGGTGCCGTTCAAACCGGGACTCCAACCGGTCCTGTCCGACGTCGGTCAGCGCGGGGTAGATCATCCCCGTGGCATTGTAATCGATCGGGCAGCCGGTTTCATCCCGGAGGGTTTCGACGAAACCGGCATAGCGTTCCAGTCCCGCCCGGCACAGGATGTAATAGGGATCGGACTCGGCGAATTCGCCATGGGGCGCCAGCATGCCCGCGGCGGACCACGACGCCCCGCGGCCGGTGCGGTGCTGCTCGAGTACCGTGACAGCGCTTCCGGATAGACACAGCCGTCTCGCTATGGCCAGACCGATAATCCCGCCGCCGACGACCACTATGTCCGTTCGATGCGCCACGGGACTCCGCCACTCCGTCACCGGCAAAGAAAAAGCCGTTTCGATTCGAAACGGCCGAGTTCAGCCGTTTCCCTACGCTGGCATAACCCAGGTCAGGTTCAAAGGGTCGTGATTCTCAGGCCCACGCGGAGCCGCCCCTAACGGATATGTGCAAGTGTAAGGAAAGCGGCAGGCGGTGTCAACGGATTCTTCCCATGACACGAGTCCGCTTACGGGCTGAAGGCCGCGTCCAATCCAGAAGAACCGCGCGGGCCTTGCGAGGCGGGCCCGGCCAGTCAGACCATGCCGATGTAGCGCCGGACCAGCCATTCCGCCGCGAGCAGGCAGACCAGGATCGCAAGCACGGCGGGGTTGTTCCACATCGAGACGGTGCGGGTCTCCCGCACGGTGATCTCATCCGCGCTGATCTCGCCGGCCATGCGTTCGATTTCGGATGGATCGTAGAATCCACCGCCCGTCATATCCGCCAGGCGGACGAGCAGGTCCCGGTTCATCCGTGTCCGTTCGAACTCGGCTCCGGCCTCGCCCACGTCGAATCCTCCCCGGTCCGTCCCGAGCGTAAGGCCATTCAGTGAAGCGGCCGCTTCAAAGGAGTACGTGCCCGCGGGCAGAAACTGGAGACGTCCCGTGTATCGTCCGTATCCCTGTCCCGTTGGTGAAAGGTCCAATTGGACCGAGCCTGCTCCGTCCTGCCCGGACCGAACCGTCACGGACAGATCGGCGCGTTCGACCGGCCGGTAATGTTCGTCGTAGATCTGACCGTCGAAGCGAATCGTCTCTCCACCGACGTACTGGAGTTTGTCCGGAGCGACACGAATCCTGCGGCTGCCTTCCCGCACGGTTATCCACCAGACGGCATTGTTCCAGAACCTTTCGTACGCCGCGTTGGTTCCGCCGCTTCCCCACATCATGAGGTCCCAGCGCCACAGGCCCTGGACGGCCATACCGAGCACCCGGCCCTGCCCGTAGCGATGCACGGCGATGACCGGGGCCAGTTGGTTTTCGACTCGCCAGGTCGGATGCCTGGCAAGCACCGTGGCCCCAGGCTTCGCCCGCCCGACCTGGTTCATGCCTGGCAGGGGAGGCAATTCCATCCAGCGCCGTTCCGATTCGGCCGGGTCATCATCGAGCCGCGTGATCGGATGCGTGCCGCCGTCGGACGTCAGGACCGGGACGAAAGCCCCTTCCGTCATCCCTCTTGCTTCCGAGGCTATCCCAAAGGGCATCAGGTCGCCGACAGGCGTTCCGGCGTAACCGCCCATCTCGAAACTGTGTGGACCGCCAAAGGCGATCAATCCGCCTCCCCGCTCCTCGACGAAGGACACGATGAAAGGCGCCCAGGGCCGGATGCGTTCGTAGTCCACACTGCCCAGTATTACGAGGTCGTAGGAAAACCAGTCCATGCGCGAATCGGGCATCGGTTCGGGATGGGTCCGGCCATCGGGCCTGAACAGGATGCTCGTTACTTCCAGGTTGGCGTCCCTTTCCATCGTCCGCCTGAGGAAACCCATGTCGGCCCGCGGGGCGCCTTCGATATACAGCACGCGCAGGCCGGATTTCAGCACCTTGACCACGAAAGCGCGGCGGTTGTTTCGCGCGGTGATCTCGCCCTCCAGTACGGGGACGTCCACCTCGTAGCGATGTATTCCCTCGGTCTCGGGGACGATGTGGAAAACCGCCGTCCTTTCCTCTTCCTGCCCGTCCAGCGCGATTTCCCGGCTTTGCAGAATTCGGCCCTCCTCCCGCAAGGTGACGGGGGCGCGCACACTTCCGTATCCACGCCCGCGCACGGCGACTTCGACGGGCACATTGCTTCCGGCGTACACTACTTCGTTAACCGCTAGGTGAGAAATGCCGATATCCCGGACGCCCAGCGTGTCGCCTATCCCCACGGCGTAAAGGGGCAGATCGAGTTCCTCGGCGACGCGGAGCGGATCGCGCCCGACGGTGAAATTTCCGTCGGAAACCAGGATCGCGGCGGCGAAACGCCCTGCGCCGGGACCGTCTTCGAGAAAGGACAGGGCGCCGCCGATATCGGTGCCGGTGCCGTCGGTGGACAGGGAATCGGCCCCGCCCTCGGGCAGGGACGATAGGTCATCGGCAAAACGGTAGAGATGGACACGGTGACGGGACTTCAGGGCATTCAGCGCGTCACTGGAAAGGACCGCGGCCAGCGCTTCGTCCCGGCTGCCCAGTCCGTCCGTCAGTCCCATGCTCGCCGATGTGTCGACGAGCACCGCCAGCCCGGGAGATTCGGTCCGTTCCACCAGCATGCTTGAAACGGGATCGCTGAGGATCGCCAGAAGCGCGCCGGCAGCGGCGAACCGCAGACCGATCAGCACCCATGCGGCAGCGGGCGACACCAGGGAGAAAAGCCGCCGTGAAAGCCCGTAAATCAAAATACAGGCGAGGATGAAGGCGATGAGGATCCAGGTGAGGTGATCCGCTTGGAAATCCAGGGCCATGCAAGGGTTCCGGTGGACGGTCCGGCGTATGCAACGAAAAGGTCGGGATCGGTAGACATCCCCTTCTTATAGCTTTCCCGTCCGCAATTCAAGCAATTAAAACGCTGACATCCGCGCAGACGCGACGATTACCGGCCGGATTGCATGGATTTTCCCAGGGCGCCGTCCAGCGTAGCCTGGGCGATCAGGAAATCGTACTGCGCGCCGGCCAGGTCGGATTTCGCCTGCACCAGGACTTCCTGCGCGTTGAATACTTCGAGCAGCGTGCCGGAACCCACCCGGTACCGTTCCTCCGCCAGTCTCAGGCTTTCCTCCGAAGCCGCGATGTTGTCGCCGCTGAGCGCGATGACCTCCCGGGCCGTATCCAGGTCGAGGAGCGAGCGCCTGATCGCAAGCGACGTGGTCCTGCGGGTCTGCCGCAGCGTCTCCTCCGCGATCAGCTGCTGCGTCTGTGCCTGCGAAATATCGGCATAGGTCTGCGTGCCATTCAGGATCGGCATGCTGAGATTCAGACTGAAGGACAGCCGCCAGTTCTTGTCATAGGTGCCGTATACGTCCTGGAATCGGACGCCCGACCGGCTGTAGCCAATGGAGCCGGATACCGTCGGCCAAAGTCCGCTCCGTGCCATCTTCGTCTGAAGCAGTGCGGAACGGATGCCGCCCTCGTCCCGCTGGATGGCCGGATTGGTCAGCTCGGCCAGCCGAAGCGCGTCCTGCAAACCCATGGGCGCCGCCGCGTCGAGCGACCCGCCTTCCAGGGGATCCACGATGTCGAAAACCTCGCTGGAACCGATGCCCATGACGTTCGCCAGTTCGGCCCGGGCCTGTAAAACCGCCTTCTCCTGGTTATGCAGGTTGATCCGCGCGCCGCCGAGATTAGCCCTGGCCTGCAGTACCTCGACCCGGGCTACGGAGCCGATCTCGTACATGCTCTGGGTCCGACTGAGCTGCGCCTCGTTCACGCGGACGTTTTCTTCCGATACTTCCCTGAGTCGCATCGCTCGCAGCAGGCCGTAGTACCGGGTCTTCACATCTACGGTGACCTGGTTTTCGGTACTTGCCTGGTCCAGCTTCCCGTTGTCTACCAGTTGCCGGTCACGCCGGATCGTGTTCCAGTTCCTGCCGCCATTGTATAGATCCATGCGCAGGAACACGTTGTTGGCATAGTTCGTCCGGGTACTTCCCGGTGCTTCGCGGAGCACGACGCCCTCGACGATGACCGGGGTATCGCCGGAAGTCGTCCGGTTTGCGTTTACTACGTTGGCGGTCAGCTGGGGCATGACACCCGTATAGGAACCGAGGACGGCGGCCTGCCGGACTTCCACCTGTCTCCGGGCGATCTCGATCTGGGGGTTGCTGGCCAGTGCGATTTGAATGCACCGGTCCAGGGTGTACAGTTCCCCGGCGCCCGGCGCAGCCCCTTCGCCCTGCGCGAGCGACTTCCCCGAAGGTGCCAACAGGCCCATGGCGACCAGGAGTGCCCAGTATCTGATTCCGCGAATTCGCATCGGATTATCTCCTTGTTTCGATGGTAGACTAAGATCCCTTTCAAGTATTAGACGGATTTACAGCCGAAATCCCGCGCAACAGATCGATATATCTGTTAGACCACAGATGGTATGGAAGGTTTCCGAGTTAACCTTGATTCGTCAATAAAGAGGGAGTTATTCGTCTTTTCAAGGAGAGGATAT